>NZ_JBKEBL010000195.1:0-74580 GCF_047973135.1 Paracoccus sp. (in: a-proteobacteria)
CCACAACCAAGCGCGCGCCGGACTTGGCACCCGTGGAGGGATGATCTGTCGACTATGCCCATATCCTGCGCGATCTGGCTGACATCCATTTCCCGGATGCCGAAAAGATCGTGCCGGTGCAGGACAACCTCAACACCCACAAACCGGCCTCGCTCTATCAGGCGTTCTCACCCGCAGAGGCCCGCCGCATCGCAGTACGGTTCGAATGGCATTTCACCCCAATACACGGGTCCTGGCTCAATATCGCTGAATGTGAACTCAGCGTTCTTTCCAGGCAATGCCTCGACCGGCGCATCCCGGACCCGGCCACGCTCGACGCCCAAATCAGTGCATGGACCCGAAACCGAAACACCGCAAACGCAAAGGTCAACTGGCAATTCTCAACCGAAGACGCCCGTGTCAAACTCATACATCTCTATCCGCAAGTAAGCTGAATCAAGGGACTAGCCTTCCGATGCCGGAGGCCTGCGGATTCGGCGGGCGACATAGTCCAGATGCTGACGGAGCTCGGCCCCGGCGGCGGCTTCATCGCGCGAGGCGATGGCGTCGAAAATCCGCCGGTGCTGTTCCGCAAGCACGCTGATGACCTGCGGAGAGTGAGTTTTTTCGCGCCTTTCGCGCCAGCCGGTATCGCGGCGCAGATCGCGGATCAGGTCGTAGATTTCCTGAAACAGCGGATTCCCCGCCAGTTCGGCGATGCGGAAATGGAACACCTCGTCGGCAAGATCGTAATCGCGGGCCGAACGGGCCTCGACCGTCTTGCGCATCAGGCGTTCCAGCTGTTCCAGATCCTCGGCCGTGGCAAAGCGGGCGGCAAGCTGGGCAAGATGCGGCTCGATTTGCAGGCGCACATCCATCACCTGTTCGGGGCTGGTGCGCCCGGCCAGCAGCCGGTTGCGGCCCCGGTCGGGATGCGGGGGCGGCGCGATGAAAGTGCCCTGCCCGTGGCGGCGAAAGATCACGCCGCGCCGTTGCAGGTGATCCAGCGCCAGACGCAGCCTGCGACGCGGCACGCCCAGCCTTTCGGCCAGCGCCCGTTCCGGCGGCAAGCGCGCGCTGCCCTGACTGGCGGCCTCGGTCAGGACGGGCTCCAGCGCTGCCAGAACCCCGGACAATTCGTCGGCATCCCGCGTCATTTTCATCCTTTCAGCAGGTCGATGAACATGCGGATCGAGGTCAGCAGCAGAAACGCGCCAAAGGAAAGCCTCAGCGCGCGGCGCGGGATCGAATGGGCCAGCCTGACGCCAAGCTGCGAGAAGGTCGTGGTCAGCGGGATGATCACGGCAGCGGCGACCAGATTGACATAGCCCAGGGACAGCGGCGGCAGCCCCTGAACCCCCAGCCCGGTCCCGGCATAGATGATCGCGCCGGGCACGCCGATCAGAAACCCGATGGCAGCCGAGGTGCCCACCGCGCGGCGGATGTCATAGCCCAGAAAGTTCAGCAGCGGCACACAGATGGTTCCGCCTCCGATCCCCATCATCGCGCTCAGCGCCCCGGCGATCACGCCGAAAAACGCCCAGACCGGTCGGGAAAAGGATTTCGGCTGCGGTTCCGCCTTGCCACCGCGCAGGATCATGTCCGCCGAGACGATCAGCGCCACACTCGCAAAAACCGCGACCAGCAACCGGCCCGAGACATATCCCCCCAGCAGACTGCCGCAGACGACACCCAGCAGGATCGAGGGTGCCCACAGCTTCAGCAGGACCAGGTCGATGGCCCCCCTGCGGTAATGACCGAGGCCGGATGACAGCGAGGTAAAGACGATGGTGGCCAGCGAGGTGCCAACCGCGACCTTCATGGTCAGATCAGGCTCCATTCCCACCAGCGTCAGGGCGAAATACAGCGCCGGCACGATCACGATGCCGCCGCCCACCCCCAGCAGCCCGGCAAGGATACCGCCCGCGATACCCGCGCCAACGGCGACGGCGGCCAGTTCCAGCAGCGCGAAAGACGAGGCGACTTCCTGCATGGATCAGGCCCCCGATGTTGCGAAAGAGGCGCTGATACGTCCCTCGGCCCGCCGCCGTTCCTCGGCCTCGGCGATCTCGCGGTCGATACCGCTGCGGTCGGGCGCGCCGGAAAAGCGCGCCTCGGTCGGCAGCGCCCTTGCCATGATCAGATAACGTTCCCCGGCCACGGCCAGCAGGCGGCGCAATTCGGCCAGAGGATCGGAATGGTCGTCGGCGCGCAGGTCCAGCCAGGGATGGGCCTCGCCGCGATGAATGCGCAGGGCCGCCGACTGCCTGCCCCGCTTGTCCCCGCCTGCGGCCTCGCCCGCCTCCATCGCGGTCAGCATGCGCTGCGGCAGGTCCAGATCGCGCCGTTCGGCAAAGACCTGCGCGGTTTCGGCCACGACTTGCGGCCCGGCCAGCATGTTGCCCGCCACCGACCAGTCATCGCCGGTCAGATGCCCCGCCCAGTCCACGCAGTCGCTGCCCGTATGCACCGCTATGCGGCCCTGGGCGTCGATCATATGTGCCTGCCGCTGCGCCGCGCCCGCGTCGCGAACCGCAAGATCGGCAATCACCGTCGCGGCGTCCTGCCCGGCCTCAAGCCGCGTCAACCCCTCGGTTCCCCAGACCGGGTTGACAAAGGCCTGTGTCGCCACCGCTGCCCGCCGTCCGATATGCACGACCAGCGAACCGCAGGCAAAAAAGCGGGTGGCGACAGCAATGCCGATGGCACCCGATCCGTCCCGCGCGATCAGAGACCATGTCATCGCCTACCGCCCCACCGCATAAGCCTGCATCAACCGGGGGGTTGCCGCCGCCGTCAGCATGCCGTCGGCTTCGCGCCGCGCCGCCGTCAGGCGGCCGATGGACCATGGCTCGGCCACCGTGACCTTGTGACCGCGCGCGCGCAGATCGGCGATGACCTCGTCGCCGAAATGCGGCTCTGCCAGCATCGCGCCGGGGCTGGCCTCGCGCGGGTAAAAGCTGCCCTGAAAATGCAGGCTGTGAAACAACGGGGAATCCATGCCCTGTTGCATCGGGATGCCGTGATTGACGTAGCGCAGGAACCAGATCAACTGCCACTGGTCCTGCTGATCGCCGCCCGGCGTGCCAAAGGCAATGCGCGTGCCGTCCTTTTCCGCCATGGACGGGGTCAGCGTCGTGCGCGGGCGCGCGCCGGGACGCAGGGACGAGGGCAGACCGTCGCGCAGCCAGAACATCTGCGCCCGGCTGTTCAGCGGAAAGCCAAGGCCCGGCACGACCGGGTTCGATTGCAGCCATCCGCCCGAAGGCGTGGCGCTGACCATGTTGCCCCAGCGGTCGATGACATCCAGATGAACTGTATCGCCCCGCCGCTCTGTCAGATGGGCCATGGTCGGCTCTCCGGCGCTGGCACCGCGCGCGGCCTGAAAGTCGGTGGCGGCGCGCCGGATCGCATCCTCGGCCAGATGTTCCAGCCCCGGCAGGCGTCCGGGACGCTGTTCCAGACTGGCGCGCGGGCCGATCAGCGCAGCCCGCCCGGCGGCGTAATCGTCAGACAGCAGCCGTCCCATCGGAATGTCGAAAAAGGCCGGATCGCCGTAATATGCCTCGCGGTCAGCATAGGCCAGCTTCATCGCCTCGGTCACGGTATGGACGAAATCGGCGCCATTCGGATCCATCGCCGACAGATCGAAATGCTTCAGGATTTGCAGCGCCTGCAACAGCACCGGCCCCTGCGACCAGGCTTGGGTCTTGTGGACGGTCCAGCCATGGTAATCCACGCTCAGCGTCGGTTCCCACGCGGCCCGCCAGCCCGCCAGATCAGAGCGGCTCAGCACAGCCGAATGCGCCGCGCCCGAGACATCCATGACGCAGGCATCGGCCAGATAGTCGCAGATCGCGTTGGCGACGAACCCCTCGGCCCAAATCGCGCGCGCCGCGTCGATCCGCGCCTCGCGCGTGTCGCCCTGCGCCTCATCGACGATACGCTGATACGCGGTGGCCAGGTCGGGGTTGCGGAACAACGACCAGGGCTTGGGCGCGACACCGCCCGGCATCCATGTCGCCGCGCTGCTTGGCCATTCGTCGCGAAAGAACCCGGCAATGCCTGCGATCGTGTTCGCGACGCGCGGCAGGACCGGGTGGCCGTCGCGCGCATAGGCAATGGCGGGGGCCATGACCTCGGACGGCTCCATGCTGCCATGGTCGCGCAGCATCAGCATCCAGCCATCGAACGCGCCGGGAATGACCGTGGCCAGCAGCCCGGATCCGGGGATCAGCCCCTCGCCGAAATGGCTGCGGTAATGGTCCATCGTCGCGCCCCGAGGGGCGGTGCCCTGCGCGCAAAGCACGCGGGTCTGGTCGCTGTCGGCCAGATGTACGATGGCGGGCAGGTCGCCGCCGGGACCGTTCAGATGCGGCTCGACCACCTGAAGGACCAACCCGGTCGCGACCGCCGCATCAAAGGCATTCCCGCCGCGTTCCAGCATCGCCATGCCGACCGCCGAGGCAATCCAGTGCGTCGAGGCAACCGTGCCGAAAGTGCCACGAATATCGGGGCGGGTCGTGAAATCTGTCATCTTAGCCTCTCAGTCTTCGCGGGGGTCAAGCGCGTCGCGCAGCCCGTCGCCCAGCAGGTTGAACCCCAGCACCACAAGAAAAATCGCGATCCCCGGCCACAGCGCCATCCATGGCGCCTGCACCATGAAACCCTTGGCCGTGTTCAGCATCGCCCCCCAGCTTGGCGCAGGCGGCTGCTGGCCCAGACCCAGAAAGGACAGCGACGCCTCGGCGATGATCGCGCCTGCGACGGTCAGGGTAGATTGCACCAGAACCGGCGGCAGGATATTGGGAAAAATATAGCGCGCAAGGATCACCGGCGTGGACAGGCCGATGGCATGGGCGCTTTCGACATAATCTTCGGCTGCGACATTGATCGCCTGCCCGCGCGTCAGGCGGATGAACACGGGCGTCGCGGCGATGCCGATGGCGATCATCGCATTGGTCAGCGACGGGCCAAGGAATGAGGCCAGCGCAATGGCGAGGATCAGGAACGGCACCGACAGCAGCGCCTCGGTGCAGCGGGAAATCGCCGCGTCGGTCCAGCCGCCGAAATAGCCCGCAACGATCCCCAGAGGCACGCCGATGACCAGCGCGATCAGCACCGACACAACACCGGCCAGCAAGGACGCCCGCGCCCCCCAGATCATGCGCGAGAACTGATCCCGGCCCAGTTCGTCCGTACCCAGCCAATGCGCCGCCGAAGGGGCCTGCCGGATCGCGCCCCAATCGGTCGCGGCGGGGTCGGCGATGGGCAGAACCGGGGCAGCCAGCGCCAGCGCAACGAAAACGGCTACCAGCCCCGCGCCGAACATGGCGGTACGATGCGCGCGCAGCTTGCGCCAGACCCGGCTTTTCGCGCGCGGCGGAACGGGATCGGTTGCGGCATCGGACATCAGCTTAACCTCAGGCGCGGGTTCAGCAGCGCGTTGGCGGTATCGGCCAGCAGGTTCATCAGGATGAACCCCAGCGCCGTCACCAGCACCACGGCCTGCACGACGGCGTAATCGCGGCTGAACACGGCATCGACCACCATCTTGCCGAAACCGGGAATGGTGAAAATCTGCTCGGTCAGGACGGCCCCGGCGATCAGTTCGCCGAACAGCAGCGCGGACAGGGTGACAACCGGGGTCAGCGCATTGCGAAAGGCGTGGCGCAGCACGACCTTGCGTTCCGGCAGGCCCTTGGCGCGCGCCGTGCGCACGTAATCCTGCCGCATCACCCCCAGCATGGCCGAGCGCGTATGCCGCATCAGCGATGCCGCAAGCCCCGTTCCCAGCACGAAGGCGGGCATCAGCATTGTCCGGATCGACTGCCATAAATCTTCCAGGGGAGGAACATAGCCGGATGCGGGCAGCAGGTTCCATTTCACCGAAACCAGCAGGATCAGCATGATCCCCAGCCAGAAATTCGGAATCGACAGCCCCGACAGCGCCACGACATTGGCCAGGTAATCCGTGACCGTCCCCTTGCGCACCGCCGAGACGATGCCGGCAGGAATGCCGATCAGCGCAGCAAAGATCATCGACATGACGGCAAGCTGGATGGTGACGGGCAACTTGGACAGGATCATCTCGCCGACGGGCACACCCGTGCGCACTGACATGCCCAGATCGCCCTGCACCACCCCCTTGGCCCAGATCAGATACTGCACCCACAGCGGATCGTTCAGGTGGTACAGATCGCGCAGCCGTTCCAGCGTCTCGGGGTCGCGATCCTCGCCCGCAAGGGCCAGAACCGGGTCTCCGGGCAGCATCTTTTGCAGCGCAAAGACAAAGACCGTGATCAGGATCAGCGTGGGAATCGAGATCAGGATGCGTCGGACAAGGTAAGACAACATGGGGTTCTCTGCGGCTCGGGTCGGAACGGGCCGGGCGGCGATGCACCCGGCCCCATGGTCACATCATTCGGTCAGGGTCACGCCCTCAAGGCGGATCATTCCGTCAGGCGTAGCCGTAAAGCCCTGCACCCGGTTCGAGACGCCATAGAGCCAGTCCAGATGATACAGATAGAACAGCGGCAGTTCCGCGTTCAGGATCACATTGGCCTGATGATACAAATCCTTGCGCGCCGCCTCATCGTTCCGGGTGCGCGCTTCGGCAAGGACGCGGTCAAGGTCGGGGTTGGAATATTTCCCGTCGTTAAAGCCGCCCCCGGTCGTCACGAAGCCGTAAAGATTGCCGTCAGGGTCGATCCGGCCCGACCAGCCGACCTGACTGGCCTGAAAATCGCCCGCCTTCTGATCGGCCAGTTGCGTCGCAAATTCCTTGGCAATCAGGTTGATGCTGATCCCCGCCTCGGCGGCCATGGCCTGAATCATCTGCACGACCTGCTGGCTTTCGGGCCGGTTCGGGAATTGCAGGTCCAGCGTCAGCCCGTCGGGATAACCGGCCTCGGCCATCAGCGCTTTGGCCTTCCCGACATCACGGGCGACCACCGGGAAGGCGGGGTCGTAATAGGGACTTGCGGCGGGCACGAACTGGCTGGCGGGCGCGTTCAGCCCGGAAAAGACCACCTGACTGATCGCCTGACGGTCGATGGACAACGACAGGGCCTGACGCAGGCGGGCGTCCTTGCCGAATGGGTTGTCGGCCTGCGTCCCGTTCATCGTGTTGAAGGTGATCCCCTGATAACCCAACCCGTCCGCCTTGGCGAAGGTCAGCCTGGAATCGGCCTCGACCGTCGGGGCATCGGTCGCCGCCAGCCGGTTGATCAGATCCAGATCGCCCGATTGCAGATTGGCCAGCCGCACGGTCGAATCCGGGATCGGCAGATAGGTGACAGCATCAACGCTGATCGCGTCGGCATTCCAGTAACCGGCGAATTTCTCAAGCTCGATCTTGTCCTGCGCGACGCGGCTTTTGAATTTGAACGGCCCCGAGCAGACCGGGTTCGCGGCCACATCGCCCGCAAAGCCGGCCGGCGACAGCATCATGCCCGCACGATCAGCCAGTTGCGCCAGCAGCGGCGCGTCGGCGGCGGACAGGTGCATGCGGATATGGGTAGGGTCCACCACCTCGACCGATTCGATGGAACTGATTTCCGATTTGCGGACACTGTCCTCAAGCATCTGCGAACGTTCGATATTCGCCTTGACCGCCTCGGCGTCAAAGGGGGTGCCGTCATGAAACACCACCCCCTCGCGCAGGGTCATGTCCAGCAGCTTGCCATCCTCGCTGAAGGACCATTCGGTCGCCAGTTGCGGCACCAGTTGCAGATCGGCGGTAACATCGATCAGCTTGTCGCACAGCGCGGTGAACACGATGCGGCCAACGAAGGTTCGGCTGCGGTCGGGGTCCAGCGCGTCGGGGTCGCTTTCCAACCCGATCCGCAGGGTCTGGGCCTGAGCACCAAGAGCCGTTCCACCCAGCAAGGCGGCAAGCAAAAGCATTCTGCCGGTGTTCATTCTGCAATCTCCTGTTGGTTCCGTTTGTCATGGGTTCCTGCCAGCGCCTGACGATACAGCCGGAACCGCGCCCCGGCGGCGGGGGTCCGGTCCGGGGGCGCGGGCAGCGCGGCGGGCGGGCCGTCGATCTCGCGCCAGCGCAGGCAGGCAACCTCGGCTCCGTCGCCGGTCTCTTCGACCAGCGGGCGGGTGGTGGCACAGCGATCCTGCGCATGGGGGCAGCGGGCGCGGAAATGACAGCCCGAGGGCGGGTCGATGGGACTGGGCGTTTCGCCCGGCACAGCGTCATCGTCGCGCTGACTGCCCGGAATCGCGGCCAGCAGCGTGCGGGTATAGGGATGGCGGGGCCGCGCAAAGACCTGATCGGTCGGCCCCGTCTCGATCACGCGGCCCAGATACATCACCGCCACGCGATCGCTTATCTGGCGAATGATCGCAAGATCATGGGCGATGACGATCAGTGTCAGACCAAGACTGTCGCGCAGATCCGAAAGCAGGTTGACCACCTGGGCCTGAACGCTGACATCCAGCGCGCTGACCGGTTCGTCGCCGATCAACACCCGAGGCCCCGAGGCCAGCGCGCGGGCAATGCCGATGCGTTGCCGCTGGCCGCCGGAAAATTCATGCGGATAGCGGTCCATATGCTCGGGCCGCAGCCCGACCTGTTGCAGCAGCCGCGCGACCTCGGCCCGGCGCTGGCGGGCGTTCATATCGCGGCGATGCGCCTCCAGCGGCTCGGCCACCAGCCGCGCCACCGTCAGCCGCGGGTTCAGCGACGAGAACGGATCCTGAAAGATGAACTGCACGTCACGCCGCAACTGCTGCAACTGTGCCCCCGAGGCCCCGGCAATGTCGCGCCCGTCGATCAGGATCTGCCCCGATGTCGGTTCCAGCAGGCGCATCAACAGCCGCGCCAGCGTCGATTTCCCGCAGCCGGATTCGCCGACGATGGCAAAGGTTTCACCCTCGCGCACAGACAACGAGACGCCGTCCACGGCATGCAGCAGCCGGGGCGTTTTGAGAAACCCGCCGCCGATCTCGAACCGCTTGGTCAGGCGGATGGCCTCGACGATGTCATGGCTCATGCGGCACCTGTCAGGTTCTGGTCCAGCGGCGCGAAATGGCAGGCGGCGGCATGGCCGGGGGCCAGCCGGGCCAGCGGCGGGGCGGTGCCGCGGCAGGGCGCGGCGGTAAAGGGGCAGCGCGTCGAAAAGCGGCAACCATCGGGCATGGTCTCGATCGAGGGCACGATCCCCGGAACCGTCGCCAGCCGGTCGCGGGGACCACTCAGCGCCGGGATCGAGGACATCAGCCCGATGGTATAGGGGTGTTGCGGATCGGCGAAGATCGCATCGACGGGGCCGGTTTCCACGATGCGGCCCGCATACATCACCGCCACCCGCGTCGCCACCTCGGCCACGACGCCAAGATCATGCGTGATCATGATCGTGCCCATGTCGCGTTCGGCCTGAAGCCGGGCGATCAGCCGCAGGATCTGGGCCTGAATGGTGACGTCCAGCGCGGTCGTGGGTTCATCGGCGATCAGCAGCGCCGGGTTGTTGACCAGCGCCATCGCGATCATCACCCGCTGCCGCATGCCGCCCGACATCTGATGCGGATAGTCGCGCATCCGCCGTTCCGGCGCCGGAATGCCGACCAGACGCAGCATATCCAGCGCCTGCACCTTGCCATCGCCGGAATTGTGCTGCCGCCACGCCTCGGCGATCTGGTCGCCGACGCGATAGGCGGGGTTCAGGCTGGACATCGGTTCCTGAAAGATCATCCCGATCCGACGCCCCCGCAATCGGGCCAGCGCCGCGTGATCGCGCATGTCGATTTCGGCACCCTCGAAAGTCAGCCTGCCCTGAACCCCGGCATTCAGCCCCGGAGCCAGCAGCCCCATGACCGCCAGCGAGGTCAGGCTTTTGCCGCAACCGGATTCACCCACGATGCACAGGGTTTCACCACGCGCGACGGAAAAGGACAGGGAATCCAGCAAAGGCGCGGAATGCCCGCGCACCCGCAAAGTCAGATCGTCAAGCCGTAGCAGCGTGTTTTCCGGATCCGATAAACCTGTATCCATACATCTGTACCAATTCGTGATTGGTTCACGATAGCCGATTTCACGTTTCTGTCAACGCGGTCCTGCCTCAAGGCCCTGCGCGACGGTTGCTGAATTCGGGTCATTCGGTACAGTTTTTAGGAGGCGACTTCCCCATGATGAGCTTTGAACATTTGGGTTTCACGGCACAAGTCTTTCCCGTTGTGGTTGTTTAATACCGCCGCCAAACTGTCGCGATGCGCCGCGCTAACCCTCTGCCGATCACGATTTCGACAAATGCCTGACAGAGTTAATATAAATTGACGCCGTCAAGACGGGCAACAATCTGTGATTGTCCCATCATCTCGAACAGAGAAAGCGACAAATTACATCTAATTGTCGGTTATCCACATCCCTATTTCTGATGAGACGAGACGTTACGTCACACCCCTCAAAGAAAGGTTAAATGTCATGAAACACGTTGCAGTTGCTTTGATTGCTCTGGGTCTGACAGCAGGAGCTGCCGCAGCCGCGAATTTCGACGGGCTGCCGGACCGGTCCGGTCCCGCGGCGCAGCCGGGGCAGGCACTGGAGACCGTCGAGGTCCGCGCCGATTCCGTGATGACCGCCACCGAATTGCATCGCGCCGGCCTCAAACCCGGCGACATGATCACCGTCACCAACTTTCCTTCGGCCGAGCGCAGCGCGCTGGTCTATGAACGGTGAGCAAAATCCGCCGAGGCGTCCGGGTCAGTCCGGGCGCCTCTTGAAGATCACGTCCCCAGACCCCAATCTTTCCATATGGATGCCGCCTTCCTGCATCGGGAAGGCGTTTTTCGTGTCGCTCCCGGCACATGGTGGCTGGCCTTTCCCAAGGTCGGTGTTACAGGTTTCAACACGATCCCAGATGGACAGATGGATATTCCCGCTCTACGCACTTTCGTCGCGGTCATTGAGGAGGGAAGCTTTGCGGCTGCGGCCCGGCGACTTGGCATCTCGCGCAGCATGTGCAGCAAGCATGTCGCCGATCTTGAGGCCGATCTGGGCACGCGCCTGCTGAACCGCACCACCCGGTCGGTACGTCCGACCGCGCTGGGGCTGGAATATGGTGACAATATCCGCGAGGTGCTTGACCGGCTGGACATCGCCAATGACTCCGTCCGGACGGCCGCAGGCAATCCCGCCGGGGTGCTGAAGATCGGGGCACCCATCTCTTATACGCTGAAGATTCTGCAACCGCATCTGCTGCGCTTCATGGAAGAATATCCCGGCATACGGCTGGAAATGGTGCTGGACGATGGCACCGCCGAAGTCGTGGGCGACGGGTTCGATGCGGTGGTCCGGATCGGCGATCTGGCCGATTCGACGATGTACGCCATCCATCTGCACGATGCGATGATCGTGATGGTCGCTTCGCCCGACTATATCGCCCGGCGCGGCCAGCCGCAGAAACCCGCCGACCTGCTGCATCACGATTGCCTGCACTATACCAATCTGCGCGGTGCCGAGACCTGGCCTCTGCGCCAGAATGGCGAGATTATCTATCAGAAAATCCAGCCGGTCTTTTCGTCGAACAATTCGGACATGTTGCATTCCATGGCCATCAACGGCCGGGGAATCACCCTGATGCCGGAACTGGCCATCACCGAAGATCTGACAAGCGGCAGGCTGGCCCGGCTGATGCCCGAATATAGCGTGAACAACCTGCCGGTCCATCTGGTCTATCCTTCGGGCAAGCTGATGACCGGGGCGATGCGGCACTTTCTGGACTTCTGCGCCCGCTTGCGCCTGACCTGATCCGCTGCACCATCTGCATGTCGTCCTATCTGATACCTAAAAGGTATCAGATACCGGTATATACGCCCTCAAGCCAGTTTAACGACCAGCAGAGGAACGAGGATGGAGATTCGGCGGCTGAAATATTTCCTTGCAGTAGCAGAAGAGCTGCATTTTGGCCGGGCGGCGGCGCGGCTGGACATGGCGCAACCGCCTCTGTCACGGCAGATCGCGGTGCTTGAGACCGATCTTGAGGTACAACTGTTCGACCGCAGCCGCAGCCAGATTCGCCTGACCCAGGCCGGCGAGGTGCTGCAAACCCATGCCCGCCAGATCCTCGACCGAATCGACGCCGCCACGCGCGAGACGCGGGCAGTCGGGTCTGGCGGCGCGGGACGGTTGCGGATCGCCTTTGTCGGATCCGCCTCGCACGGGGTGCTGCCTTCGCTGATCAAATCCTTCCGCTCGTACTATCCGGCGGTTGAACTGGCGCTGTCGGCGATGAACAATGCCGAATTGCAGCGGGCGCTGGTTCAGCGCGAGATCGACATCGCCGTCGCCCGCCCCGAGCTGCGCGACGATGAATTCCGGCGCGTACCGCTGTACCGCGAAAAGCTGATCCTGGCGCTGCCCGACAACTCGCCCCTTGCCAGCCGGTCCGAAATCCGCTTTGCCGATCTGGATGATCAGACCTTCATCCTGTACCCGCGCCATCCCCGCCCCAGCTATGCCGATGTGATCCTTGGGATCTGCGAACGCGAGGGGTTCACCCCGGCGGGACTGGAACTGACACAGGATTTTCAAAGCGCGATCTCGCTGGTCTCGGTTGGGGTGGGGTTGTCGGTGGTGCCGGAAACCGTGGCCGGAACGCAACGGCCCGGCGTCACCTACCGGCCCTATACGGGCGACAATCCGGGCACCGGGCTGACAGTCCATGCGCGGCTGGACAATCGCGCGCCGCAGGTGATGAATTTTCTGGAAGTCACCCGCAAATTCGCCCGCACCGCGCCGGGTTAGACCGGTCGCGGGTCATCACGAAAGGCGGTGGCCTGAACCGATGGCCGCGCACAGAACCCCTCGTGCCAGTCAGCCAGCCGGGGCCGGTCCCTGCGCCAGTCAAGCGTGCCAAAGCGGAAATCCAGATAACACAGCGCCACCCCGATGCTGAGATGGCCAATATCGAACCGCCTTTCCCGCAGCGCGGTGACGTGGCCCTCCAGCCAGTCGGCAATGCGCATCACCTTGCTGTGATAGACATCGATCATGGCATCCGAGCGCTGCGCCTCGGGGCGCATGTTGCGTTCGACCAGCCAGGGCAGCGCAATGTCCAGCAGCCCGGTCCCAAGCGCCTCGTCGCGTTCGGCCAGTTGGTCCTGCGGAAACAGCACCGGCCCCGAAGGGCCGGTACGGTCCGCCCAATGGCAGATCACATGGCTGTCGAACAGGACAGTGCCGTCCTCCAGCTCCAGCGTGGGGATCTTGGACAGCGGGTTGATCCGCATCAAATCCCGGTGCGGGATCATCGGGTCGGCATGGGTCCGCATCGTGCGGACGCTATCGGCCAGCCCCTTTTCATGCAGCGCGACCATGACCTTGCGGACATAGGGCGATCGCGGAGACCAGTGCAGCAGCGCCATGATCACGCCTTCCGCGCCAGCGAACGCAGCGCGTCCCGGTTGACCGTCACGCCAAGGCCCGGCCCATCGGGGCAGTGGATATGGAAATCGCGGAACAGGATCTCGCCATTGGTCAGGTCGGTCCTGACGATCCGCGGACCGAAATGTTCGCAACCCCATTCCAGCCGGGGCAACGTCCGGAACAGGGCCAGATGCGCGGCGGCGCCGATACCGGTTTCCAGCAGACAGCCGCCGTAAAGTTCCAGCCCGCAAGCCGAGGCGATGCCCGCCGCTCGCTTCATCTCGATCAACCCGCCGCTTTTGACCAGCTTCAGCGAATAGACGCTGCCGGCGGCGGCGGTCGCCTGTGCGACGATCTCGGGGCCGGTGAAGGCGGCCTCGTCGGTCATGATTGGAACGGTACTGCGGGCGGCAATCCGGGCGGTGGCCTCGACAAGGCCGGGGCGCAGCGGTTGTTCGATCAGCACCACGCCCAGTTCAGCCAGGCGCGGCAGAAAGCGGATCGCCACCGCCTCGGACCAGCCCTGATTGACGTCGCAGACGATTTCACAGCCGGGCAATGCCTCGACGATCCGCTGCAGACGGGCCATGTCATCGGCGGGCGCGTGAAAACCCAGCTTGATCTTGAAGCGCCGGTGCTGACGCGCCGCAAGCCGGGCGCGGGCCTCTTCGATTTCCTGATCGGCATCGCCCGAGGCCAGCGCCCACAGAACCTCGATCCGGTCACGAACCGTACCACCCAGAAGCTGACTGACCGGCAGCCCCAGCGATTTGCCCGCCGCGTCGAACAACGCGCTATCCACCGCCCCGCGGGCCGAGTTGTTGCGGCTGGCCGATTTCTGCATGGCCAGATTGTTCGCCTCAAAGGCCAGCGCGGAATGGCCCAGAACGGCGGGGGCAAGATAGCTGTCGATATTCGCCTTGATCGCCTCGACGCTTTCTTCGGCCCAACGCGGACCGCCCAGCGTCGCCGCCTCGCCATAGCCTTCGGTGCCATCGGCCAGCACGACGCGGACAATCACATAGGACTGAAAGCTGACCTCGGTATTGGACAGGCGATGCTTGCGGATCGTGGGAACATCGACGATCAGCGTCTCGACCGCCGCGACCGAATGTCCGGGCCGGATCTCTTGCGGATCCGCCACAAAGGCCAGTTCGCTGTTGCCGGGAGTATTCACGTTCAGGCTCCTTTTCCGGTGCTTCCCGGGGTGATTTCCGGTGCGGGCGGGGGCCCTGCCGCACGCTGACACGCGCGGCAGGACGGTTGCCGTTCACTCGGCGGCGACACGTGCGGCCTCGGTCCGGGGCAAAACAAAGTCGAAACGCAGGACCAGATCGGTATCGGCACCCTCGGGGGCCTTGCGGAATTCGCCGATCAGTTCCTCTTTCACCGCAAAGACGGAATCGTCATCCAGATGCGCGCTTTCGGAATCGAAAATCTGCGAGATCAGCGGACGATACCCCTCGCGCGTGACCATCATGTGCAGATGACCCGGACGCATGCAGTGATGGCCCATAAAGCGGATCAGCTCGCCCGCCGTTTCATCGCCGGGGATCGGATAGGCCACGGGGCGGATGCCGCGAAAGGCGTAGTGGCCATTCTCGTCGCTTTCGAACCGGCCGCGCAGGTTGTAGTCCGGCTGGCCGGGATCGTGGTTCTCGTAAAGCCCGTTGGGCGCATCCTCCCAGACATCGATAACCGCACCGGCGACGGGATTGCCATCCATGTCGCGGATGTAACCTTCGACATAGACAGTTTCCTGACCCTCGAATTCCTTCTGCACGGTCGAAGCCCCCTTGGGCATGACCGGCGCATTCTCGCGGAAGAACGGGCCAAGCACGGTCGAAATGGTCTCGTTCCCCGCAACGGGGTTCGACAGCATGTCCACCAGAACCTCGACGCCCAGAATATCGGCCAGAAGGATGAATTCCTGCCGCTTGTCCGAACAGATCGCGCCCGCCCGGCCAAGGAAATCGCAGGCGACAAGAAATTCGCTGTGGTTCAGGTTCACTTCCTTGCAAAAGCCGTGCAGATGCCGGATCAGCGATTCCATGATCTCGCGCTGGCGTGCCGGGATCTGCTGGTGCTGGCCAAGCGATCTGATGACGGTATCGGTGACATTGTCCACGGTGACGTTCCGCATGACGTTCTCCTCCTCACTGGTAATTTCGGGCCGCAGTGGCGGGCTGCACACCACGGGCATGAGCCTGAACCTGCATCTTCGCGGGGCCTCGCGCCAGTAGTGCCGGCGGTATGGTGACATACCCGCAGGCGCGGGCTGCGGAGGCGCTGCATCGGCTGTTCGCGCAACGGCTGTTCCGCCGGGGCGGGCGAAACGCCCGGCAAATTCCGGGGACGGGGCGCTCTGGCCCTGTAGCGCCGTCGCGCACTGCCGGGATCCGTGGCGTGATGGCACCGCCGGATGATTTGCGTCCCGCGATGGCCGGGGGGCTGTGCGCCCCCCGGACCCCCTGCAAAAGCCTGCGGCGAACCGGTAGCAGATGCGTTGTTATAGCTGACGGAAGCCAATTTGATCATCAGATTTGCTTTCGTCAGCTATCCGGTGCGATCCTTCATGCATCCACAAAAGCCGACGCCGCCCGGAACCGGCGTTCGGGAAAACCGAACGCCGCAAGGCTTGAGATTTCGCTGTCTGCAACCATCTTTCGGGCAACGGCGGCTGGTCCGCCCCCTCAGCAAGGAGCTTTTCGATGCGCAAGATCGTATCCACCTCTGCCGCGCCCCGTGGTCACTGGGTGGGCGACGGCTTTCCCGTTCGTTCGCTGTTTTCGCATATGTCCGGCGGGCGGGAACATTCGCCCTTCCTGATGCTCGACTATGGCGGCCCGCATCGCTTTGACCCGGCCGACCGGCCGCGTGGCGTCGATGTGCACCCGCACAAGGGGTTCGAGACCGTCACCATCGTCTATGATGGCGAGGTCGAGCATGGCGATTCCACCGGGCGCGGCGGCGTGATCCGCGAAGGCGATGTGCAATGGATGACCGCCGGCAACGGCATCCTGCACAAGGAGTTTCACAGCCACGATTTCACCGCGCGCGGCGGCGATTTCGAGATGGTCCAGCTTTGGGTGAACCTGCCCGCAAAGGACAAATCCGCCGCGCCCGGCTATCAGGGGATCGAGGCGGGGCAAATCCCCGCAGTCGATCTGCCGGACGGTGCGGGCACGCTGCGGGTGATCGCGGGCGAGTATGAGGGGGCGAAGGGTCCGGCAAAGACCTTTACCCCGCTGGATGTCTGGGATTTGCGGCTGAACGCGGGCAAGGTGGTCACACTGACCCCGCCCGAAGGGTACAACGTCATCGTCGTTGCCCTGTCGGGCGATGTCGTGCTGAATGGCGGAACGCGGCTGTCCGGCCCCTCGACCGCGCATCTGTCGCAGGATGGCGGCGCGGTTGTGATCGAGGCCACAAGCACAGCCAAGCTGCTGATCCTGGCGGGTCAGCCGATCGACGAACCCGTTGCGGCCTACGGCCCCTTCGTGATGAACAGCGACGCCGAAATTCGGCAGGCGATCACCGATTTCCAGTCGGGTCGGTTCGGCAGGCTGTGACACGGCGGCGGCATCGAAGAAACGACAAGGCCCGCGCTTGCGGGCCTTGTCACATGAACGTCCGGCAGGTTTACTCGGATGCCGGGGGGGCCGCCTTTTTCACACCGCCATTGGCCAGCGGATCCTCTTGCCGCTGAACCGAGCCTTCGAAATGCGCACCCGATTCGATGGCGATCGTCTTGTGGATAATGTCGCCCTCGACCCGCGCGGTCGCGGTCAGACGGACCTTGAGGCCGCGCAGGCGACCGACGACGCGGCCATTGACGATGACATCATCGGCAACGACCTCGCCCTTGATGGTGGCGCTTTCTCCGATGGTCAACTGATGGGCGCGAATGTCGCCCTCGACCGTGCCCTCGATCTGGATATCGCCCTGCGTCTTGACATTGCCTATGACCGTCAGGTCCGTCGACAGGATCGACGGAGCCGTACGCGCGCGCGCCGGGGTTGCCGCCGTCGGTGTTTCGCCGGTGCCGGAACGCTCGGTCGCCGGGGGGGCGCTGCCTTCCGGCTGAGGCGGCGTGGCGGGGGTTTGCTGAGGGCGGTTCTCAGTCACGCGGGTCTTAGAAAACATTGTTTGCTGCCTTGATGAAACGCATGGGATCCACAGCCCGACCATTCATGCGCACCTCGTAATGAAGATGCGAGCCGGTCGAGCGTCCGGTATTTCCCATATCACCGATCACGTCGCCTTGCGACACCCTTTGACCAACCTTCACGCGAATTCGTGACAAATGGCCATAACGGGTTTCGGTTCCCAATGCGTGCTGGATCTTGATCAGGTTGCCATAACCGCTTTGACGACCGGCAAAGGTTACGACACCATCACCCGGCGCATAAATCTTTGTGCCGACCGGAGCCGCCATGTCGATGCCCGCATGCATCCGCCCCCAGCGGCGGCCAAAACCCGAGGTATAGCGGAACGCGCTTTTGACCGGCATCGCCAGCGGCAGTTTCTCGATCGCGATGCGATAGGTGTTCATTTCGTCCAGTGTGACGATGATCTTCCTCGATTTCACGTCGCCCAGACTCAGCGAGGCATCGCCACTGGTCGAATGGGACAGGGGCGTCAGCGGGCCACCCTGACCGGAATAGCCGCTGCGGATGGTTTTCAGCACGTCATCCGGGTTCATCCCGACCGAGCGGAAGACATTGTTCAGCGGCGCGACGGAAACCGTCACCGCGTCTTCGATCTGATCCAGAATCTCGTCATTGCGGGCAATGATCAGGTCACGCTCGGCCTTGAGTTGCTCGGCGGTCTGCCGGGCCTCGTCAGCATCTTTCAGGGCGGCGCTGCGGGCCTCGGCGGTGTCGCGCAATTCGCCCGACAGAATGTCCAGCGCAACGGAAAATTCCTGCGACCGGTCACTGCCAGCCGCTGCACCTGCCGCCCCGGCATTGGCCTGAACCGCCGCCGCGTCACGGTCCGACATCGCGTCGCGCAGGCTGGACTGTACGATGCCAAGACCGGTCTGCAATTCGCGGCGCTTGTCCTCGGACGCCAGCAGTTGCGACTGCATGATGGAAACCTGTTCCAGCGCCACGGCAAAGCGATCCTGCGCGGCCAACGCCTCGGCGGCGCGGGCATCGCGTTCCTGCGACAGATGGTTCAGCCGATCCTCGAAGGACGATTGGGCACGGATCATCTGCTCTCGCGTGCTGCCCGAACTGATGGCGTCGATCACAAGGATCGAACTTGCAATCAGCGTCCAGCCAAAAAGCAGGGTCGCGCCGCCAATGCCGACAAGCTGGGTCAGGGGACGAAGACGAACAAAGCGGGTCGCCTCGTCCGAGCGCAGGAACAGGCGCTGCTCGGGCAGCCAGCGTTCCAGCGATGAGTTAAGGCTGTCCAGCAGTCGCTTCGGCAAAAGATGTCCCCCGGTTCGGCGCGTTCGTTAAGGCAGCCGCGCTTATGGTTTCGGTCGTCCATGCGTAATACTGCCCTGTGCCTTCTTGGCAACAGAAAGGCTGCCTCTGGTTGCGCAGGTGGGCGGATACGCGCCCCTTACGGCAACTTTCCGCCGAACCAAATGCCGGGAACGGCAAAACATCACGCAATTTCATACGGCAAGGGCCCATCCCGATCCGCCGGGATTCGCAGCGGCCGGTCGATGGGCGGAACGGATCGCTGATGGCAATCCACGCGCGGACAGATTCGGCAGGAAATACCAATCGGTTCAAAGACGCGGGGCTTGGTCAGGTCCAGTCCGTCGGCATAGACCATCTGATCGGCATGGGTGATTTCGCAGCCCAAACCAATGGCAAAGCGGCGCACCGGGGCATTGAACGCGCCCGCATGTTTCGACACATCCTTGGACAACAGCAGATAGCGGACCCCGTCCGGGGTTTCGGCAAGCTGACGCAGAAAGCTGCCGGGCTGTTCAAAGGCCTGATGCACATTCCACAGCGGGCAGGCCCCGCCGAATCGGGCAAATTGCAGCCGGGTGGCCGAATGCCGCTTGGTAATGGTGCCGGCCTGATCGACCCGAACAAAGAAAAACGGCACACCCTTGGCCGTCGGTCGCTGCATGGTTGACAGCCGGTGCGCGACCTGTTCCAGCGACGCGCCGAACAGATGCGACAGGCGTTCCAGATCGTGCCGTTCAGCCAGCGCGGCGGCCTGAAAGGCGCGATAGGGCATCAGCGCGGCACCCGCAAAATAATTGGCCAGCCCGATGCGGGCGATGTCTCGGGCGGTCGGGCTGCGGAATCGGGCCAGATCCAGTGTGGCATCCAGCAGATCCGCACGTGTCTCAAGCGCCACCAGGTGCAACAGTTGGAAAACGCGTGTCGGGGTTCCGGCTGCGGCATTCACCAGAAGCTGACCGCCCTCGCGCCGAAAGACGGAATGTGCGGGCATTTCGACCACCGAGACCCGGATGTCCCGGCGTTGCAGCGCAGCAACCGCCAGAAGCCACGGATCGCCACGCGTCCCATCGGGGCAGGCGAATCGTTCCGCAGCGCGATCCACCGCGTCGATGTAATTGTCGCAATAGTGGAAAAAGTCGCGCACTTCTTCCCACGGAGTCGAGATGGCGTTCTGGCCCGCCGCGCCAATCGCCTCGTCCAGAGCTGCCAGCCGTTCCTGCCCCTGCCGGTGGGCATGGTACAGATCCAGAAAGGCACGGGCCAGAATCGGCGCATTGGTCGCCGCCAGCCGCAGATCGGCCAGCGGCGGGGCGGCGTCGAACAGCGGATCGGCCAGCGCCTCTTGCATGTCGATGACCATACGCTCGGCATCGCCCGCCGACAGCGTGGTCAGATCGACACCAAATTCCTGCGCCAGCCGCAGCAATACCCCGGCGGAAATGGGGCGATGGTTGTTTTCCATCTGCGACAGATAGGGCAGCGACACGCCCAGCCTTTCGGCAAAGACCCGCTGCGTCAGATTCGTCCGCGCACGCGTTTCGCGCAGCGACGTGCCGGCATAGATTTTCTGCGTCGCCATGGCTTCCCTGTCGTTTTGCAAATCCTGCTGTACCTTTTGCAAAGCCATCGCCGCAAGTGTCAGCACAAGCGCGATGGTCAGGGCAAGCAAGGCAAGCGTGCGTGGCAAGAGGCTGCGGGTCAACATATCCACAGCCTGCGGCAAAATGCTTAAGATATGATTGATCCAGAAATGGTCAGCCGCTGCGGGCCAGATAAGCCTCGCGGCGCAGCACCCACAGGATCGCAAGCAAGGCCCCGAAGGCCGAAGCCGTCATGATCGCCAGCAGCGGCGTCGCGCCCGATTCCGGTGTCAGCAGCGCCCCTGCCAGCGCCGCCATCAGCGCCCCTCCGGCAATGGTCAGGGCACCGCCCAGACCGCTGGCGGTACCGGCAAGCTGGGGGCGCACGCTCATGATACCGGCGTTGGCGTTGGGCATGGTCAGCCCGTTGCCCAGCCCCATCGCGGCAATGGCACTGAAAAAGATCCCCTGATGCACCTGCCCCAGCAGTGTCGTGACCAGCGCAAAGCCCAGCGTCACGACGCAGACCAGCGACCCGACAAGGATCATCCGGTTCATGCCGAAACGCGCGGAAAAGCGCGCCGAGATGAAATTTCCGGCCATATAGCCGACCGAGGGCGCAGCGAAGAAATAACCGACTTCAGCCGGAGACAGGTCAAAGACATGTTCGCCGACAAAGGGCGCTCCGCCCAGATAGGCAAAAAAACAGCCCGAGGTCGTGGTCGCGGACATGCAGTAACCCCAGAACCTGACCGAGCGGAACAGCACCGGATAGGTGGCAATCTGCACGCGCATAGGCACGCCTCCGGCGCGGATCGTCTCGCCCAGGTCGCGCCATGACAGGATGCCGACCACGGCCGCCAGCCCTGCCATGACGGCGAAATTCGCGCGCCAGCCAAGGGTTTCGTCCAGCGTGCCGCCAATCACCGGGGCAATCATCGGCACGACCGCCATGCCCATCGTGACATATCCCAGCATCGCTGCGGCGCGGTTGCCGTCATAAAGATCGCGCACCACCGCGCGCGGCACCAGCATGCACACCGTGATCACCGACTGGATCATGCGGAACACCAGAAACGTCCCCGCATCCTGCGCCAGCACGGTACCGATCGAGGCCAGCAGAAAGATCATGATCGAGCCAAGCACCAGCGGGCGCCGCCCGAACCGGTCGCTGATCGGCCCGGCCAGCAACTGCAACGCCGCGCTGACCCCGATATAGGCCGAAACCGACAGTTGCATCACCGCGTAATCGACGCCGAAATCCCGTGCCATGCCGGGCAGCGAGGGCAGGAACATGCTCATCGACAGGGCCGAGGTGCCCGACAGCGCAACCAGCGTCAGAATATGCGGCGGTGTTTTAGCCCCAGTCATGAAAGACGAACCACGCACCCAGACAAATCAGAGAAAACCCCACCCCGTGCTGCCATGTCAGGCTTTCTCCCAGATAGACCCACGAGAACAGCGCGAAAACCGACAAGCTGATGACTTCCTGAATGGTCTTTAGCTGTGCCGCCGAGAAATGGCCATAGCCGATGCGGTTCGCGGGCACCTGCAATGTGTATTCGAAAAAGGCGATCAGCAAGCCGATGGTGACGACCGGGACCGGCAGGCTTAGTCCCATTGGCTTTGGCGATCCTTCGCAAGGTTGCCAAAGCGGGTGAACTGACCCTCGAAGGACAGTTCGACCGTTCCGATGGGGCCGTGGCGCTGCTTGCCCAGAATGACCTCGGCCTTGCCATGGCAGGCCTCCATCTTCTGTTGCCAGTCGGCCATTTTGTCCAGCTCGTGATCGGCGGGCTTTTCGCGTTCTTTGTAATATTCCTCGCGAAAGACGAACATGACGATGTCGGCATCCTGTTCGATGGACCCCGATTCGCGCAAATCCGAAAGTTGCGGGCGCTTGTCATCGCGGCTTTCGACCTGACGCGACAATTGCGACAGGGCGATGACGGGGATGTTCAGTTCCTTGGCGATGGCCTTCAGGCCCTGTGTGATCTCGCTGACCTCATTGACGCGGCTGTCCTTGGCGGATGCGGCCTTCAGAAGCTGAAGGTAGTCCACCATCAGCACATCCAGCCCGTGCGTTCGCTTCAGCTTGCGCGCGCGGGCAGCAAGCTGGTTGATCGGCAGGGCGGGGGTGTCATCAATATACAGCGGGCAGTTCTGCAACGCATGCGCCGCCTCGACAAAGCGGCGAAATTCGCTCTCGTCCATGTTGCCGCTGCGGATACGTTCGCTGGGAACCTCGGCCGCCTCGGACAGGATCCGGGCGGCAAGCTGTTCAGCCGACATTTCAAGACTGAAAAACCCGACGACGCCGCCTTCGACGGCGCCTTCGGTGCCATCGGGGCGTTCGCCGGTCTTGTGGGCCTTTGCGATATTGAAGGCGATATTCGTCGCCAGCGAGGTTTTCCCCATCGAGGGGCGCCCGGCCAGAATGATCAGGTCGGAATTGTTCAGCCCGCCCATCTTGCCGTCAAGATCGACCAGCCCGGTGGAAATGCCCGACAGCTTGCCATCGCGCTGATAGGCGGCGTTGGCGGCCTGAACCGCACCGGTCACGGCCTTGAGAAAGCTTTGAAAACCGCGCTCGGCGACGCCCTGCTCACCCAGCTTGTACAGGGTCTGTTCGGCGGATTTGATCTGTTCTTCGGCATCGTCCTCGACCTCGACGGTCGAGGCGCGGGCCGAAATGTCCTGCCCAAGCTGGATCAGTTCGCGGCGCAGGGCAAATTCACGGATCATCTGGGCATAATCCCGCGCCGCATAGGCCGAAATCGCTGCCCCTGCCAGCCGCGCCAGATAAGGCGCGCCACCCAGTTCCTTCAGCCCCTCGTCACCGTCCAGAAATGCCTTGATGGTGACAGGGCTGGCCAGCGCGTTGCGGCGAATCCGTTCGGAACATATCTCGAAGATGCGGGCGTGAACGGGGTGATAGAAATGTTCGGGCCTGATCACCTGGCTGACACGGTCGAACACGTCGTTATTCGTCAAAAGCGCGCCCAGAAGCTGTTGTTCGGCCTCTAGCGAATAGGGAACCGACTGCTTTTCGTCCTGAGCGCCCTGCCCCGGAATGATCGCGTGTACGCTGCTCATCTGCCCCAGCCTCTTTTGATTATCCCACTGTCATAGCCGAAACGCGCGCAACGGGGAACTGTGCACAGCCAGAAAGCGGGGGGCGATTCTGTGGACATGTTGTGGATAACTGCGGGCCGATCCGCCGGATATGGGGTGATGCGAACCGTTCCGTATTTCTGCGGGGCCGGACGCTATGCGCCGGAAATCACCCGTTGAACAAGGGTGATGAACTGCTGCTGCTCGACCATGGACAGCGGCGACAGGATCGCGGCATTCACATCGGACGCGGCGCGGGTCGCCTGATCGTGCAGGTCGCGCGCTTGATCGGTCAGCCAGATGCGCTGAACCCGCCCGTCCGTATCGTCCTTTTTGCGCCGGATCAGCCCGTCGCGCTCCATCCGGGTCAGGGTATTGGCCATGGTCGCCTGTTCGATGTCCAGCCGTTCGACCAGTTCCTTCTGCGTCAGCCCGTCGGTTTCCCACAGTTCAAGCAACGCGGGAAAGGTGCCGGTGGTCAGCCCCAGCGGCCCGATCCGAGCGGTCAGGGCCCTGGCGAACAGCCGCGCCATGTGGTTGGCCAGATACCCGGCGGATTGATCCTTTTTGAACGTCATGCCGGTTCCTAGCAGTTGCATAGCATGCTATGCAATATTACATAGCATGCTATATTAATATCCCCATGAGAAGGAGCCGATCCATGATCAAGGTGATCCATCCCCTTGCGGGCGCTGTCGCCCTGTTGATGATCGCGGTTTTCTGGCTGTCTACGGCGCTGTCCGAACTGTTCGCCGGGCCAGCCAGCATCACCGCCGTCAAAACGCTGATCCCGTGGGGTTTCCTGATCCTGATCCCGGCCCTGATGGCGGCGGGCGGAACCGGCTTCCAGCTTGGCAAGCGGATGCGGGGCACGCTGGTCGCGGTAAAACGCAAACGCATGCCCTTTATCGCCGCGAATGGCATCATGGTCCTGATCCCCTCGGCGCTGTACCTGTCGGCCAAGGCGCAGGCCGAAGCATTCGATACGGGGTTCTACGCCGTGCAGGCGATCGAACTGATCGCCGGAGCCATCAACCTGACGCTGCTGGGCCTGAACATGCGCGACGGATGGCGGCTGACACGCCGCCGCCACAGCACCTAACCGTTCGCTGCCTGCCAGGCGCGCGGGTCGGTCAGGAAGGTTTCGACCTCGGCCAGCGTCCGGTCGTCGAAATCCTGCCGCGCCCGCGCCTCGGCCAGAACATCCCACCAGGTGCATAGAAAATGCAGGGCTACGCCATGATCGGCAAGGCGCTGCGTGGTTTCCGGGAAGATGCCGTAATAGAAAACCACCGCCGTATGCGCGCAGCTTGCCCCCGTCTCGCGGATGGCATCGACAAAGGACAGCTTGCTGCCGCCATCGGTGGTCAGATCCTCGACCAGCAGCACGCGCTGCCCCTCGGTCATCACGCCCTCGATCCGGGCGTTGCGGCCATAGCCCTTGGGCTTTTTGCGCACATAGGTCATCGGCAGGGCCAGCCGTTCCGCCATCAACGCGGCAAAGGGGATGCCCGCCGTCTCGCCGCCTGCGATATTGTCGAACGCCTCGAACCCGGCATCGCGCATGACTGTCGCGGCCAGAAAATCCATCAGCGTCTGGCGCACGCGCGGAAAGCTGATGATCCGGCGGCAATCGACATAGGTCGGCCCCTTCAGCCCCGAGGCATAGGTAAAGGGCGTTTCGGCGTTGAAATCCACCGCCTTGATATCCAGCAGCATGCGGGCGGTCAGCCGGGCGATTTCCTCGCGCGCGGGGTAAGGCAGGGTCATGCGTTCTCCTGATGCCAGTACAGCGGAAAGCCGGGGTCAAAGACGGTCACGACCTCGTCCCCCGCCCCGATCTGCGCCGGATATTCGGCGGGCGTATCGCGGCGGGTCAGGCGGATACGGTCCTCGTTCGGGGGCAGGCCATAGAAAGCCGCGCCGTTCAGACTGGTAAAAGCCTCCAGCCGGGGCAACGCGCCCTCTTCGTCGAATACATGGGCAAGGATCGACATGGTGTTCGGCGCCGTAAAGCAGCCCGCGCAACCGCAGGGTTGCAGCTTGGCGCTGTCGGGATGCGGCGCGCTGTCAGTGCCCAGAAAGAACCGCCCCTCGCCGCTGGTCGCGGCCGCGCGCAGGGCAAGGCGGTGGCTTTCCCGCTTGGCGACGGGCAGGCAGTAATAATGCGGACGAATGCCACCTGCCAGAATGGCGTTGCGGTTGATCACCAGATGATGCGTGGTAATCGTCGCGCCCAGATCATCGCCGCCGGACCGGGCATAGGCCACACCCTCGGACGTGGTGATATGTTCCATGACTACCCTCAGACGGGGCGTTGCGCGTCGGATCGGGTCCAGAACGCGGTCGATGAACACGGCCTCGCGGTCAAAGATGTCAACCGCCGGGTCGGTGACTTCGCCATGCACACAAAGCGGGATACCCGCCTCTGCCATCGCCTCGAACACCGGACGGACGCGGTCGAAATCGGTCACGCCGCTGGCGGAATTGGTCGTTGCCCCCGCCGGATACAGCTTGACCGCGCGGATGATTCCGTCGCGATGCGCGGCGATCACATCGGCGGAATCGGTCGCATCGGTCAGATACAGCGTCATCTGTGGCTGAAATGCCGCACCCTCGGGCAGTGCCGCAAGGATGCGATCACGATAGGCTGCGGCCTGCGCGCCCGTCACCACGGGCGGCACCAGATTGGGCATGATGATGGCGCGGCCAAAGCCAGCAGAGCAAGGCGCAACCGCCATCAGCATCGCGCCGTCGCGCAGATGCAGATGCCAGTCGTCAGGGCGTCGGATCAGGATGCTGTCGGTCATGGTTCGCCTCTATACACGGCGGGCGCGGCTTGCCAAGCCTATCCCGAAAATCCCGCAGGATCATTCGGCTGCGCCCTTGTATTAATGCAGTCAAATGTAACATTCTGTCGCGGGGGGCGAGACCGAGCGCATAAGGAAAACATTGTGAAGAAAAAGAACCTCCCCCTGTCCGTGCTGGGATCCCCGATTCGGATTTGGGCACAAATGGCGCGAATTGCGATTGAATCCCAGATGGTTATCAGCCTGCGCCTGGCGGGCATGCTGGGCGTCGTGGCGCAATCCCCCGGCGAGCCGTTCCGCATGGTCGCCGAAAAACAGGCCGCCGTGTCCGAGTCGCTGTTCGCCATGGCCCGCGCAGCCAGCCGGGGCGCGCCCGCCGACCGCGTGGTCTCGGCAGGTCTGCGTCCCATCGGCAAGCGCACCCGCGCCAATTCGCGCCGTCTCGCGGGCCGACACTAAGCCCCGGCGCGGCAGAGAACCGCGCAACAGAAAAAAGGCGGCGAGTCGCGACCCGCCGCCTTTTTCTGTTCACGCCGGGCTGATCAGATCAGCTTGCCCATCGCGACGGCCGTATCGGCCATCCGGTTCGAAAAGCCCCATTCATTGTCATACCAGGTCAGGATACGGCACAGCTTGCCCTCCATCACCTTGGTCTGATCCATGTGGAAAACCGAGCTGTGCGAATCGTGGTTGAAATCCGACGAGACCAGCTTTTCCTCGGTATAGCCCAGAACGCCTTTCAGCGGGCCATCGGCAGCGGCCTTGATGGCGGCGTTGATTTCCTCGACCGAGGTGTCGCGCCCGGCCTCAAAGACCAGATCGACGACCGAAACATTCGGCGTCGGCACGCGGATCGCAACGCCGTCCAGCTTGCCCTTGAGTTCCGGCAGCACCAGCCCCACCGCCTTGGCGGCACCGGTCGAGGTCGGAATCATCGACAGCGCGGCGGCGCGGGCGCGGTACAGATCCTTGTGCATCGTGTCCAGCGTCGGCTGATCGCCGGTATAGCTGTGAATGGTGGTCATGAAGCCCCGGCTGATGCCGATGGAATCGTTCAGCACCTTGGCAACGGGCGACAGGCAGTTCGTCGTGCAGCTTGCGTTCGACACGACGATGTCGCCTGCGGTCAGCGTGTTGTCATTGACGCCGAACACAATGGTCTTGTCAGCATTTTCGCCGGGGGCCGAGATCAGCACCCGCTTGGCACCGGTTTGCAGATGCGGCTGGCATTTTTCCTTCGAGGTGAAGATGCCGGTGCATTCCATGATCACATCGACATCGCCCCAGGGCAGGTCCGCCGGGTTGCGGATCGCCGTGACCTTGATCGGACCGCGGCCCACATCGATGCTGTCTCCGCTGACCTTGACCTCGGCGGGAAAGCGCCCGTGCACGCTGTCATAGCGCAGCAGATGCGCGTTGGTTTCGACCGGCCCCAGATCGTTGATGGCGACCACCTCGATATCGGTGCGTCCCGATTCGATGATGGCGCGCAGCACGTTGCGTCCGATGCGACCGAAACCGTTGATGGCGACTTTGACAGCCATGGTTCATTCTCCCGACCAGATGACGTTCGGCACCCCTCTAACGCGGCTGCGGCAGCGATGCAAATCCCCAGAACGCGAATCTTTCGGCGAATCCGGTCCGGACGGAAGAATGTTGCCGGACCGTCACCGCTGACAGGCCGGGCAGAAAAAGCTGGAGCGGCCGGATTGCACGATGCGGCGAATTGTCCCGGTACAGCCGGGGGCGGGGCAAGGCGCGCCCTCGCGGTCATAGACGCGAAAACTGTGCTGGAAATAGCCCAGCTCGCCCGTTGCCTGCCGGTGATCGCGCAGCGACGAACCGCCCGCCGCGATCGCCTCGGTCAGGACATCGCGGATATGGCCCGCCAGCGCGGCAAGGCGCGCGACCCCGATGCGGCCTGCCGCCCGGCGCGGGTCGATGCCCGTGCGGAACAGCGCCTCGCTGACATAGATATTCCCCAGCCCCGCCACGATCTTCTGATCCAGCAGCGCCTGCTTGACCGGCAGCTTGCGCCCTGCAAAGGCCGCCGCCAGATAGCCGGGGGTGAACCCCGCGTCGAAAGGTTCTGGCCCCAGATGAGCCAGCAGCGGGTGATCCGCGCCCGCGCGGATCAGATCGACCATGCCAAAGCGGCGGGCATCGTTAAAGGTGATGGTCGTGCCCGCTTCGGTCACGATGACCACATGGTCGTGGCGCGGCAGAATCGACGGGTCGCGGTGAAACCCGGCCAGCCCTGCCCCCTCGACCAGCATCCGGCCCGACATGCCCAGATGCAGCAGCAGCGTCGCGTCGCGGTCCAGATCGGCCAGCAGGTATTTCGACCGCCGCCGCAGCGCGGTCACGGTCGCGCCGGTCAGCATCTGCACCAGATCGGGTGGCAAGGGCCAGCGCAGATCGGGCCTGCGCGCCTCGGCGCGGGCGATGCGCTGGCCTTCCAGATGCGGCTGAAGGCCACGTCTGACGGTTTCGACCTCTGGCAGTTCTGGCAATCCCGGTCCTTTCGCTGCATTGTGCGCAAAACGCGCCTGACTTTTCTGGCGTGCGGGACAGCGGACGGCAAGCGATGAGTGACAAGAAACAGACCCATTTCGGTTTTCAGACCGTGGACGAGGACGCCAAGGCGGGCATGGTTCACGGGGTCTTTTCGCGCGTGGCCTCGCGCTATGACCTGATGAACGACGTCATGAGCGCGGGCATCCACCGGATCTGGAAGAACGCCATGATGGACTGGCTGGCCCCGCGAAATGGCCAGCATCTGCTGGATGTGGCGGGCGGCACGGGCGATATCGCCTTTCGCTTTCTGGACCGGGCACCCGAGGCGCAGGTGACGGTCTGCGACATGACCGAATCGATGCTGGTCGAGGGGCGCAAGCGCGCCGGGGCGGCGGCAAGGGCCGACCGGCTGGCCTGGGTGACGGGCGATGCGATGGCCCTGCCATTTGCCGATGACAGCTTTGACCGCTATACGATCAGCTTCGGCATCCGCAACGTGACCCGCATCCCCGACGCCCTGTCCGAGGCGTTTCGCGTGCTGCGCCACGGCGGGCGGCTGATGGTGCTGGAATTCAGCCGGTTGCCGGTTCCCGCGATGCAATGGGCCTATGACCGCTACAGCTTTAACGTGATCCCGGCGATGGGGCAGGCCGTGACCGGGGATCGCGACAGCTATCAGTATCTGGTCGAATCGATCCGCAAATTCCCCGATCAGGACAGCTTTGCCGCGATGATCCGCGAGGCGGGCTTTGGCCGCGTGCAATGGCGCAACCTGTCCATGGGCATCGCCGCCCTGCATTCGGGCTGGAAGCTGTAACATGCGTGGCCCCCACAACATCCTGCGCCTGATCCGGACAGGTGCCACGTTCGAGCGTACCGGCGCGATGGGGGTGGCGCTGGATGCCCTCGATGCGCCTGCGGGCCTTCGGATCGCGGCGCGGATCATGGGCTGGCCGTTCCGCTGGATGGGATACCGGGGTGATCCGAACCTGCCGCCGGTGACGCGCGCCATTACCGCGCTGGGGCCGGCCTATATCAAGTTCGGCCAGATCCTGTCCACGCGCGGCGACGTCGTCGGCACCGAACTGGCCGAACAATTGCGCATGTTGCAGGACCGCCTGCCCGCCTTTTCGACCGAAATCGCCAAGGAAACCGTCTCGACCGAGCTGCGCCAGCCCGTCGATGAGCTGTTTTCCGAATTTTCGGAACCGGTCGCGGCGGCCTCGATCGCGCAGGTCCATCGTGCCCGCATCCGCGACAGCGGACGCGAGGTCGCCGTCAAGGTGCTGCGCCCCGATATCGGTGCCGCCTTCCGCCGCGATATCGACGCCTTTCACTTTGCGGCGGGCTTCATCGAGCTTCTGTCCCCCGGCATCCGCCGCCTGCGCCCGCGCGATGTGGTCAGCCATTTCGAAAGCGTGGTCATGGGGGAACTGGATCTGCGGCTTGAGGCGGCCTCGGCCTCGGAATTTGCGGAAAACACCAGCGAGGACGCGGAATTTCAGGTGCCGCGACCGCATTGGGGCCTGTCGGGACGCCGCGTGCTGACGGCGGACTGGGCCGAGGGCATTCCCCTTGGGGATCGCGACGCGCTGGTCGCGGCGGGCCATGACGTGAACCATATCGCCACACGGGTGATCCAGCTTTTCCTGCAACATGCCCTGCGCGACGGCTTTTTCCACGCCGACATGCATCACGGCAACCTGAAGGTCGCGGCGAATGGCGATGTGATCGCCTATGATTTCGGGATCATGGGCGAGATCGACGAATATACCCGCCGGGTTTATGCTGAAATCCTGATGGGGTTCATCAAGCGCGATTACCGCCGGGTGGCGCGGGTGCATTTCGAGGCGGGCTATGTCCCCCGCGACCGCGACGAGGCGCAATTCGCCCGCGCCCTGCGCGCCGTGGGCGAGCCGATCTTCGGCGCGGATGCCAGCCGCATCTCGATGGCCAATCTGCTGGGCTATCTGTTCGAGGTGACGGAACGCTTTGGCATGCGCACCCAGACCCAGTTGATTCTGCTGCAACGCACCATGGTCGTGGTCGAGGGCGTCGCACGCTCGCTGGACCCAAGGCTGAACATCTGGGACGCGGCCAAGCCGGTGGTGTCGGATTACATCCGGTCCAGTCTGGGACCGAAGGCGATGGCCAGTGACGTGGCGCGGATCGTGCAGACGGTCGGGCGCTATGGCCCGCTGCTGCCGCAGGTCGTGGAACAGGCGCTGTGGGACCGCGCCCACCCCGAAGCGCGCCCCGCCCTGCGCGGCGAGGGCAGCAGGCGGCGCAAATGGCTGGTCGTGCTGCTGTCGCTGGCGGCAGGCACGGCACTTGGGCTGACGCTGCACTGACCCACGAAGGCCGGGCCGCGGAAATTCCGGCGCCCTGCCGCCGGAGGTGACACCAACGGCCCCATGTCTTGGCCTCTCTGGCCTGCTCGCTGTCAAAGATTGATCTGACGCGATCCAGGCCGCTTGCGAAGACGTTTCCTGCATCGTGATGGCAGACAGTATAGCTGACGGAAGCCAATTTGATCATCAAATTGGCGCAGCATCAGCGTAAAATCAAATGGTTATAGCCTGACAACATAATCAAAAGAAAGTCGTCAGGCAATAAAGTCGATCACCGCGAATACCGGCCGCACGCCGCAAACGCCGAATGATAAAGCCAGACGACTTTTATCTGATCATGTTGTCTGGCTATGGCGGTTCAGATGTGATCCGACAGTTTGCCGTTTTTCCTGCGGCAACATGAGCACCAATGTGGCCCCACCTCTTCGCACGTCCTGCGACTCTTTGTGTCAGACAACACGGGGGGAACGTGCCGGGGCAGGTTCGCGGCCCCGGCGCGGCGCGGTCAGGACATGCCAAGGGCCTGCTTGTACATCTCGACGATGGCCTCTTCCTCGGCCAGGTCATTCGGCTCGCGTTTGCGGATTTTCAGGATGGCGCGCATGGCTTTGGCGTCGAAGCCGCGGCCCTTGCTTTCGGCGAAAACCTCTTTGATCTGGTCGGCGATGTCTTTCTTTTCTTCCTCAAGCCGCTCGATCCGTTCGATGAACTGGCGCAGTTCGTCGGATGTCACGTTATAGGAAGCGTCCGGTCCGTCGTTCATATCTACCTCGTCGCTTGCGGTCGGCCCAAGGCTTTAGGCGCTCTTGTCGCGGGGTGCAATCGGCGCTAGGGGCTTGCTGCGGCAAGGAAAGGCTTGGGATGGGTATTTTCGACATGCTGATCTGGGGGGGCGCTGCGCTGACACTGGCGGGGCTGGCCACGCTGGTCTGGTGCATCGTCGCAGTGGCGCGCGCCCGCCGGGCCAGCCAGACGGACGAGGCGTTGCGGGCCACCATGCGCCGGGTGCTGATGGTGAACATGGCCGCACTTGGGGTATCGGCACTGGGGCTGATGACGGTGGTACTGGGAATCGTCCTCGGGAATTGACATATATAAATTCGGGAATATATCTGCCGTCATAACATTCAAGAGGCGAGATATGAACCCGGACTGGATCGCTGGCCTGACCGGCGGCGTGATGATCGGATGCGCGGCGGCGCTGTACCTTCTGGGCAATGGCCGGATCATGGGGGCCAGCGGCATTCTGGGCGGGCTGGTCGATGGCACCGGTCGGGCGAATGCGGGCGAAAGGCTGGCGCTGGTCCTTGGGCTGGCGCTGATGCCCGCGCTGCTGGTGCGGCTGGGGCTGGGGCTGGCCCACGCCCCGGCCGCCGGCACGGGAACGCTGATTCTGGGGGGGCTGCTGGTCGGCTTCGGCACAAGGCTTGGCAATGGCTGCACCTCGGGGCATGGTGTCTGCGGCATTCCGCGCCTGTCCCGGCGCAGCATTGTTGCCACGGTTGTTTATCTGCTGGCGGGTGGCGTGGCCGTCCTGCTGGTCCGGGCCCTGGGGGGGCAGGCATGATGCGGATCGTGATCGCCGCGCTGACCGGCGCGTTGTTCGGAGCGGGGCTGCTGGTGTCCGGCATGACCGACCCCGCGAAGGTGCAGGGCTGGCTGGATGTGTTCGGCAACTGGGATCCGACACTGGGTTTCGTGCTGACCGGCGCGATGATCCCGATGCTGATCGCATGGCGCGTGGTGCGCCGCCGCAGCGCCTCGGCCACGGGGTTGCCCTTTCCGCCTGCTCCCCCGGCCCGCATCGATGCCCGGCTGATCGCGGGTTCGGCCCTGTTCGGCCTTGGATGGGGGGTGACGGGCCTGTGTCCCGGCCCCGCCATGGCCTCTCTGGGCATCGGCGGGGCACCTTTCCTGATTTTCTTTGCGGCAATGCTGGCGGGGATGTTGCTGTTCGCCGCCTGGAACCGCCGCGCATGAGGGCGCTGGTCCAGCGCGTCGCCGAGGCGTCGGTCGAGGTGGATGGCCGCATCGTCGGCCAGACCGGGCCGGGGCTGCTGGTGCTGGTCTGCGCCATGCAGGGCGATGACGAGGCCGTCGCCGCCAGGCTGGCGGGGCGCGTGGCCCGGCTGCGCATCTTTCGCGACGATCAGGGGCGGATGAACCGGTCGCTGACCGATGTTCAGGGCGGCGCGCTGGTGGTCAGCCAGTTCACGCTGGCCGCCGATACGCGCAGCGGCAACCGCCCCGGCTTTTCCACCGCCGCCGCGCCCGAAGACGGGCGGCGGCTGTACGAGGATTTCGCCGCCTGTCTTGCCGGGCAGGGTATTCCGGTTGAAACCGGGGTGTACGGCGCGGATATGAAAGTCAGGCTGCTGAATGACGGCCCCGTGACGATCTGGCTGGACACGACTGATCGCGCTTGACTTTCGCGCAAGGATGCCCCATCTGCACCACGTCGCCGCCTGCTGCCGCGTGAGCAGCCGCGAAAAATCGCCTGTGGCGCGACGCTATCCAGTTTCCCATTCACGCGGGGAGGCTTGCGGGCAAACTCGTATCTGGCCCGCACCCCTGCTGATCGCCGCGCCGTGACGCGCGGCCCCTGCCTTGCGCCCGATACGGGGGGCGCGGGGACCGAAAGTTGTTTATGGAACAGAAGAACTCTCGCCGCCGCTTCGGTCGCGACAAATCCCGGCCGCGCGGGCCGCATCATGCCGCCCCCAATCCGGGCCGCCGCGCGCCCGCGCGCGATCCGCTGCCGACCGGCCCCTTTGCCGATATGGGCATCGACCCCCGGATCAACGCCAATATCGCCGCGATGGGCCTGAGCCGCCCGACCCCGATCCAGGCGCAGGCGATCCCCGCAGTGGTCGAGGGGCGCGATGTGCTGGGGCTGGCGCAGACCGGCACCGGCAAGACGGCGGCGTTCGGCCTGCCGATGCTGACCCGGCTGATCAAGTTCGGCAGCAAGCCCGATCCCAAGACCTGCCGCGCGCTGATCCTTGCGCCGACCCGCGAACTGGCCACCCAGATCGCGCAGAATATCGACTCCTATGCCGAAGGTACGCCCATCCGCAGCTTCCGGGTGGTCGGCGGTGCCTCGATCAATGTCCAGACCGAAAGGATGGCGCGCGGTGTCGATGTGCTGATCGCGACGCCGGGCCGGCTGATCGACCTGATCGAACGCCGTGCCGTCGATCTGTCGGCGACCACCTATCTGGTGCTGGACGAGGCCGATCAGATGCTGGATATCGGCTTTATCCATGCGCTGCGCCGCATCGCGAAGATGCTGCCGCCCGAACGGCAGACGCTGCTGTTTTCGGCGACCATGCCCAAGCTGATGTCGGAACTGGCCGAGACCTATCTGACCGATCCGGTCAAGGTCGCCGTGAACCCTCCGGGGCAGGCGGCGAAAAGGATCGATCAGGGCGTGCATTTCGTCAGTCAGGGCGACAAGGCGACCCTGCTGGCCGAATATCTGTCCAAACATCCGGGCGAGCTGGCCATGGTCTTTGGCCGCACCAAATACGGCAGCGAAAAGCTGGCCAATCTGCTGGAGAAATGGGGCTTCGCCGTTGCCGCCATCCATGGCAACAAAAGCCAGGGTCAGCGGGAACGCGCGCTTCAGGCCTTCCGCAAGGGCGAGACGCAGGTGCTGGTGGCGACCGATGTGGCGGCGCGGGGCCTTGATATTCCCGAGGTCGCGCATGTCTATAACTACGACCTGCCGAATGTGCCGGAAAACTATGTTCACCGCATCGGCCGCACCGCACGCGCGGGCCGCGACGGTCGCGCCGTCGCCTTCTGCGCCCCGGCCGAGTTTTCCGACCTGCGCGCCATCGAACGCGCAATGAAGGCCGACATCCCGGTCATTGGCGGCGAGGCTCCGGCCGCGCCCGCGCCTTCGGGCCGTGGCCCGCGCGGACGTGGCAAGCCGGTCAAGACGGCGGCAGCAGCAGGCGGGGGTGGCGACAAGCGCCCGGCGCGCCGCCCCTCGCGCCGTCCCGGAAACCGGCAGGCCAAGGGCTGACCGACGCAAGGCCGCAGGAGACATCCTGCGGCCTTTTTCGACCGGGCTGCGGCCCGGCGGCGGACTTGCCCTTGTGACAGGCGGCGATTGGCCCTATTCCCTGCGGAAATTCGATGAAGGGTTATCTGCATGACTGACGCGCCGAAGAAAGTCGTTCTGGCCTATTCCGGGGGGCTGGACACCTCGATCATCCTGAAATGGCTGCAAACCGAATATGGCTGCGAGGTCATCACCTTCACTGCCGATCTGGGCCAGGGCGAGGAACTGGAACCCGCCCGCAAGAAGGCAGAGCTGCTGGGCATCGCCCCCGGCAATATCCATATCGAGGATCTGCGCGAGGAATTCGTCCGCGATTTCGTCTTTCCGATGTTCCGCGCCAATGCGCTGTACGAGGGGCTGTACCTGCTGGGAACCTCGATCGCGCGCCCGCTGATTTCCAAGCGTCTGGTGGAACTGGCCCATCAGCACGGCGCGGATGCGGTTGCCCATGGTGCCACCGGCAAGGGCAACGATCAGGTGCGGTTCGAACTGTCGGCCTATGCGCTGGACCCGGCAATCAGGGTAATCGCTCCGTGGCGGGAATGGACCCTGTCCAGCCGCACCAAGCTGCTGGAATTCGCCGAACAGCACCAGATCCCCATCGCCAGGGACAAGCGCGGCGAGGCACCGTTCAGTGTGGACGCCAACCTTTTGCACACCAGCAGCGAGGGCAAGGCACTGGAGGATCCGGCGGTCGAGGCCCCCGACTACGTCTATCAGCGCACCGTCCATCCCGAGGATGCGCCCGATCAGCCCGAATATATCGAAGTGACCTTTGAACGCGGCGATGCGGTGGCCATCAACGGTCAGGCCCTGTCGCCCGCCACGATCCTGACCGACCTGAACGAATATGGCCGCAAGCACGGCATCGGGCGGCTGGATTTCGTCGAGAACCGCTTTGTCGGGATGAAGTCACGCGGCATCTATGAAACCCCCGGCGGCACCATCCTGCTTGAGGCGCATCGCGGCATCGAACAGATCACCCTGGACAGCGGCGCGGGCCATCTGAAAGACAGCCTGATGCCGCGTTATGCGGAACTGATCTATAACGGCTTCTGGTTCAGCCCCGAACGCGAGATGTTGCAGGCGCTGATCGACAAAAGCCAGGAACATGTCACCGGCACCGTGCGGCTGAAACTGTACAAGGGCAGCGTGACCTGCGTTGGCCGCTGGTCGGATCATTCGTTGTACAGCGAGGCGCATGTCACCTTCGAGGATGACGCCGGAGCCTATGACCAGAAAGACGCGGCGGGCTTTATCAGGCTGAACGCACTGCGGCTGAAGCTGGTGGCAAACCGGAACGCGCGGGTGAAATAAGCCGCGCCGGACCGCCACGCCGAATGACGGTTCGGCGTGGCCGCGCGGCCTTTTCTTTCCGCCGCCGCTCGACCACATTGGCCCCCGGCAACAGAAAGGCCCGCCCATGACCCGCCCCGCCCGCATCGCCATCCTGACCGTCAGCGACCGCGCCGCCAGTGGCGAATACGAGGACAAGGGCGGCCCCGGCGCGGAAGGCTGGCTGCGCGACGTGATCACCTCGCCGGTCGAGATCGTCCGCCATATCGTCCCTGACGGTCGCGCGGTGGTGGCCGCCAAGCTGCGCGAACTGGCCGACAGCACCGACCTGATCCTTGTGACTGGCGGCACCGGCCCCGCCCCGCGCGACCAGACGCCCGAGGCGGTGGCCGATGTGGCCGAACGCGAATATCCCGGTTTCGGCGAGGAAATGCGCCGCGCATCCTTGCGCGAGGTACCGACCGCCATCCTGTCGCGACAAACGGCGGTCAGCCGCGGCGCGACGCTGATCATCACGATCCCCGGCAAGCCCTCGGCCATCGCCACCTGCCTGAACGCCGTTTTCGCGGCGGTCCCCTATTGTCTCGACCTTCTGGGCGCGGCCCGGATCGAGACCGACCCGACCCGGATCGCCGCCTTTCGCCCCGCCGCAAAGTAGCCCGCTATCGGGGGGAATGGACGCCGTCGCGGACATGATTTAGCCTTCTCCCCGGCAACGTGGCCGGCATCTGTGCCGCGCCATTGCAGCGGCCCGGAGGATGAAATGACCACGCTTTATTATGCTGTCGGGGCATGTTCGCTTGCGCCCCATATCGTTTTGGAATGGATCGGTGCGCCCTATGAGGCGGTAAGGGTACAGTTCGGCTCGAAAGAGCTGCTGGCTGTGAACCCGGCAGGTGCGGTACCGACGCTGCGCGAGGATGACGGCTGGCTGCTGACACAGGCCGGGGCCATCCTGGATTATCTGGCGCAGAAACACCCCGAGGCCGGGCTTTCCGGCGGCGATTCCCTGCGCGACAAGGCCGAGGCGCATCGCTGGTCAGCCTTCTTCACATCGGACATGCACGCGTCCTTCTGGCCCGTATTCACGCCGCAGCGTTACACCACCGACCGCGCGCCCGAGGCGCGGCAGGCCGTGGTCGCGGCCGGGCACAAGCTGGTGCAAAAACAGATGTCCATCCTTGACGCGCATCTTGACGGGCGCGACTGGGTTCTGGGTCCGGGACGCGGCGCACGCTCGGTCATCGATGCCTATGCCTTCCCGATGCTGCGTTGGGGGGCCAAAATGCTGCCGGATGGCATTGCCGCCTATTCCCATATACAGGCCCTGCACGACCGCCTTGCCGCCGATCCCGGCGTGCAAAAGGTGCTTGCGGACGAGGCAAGCTAAGCCGGGTTGGGGCGCGGCATAGTTACCGCATTCGCGGCATCAGCCATAAGCTGCTTTCCTGACAAAGGTTGGTCTGTGCAACCAGACTTTCCCGTCAGGGTGCCATTCCCGCCAACGGCAGCGCCCCTCTTGCTTCAGCAGGTTCCTTCAGTCCCCCATTATGGCTGTTGGGAAAAACCTGAATCGCCCTGACAACTTGCATTATGGTCCTGGACGATCATCATTTAGCCAAATGCGTTCGAAATTATCATGTTGTTTTGCTATAACCTTTTGATATCACGCTGATGCCGCGCCAATTTGATGATCAAGTCGGCTTCCGTCAGCTATAACAGCTCGGTCAGGATTCGCTGACCGGCCCGCCCGGGGCCTCTGGCCACACACGACAGGAAAGGAACAGCCATGGGACAACTGGTTGACGGCGTCTGGACGGACGCCTGGTATGATACGGCAAGCACGGGCGGGCGGTTTCAGCGCGTGACGACCGCGTGGCGCAACTGGGTCACGCCCGAGGGTGCGCCGGGGCCGTCGGGAACGGGCGGTTTTGCTGCCGAAGGCGGGCGCTATCACCTTTATGTCTGTCTGGCCTGCCCCTGGGCGCATCGCACGCTGATCTTTCGCGCGCTCAAGGGGCTGGTGCCGCATATCGGGGTCTCGGTCGTGCATCCCGACATGCTGTCCGATGGCTGGACCTTTGCGACGGATTATCCTGATGCGACCGGCGACACACTGTTCGGCAGCCGCTTCATGCGCGACATCTATCTGCGCGCAGATCCTGCGGCCTCGGGCCGGGTCACGGTGCCGGTACTGTGGGACAAGGCGCAGAATACCATCGTCAGCAATGAAAGCGCCGAGATCATTCGCATGTTCAATTCGGCCTTCGACGGGCTGACCGGCAATCGCGACGATTATTATCCCGCCGATCTGCGCCCGCAGATCGAGGCCCTGAACGCGCGCATCTATGACACGGTGAATAACGGCGTCTACAAAGCTGGCTTTGCCACCTCGCAAGAGGCCTATGACGAGGCCGTCGCTCCGTTATTCGACAGTCTCGACTGGCTGGAGGACATCCTGTCGCGCAACCGTTATCTGGCGGGCGACCGGCTGACCGAGGCCGACTGGCGTCTGTTCACCACTGCGATCCGCTTTGATCCGGTTTATCATACGCATTTCAAATGCAATCGGAAATGGCTGCGCGAATATCCAAACCTCTGGGGCTGGACGCGCGAACTGTATCAGATGCCGGGCGTGGCCGGGACGGTGAGTTTCGACCATATCGTACGGCATTACCACTTCAGCCACGACCGGATCAATCCGCAGAGGATCATCCCGATCAACCCGGTGATCGACTGGACCGAGCCCCATGGACGGGGCCGGAAGCGCGCCGAACCTGAACAGGACGTTTCGTAAATGCCGCAATAACAGGCTGCAAAACGGCCTGCGGGCGTTCCATTCTGTGACCCGATTGACATAGTCTGTCACCGCGGCATGGGCGAATCGCCGGGGAGGTGTGCTTTTGACTGGTAACGGGCGACAGGCTCCGGGGGACCGTACGGTCATGCCGGCGGGGATGGTTCTTGCGACCACGCCACCGCGTGAACAGTTCAATCTGCTGGAACGGCCTCAGCTCAGCGTGGCCGATGGGCGGCTGCGCGACGCGCCCGCGATATTGCTTCAGGCCGCGCCGGGCTATGGCAAGACGACCATTCTGGCGCAATGGCGGCGCGAAAGCCTGAAACAGGGGCGGATTGTGCTGTGGTTGTCCGCACGCGCCGACGACACACCCGCCGCACTGATCCAGAGCCTGACGCTGAGTTTCCGCGAGGCGGCCTGCCAGCCGGCCTTTGGCCATACGCTGCTGGAGATGCTGGACGCCTCGCCCGTCAACGATCTGGGTGCCTTGACCGGCTGGCTGGCCGAATGCGCCCGGACCGGGCGGGACACCGTGGTGATTATCGACGAGGCCGACACGCTGTCGCCGCGCTCGGCCCTGGCGCTGGAATATCTGCTGCACAACCTGCCGCCCAACCTGCGCGCCTATATCGGCCTCAGGGGCGAGGGGCAGATCAGGCTGGACGATCTTGTCGCGCATGGTCAGTGCGAGGTGCTGCGCTCTGCCGATCTGCGCTTTGCCATCGACGATACCGTCGCCCTGCTGCGCGCCCGTACCGGCGATGCGCTGGATCACGAGATTGCGGCCCATCTGCATGATGTCACCGAAGGCTGGCCGCTGGGGGTGCAGCTTGTCGTGTCGCTGATGCAGCGCAGCCGCGATCCGCGCGCGGCGGCGACGGCGGTACTTGCGCAACGCGGCAAGGGGCGCGGCCAACTGGTCGCGGGGCTGCTGGGCGATCTGGATGCGGCGGACAAGGCGTTGCTGACACGGCTTTCCGCACCCGAGGCAATCACCCCCGATCTGGCGGCAGCGATGACCCGAGATCCCGGCACCGCCGCCGATGTGCGGCGTCTGGCCACGATCACGCCGCTGCTTGCCCCGCAAGAAGAAGGTGACTGGCTGCGCCTGCATTCGCTGGTCCATGACGAATTGCGGCGCCGTTTCGACGCTCTGCCCGGCAAGGAACGGCAGCAACTTCACCGCCGCGCGGCGGATTGGCTGCTGGACCACCGGATGCCCCTGCATGCGGCGCGTCATGCGCTGGCGGCGGGCGATACCGACCGGGCCAGCGATCTGGCCGAACACAGCCTTTATGACACGGTCATGCGTCAGGGCCGCCTGACCGAGGCCGAGCCGTGGCTGCATCTGATCCCGCAAGAGCAAATCGACGCGCGGCCGCAACTGCTGATCGCGGGGGCGTGGTGCCTTGCCTTGGGCGAAAGGCACGAAGAAGCCGGGCGCATGATCGCGCGCATCGTACCGGGCGATCCGCAGATGAAGCTGGAATGCGCGCTGATCGAGGGGGCCGCCGCCGTTCTGGCCGATCAGCCGGACCGCTTTGTCGCGCTTTACGACGGCTGGGGGGCCAATCCGCCGCTGAACGATCCGCTGCTGTTGCAGGTCTATGCCAACCGCTCGGCCTATCGCGAATTTCTTCTGGGCGAACCGGCACGCGCGCGGCTGCATCAACAGACCACCGCGCCGCCCGGTTTTCGCCCCCCCGCCTATATGCAACGGTGGAGCGACTGGATCATCGGGCTCAGTTATTTCTGGGAGGGACAGGTGCGCCTGGCCGAGATGATCCTGCGGCCCGCCTCGGTCCAGTCGGATGTCGAACTTGGGCGGCGGCATCCGTTTTCCGCGACACTGGCGGCGTTGCTGGCGGCGGCGCAATGGGAACAGGACCGCCCGGACGAGGCATGCGTCACCCTTGCCAACCGCCTTGACGCGCTGGAACAGGACGGCCTGCCCGAGGCGGTGCAGCTTGGCTATCGCACCCTTGCGCGGGCGGCGGCGGCCGACGGGCAGGAACACCGCGCAATGGAACTGCTTGAGGCGCTGGACGCCATCGGTCAGCGGCGCAGGTTGCCCCGGCTGCGCATCATCTCGATGACCGAACAGGTGCGGCTGCACGCCCGCAGCTTTCGCGCCGTGACCTGCGCCGAACTTGTCGCGGCCATCAACGCGCTGCTGGCCGGAGATGACATTCCCGACGGGCCGATCTGGCGCAAAAGCATCAGGTTCCACATCCTTGTCGCGCAGGGCTATGCGGCCTGTGCCGCGCGCGACTGGGAAAAGGCGACCGCGCCTTTCAACGAAGCGCTTCAGATCGCCCGCGCCGCCCGCAAGGACCGCCTCAAGATCGAGCTGTTGGGCATGCTGGCGCTGGTCCATGAACGTCTGGGCGATCCGGGCGCGAATGCGCTGCTGGACGAGGTCTGCGGTCTGGCGCGGATCTACAAGCTGAACCGCGTGCTGCGTGACGCGCATCCGCTGCTGGACAAATTGGCGCGACGGCACGAGGCGGGCAGGACCGGGGACGAGGCCGTGCCGCCGCAACCATCTCTGCCGCAACCAGGCCCCGCCGCCGCACGCTCGGGTGTGCTGACGCCGAAAGAGGGCGAGATCGTCGATCTTCTGTCACGGAACCTGTCAAACAAGGAAATCGGCAGGGCGCTGGACATTCACGAAGACACGGTCAAATGGCACATGAAAAATCTTTTCGCCAAACTGAATGCCGGATCGCGCAAACAGGTCGTGACCCGCGCCCGCCTGCTGGGCCTGCTGCCCACGGACGGATAACACCTGTATATCGCTGACGGCAGCAGGTTGAAATCCGGCCAGGAATAGCCAAAAGCGCACGCTTTTTACGCCATGCGGAACCGGATTATCCTGCCGCAACCGTGGCGGAATATTGCGCCGACGTTCTCGGGTATCGGTAAACGCTGATTCTGCTGCCTCCGCGCAAGTCAAGACTTGATTTGCACAAAATTTTCTGAAAAGTGAAGCCACACTTCAAATGAAGTCAGGCTTCAAATTTCTGGAGGGGGATTTGGACGGGATCGCAGAGGACCAGACTGCCCCCGAGGGCGTTGGCAGCAGGCTGCGGGCGTTGCGCAAGGCGCGCAAGGTTCCCATGCGCAAGATTGCCGACGGTACCGGGCTGTCCATCAGCTTTATCAGCCAGATCGAACGGGGCGTCAGTGCGCCCTCGCTGACATCGCTGCGGGCGATCGCGCAGGTTCTGGGCGTCGGCATGCCCGATCTGCTGCCCGAAACCCTGCCGGTTGCCCAGGCGACACGCAGTCTGGACCGCCCGCTGCACCGGCTGCGGCTGGCTCCGGGTGCGGCCCACAGCTATGAGCGTATCACGACGACCTTTCCCGGATCGCGGCTGACCGGGGTCATCATCCATGAACCCGCCGGTGCCCGGATCGAGCCGCAAAGCCATGACGGCGAAGAAATCATCTTTGTCCTTGAGGGCAGTCTGACCGTGGAACTGGATACCGAGACGATCACCCTGTCGCAGGGCGATACGCTGCATTTTTCCTCGGCCCGCCGTCACGCCACCTGGAATCACACCAGTCAGCCTGCGGTGATCCTGCATATCTGCACGCTGGACGTGTTCGGCGACCAGATCTCGGATCTGCCGGGGGTCTATGCGGGGCATCGGAACAGTTTCGAGGAAAGCCGATGACCGCATGGCGTGATTTTGCCGCCGCCATCGCCGCGCCTGGCGGTGAAGCTGCCTGCATGGCCGCGCTTTGCGCGCTGACGCAGCAGGAAATCGGCGCGGTGCTGTTCACGGTAATGACCTTTGACGAGGCAACGCGCTGCGCCACGCGAATCTGGTCGAACATGCCGGATGCCTATCCGGCGGGCGGCACCAAGCCGGTCGGGGAAACCGCCTGGGTCGATCTGGTGCTGAACCGGCATCAGCCCTTCGTGGCGAACAATATAGACGAAATCGCCGCGCATTTCGGCGATCACGACCTGATCCGCAGCCTGGGCTGCGAAAGCTGCCTGAACCTGCCCCTTGTCATCGCGGGCCGGGTTCCGGGCACGCTGAACTGTCTGGATGTGGCGGGGCATTACACGCCCGAACGGGTGGCGCGGGCGGCACGGTTGATCGCACCCGCCGCGCTGTGCCTGCAACGGATGAACGACACCAGCAAGAGGGGGAAACCGGCATGACCGGCAAGACGATCCGGGTCGCGACCGATGTGGGTGGCACCTTTACCGATCTGGTCTGTTTCGAGACCGACAGCGATACCGGTATCTCGCGCGTGCGGACGGCGAAATCCGACACCACGCCGCCGGATTTCGAACGCGGCGTTCTGGATGTGTTGCGCAAGGGCGGCGTCGATCCGGCCAAGGTCGGGTTCATGGCCCATGGCACCACGGTGGTGATCAACGCACTGACCGAACGCAAGGGCGTGACCGTGGGCCTGATCACGACCGAGGGTTTCCGCGACACGCTGGAAATCGCGCGCGGCAATCGCCCCGATTTCTTCAACCTGCATTACGAAAAGCCCAAGCCCTTTGTCCGCCGCGCGCTGCGCCGCGAGGTGCCGGGGCGGATGAATTATCTGGGGCAGGAAACGCAGCCGCTGGAACTGTCGGGTCTTGCCGGGATCGTGCAGGATTTCCGCGATGCAGGGGTGGGCGCGGTGGCGGTGTCGCTGCTGCATTCCTATGCCAACCCCGCCCATGAAGAGGCAGTTCTGGCCGCGCTTGCCAAGCTGTGGCCCGAAGTACCGGCCGTAGGCTCGCATCAGATCAGCCGCGAATGGCGCGAATATGAACGCAGCAATTCCGCCGTGCTGTCTGCCTATGTGCAACCAGTCGCCGAACGCTATCTGCGGCGGCTTGAGGCGGGGCTGAAGGACAGCAATTTCGACGGCCAGCTTTACGTGATGCAATCGAACTGCGGCGTGGACAGCCTGTCGGCGACGGCCCGGACCCCGATCACCATGGTCGAAAGCGGCCCGGCCTCGGGGTTCTGGGGCGCGGCGGAACTGGGCAAGCTGATCGGCGAACCCGATGTGCTGGCGCTGGACATCGGTGGGACCACCGCGAAATGTTCGCTGATCCAGGGCGGAGAGGTCCGGATCATGACCGATTACTGGATCGAACGCGACCGCAGCTCGGCCGGGTATCCGATCATGGTGCCGGTGGTCGATCTGGTCGAAATCGGCAATGGCGGCGGCTCGGTCGCATGGGTGGACGATTTCGGCAAGCTGCATGTCGGGCCACAATCGGCGGGGGCCTCGCCCGGCCCGGCGGCCTATGGGCGCGGCGGGCAGGACGCGACGACGACGGATGCGAATCTGTGGCTGGGGCGGATCAACAAGGACTATTTCTGCGGCGGTTCCGTGCAGGCCGACATGCCGGCAACAGGCGCGGCACTGACACGTGTGGCAGACCGGCTGGGCATCGGGCGCGACGAGGCCGCGCGCGGCATTGTCCGCATCGCCAACAACAACATGGTGAACGCGCTGAAACTGGTGTCCCTGAACCGGGGCCACGACCCGCGCGATTTCGTGCTTTTGGCCTTTGGCGGCGGGGGGGCGATGCATGCAGTGGCGCTTGGGCAGGAACTGGGCGTGAAAAAGGTGGTCATTCCCACCGGGGCCTCGGTCTTTTCGGCCTGGGGGATGATGATGTCCGACCTCAGGCGCGACTATTTCCTGACCGCACTGGCCGATCTGGGCGATGGCGCGGCAGCGGGGATCGAGGCGCGCTTTGCCGGGATCGAGGACAAGGCCCGCGCGCAATTCGCCGATGAGGGCGTCGATCCCGCGCAGATCAGGTTGCGCCGGTTCGGAAAGTTTCGCTATCAAAATCAGGAACACACGGTCGAGGTTCCGGTCGATGGCCCCGTGACCGGGGCCGGGCTTGCCACCATCGCGGACGATTTTCACCGCGCCTATGAAAGGGAATATACCTATCGTCTGGATGCCCCGGTCGAGATGGTCGGCCTGCATGTCGTCGCCTCTGCCGAGATGGGCAAGCTCAAGCCCGTCGAACGCCCGCTGACCGACGCCCCCGCCAGCGCCGCGCAAAAGGGTCGGCGCAGGGTCGATTACGCGACCGATGGCATTCACGAGGCCGATATTTATGATGGCGACCTGTTAGAGCCGGGCATGAGCTTCGCCGGCCCCGCCATCGTCGAGGATCCCGGCACCACCATCGTCATCCATCCCGGCAACCATGTCGAGATGGACCGCTGGGGCAATCTGCATATCATCCTGCGGAAAGGGGGCGCGTGATGAGTGTCGATCCGATCACCAGCGAGATCATCCAGAACTCGCTTCAGGCCGTCGCGGATGAGATGTTCGTGGCGATGCGGAAAACCGCGATGAGTTCGATCATCTACGAGGTGCTGGACATGGGCACCGGGATCACGGACGCGGCGGGCGAGATCGCGTCATCAGGGGCCGGGATCCCGGCTTTTGTCGGCGTGCTGGACAAGGCGGTCAAACAGATGGTCGCCAAATTCCCCGCCGATACCATCAGGCCCGGCGATGTATTCGCGGTCAACGATCCGTTTCACGGCGGAGTCACGCATCTGAACGACATCATCGTCGCCATGCCGGTCTTTGCCGGCGGCAGGCTGGTCGCGTGGACGGCGAATATCGCGCATAATTCCGATGTGGGCGGCATGGCACCCGGATCGCTGACCGGCGAGGCGACCGAGATCTTTCAAGAGGGGCTGCGCCTGCCACCCATCCGCCTGATCGAGGCGGGACAACCCGTCGCCCCGGTCTTTGACATCATCATCGCCAATTCGCGCATGCCCGACGTGCTGAATGGCGATGTCTGGGCGGCGATTTCCTCGGCCCGTGTTGGCGCGCGGCGCCTGGAAGAGATCGCCTCGAAATACGGCGTCGATACATTCGAAACCGCCTTGCGCGACTTTATGGCCTTTGGCGAGGCGGTGACGCTTAAGGCGCTTGCCGAACTGCCGAAAGGCAGGTTCGAACTAAGCGAGGAACAGGACGATGGCAATGTGTTCAACGTCAGGATCACGCTGACCGGCGACAAGTTCATCGTCGATCTGCGCGACAATCCCGATCAGGTGGCCGGGCCGGTCAACGCCTGCCGTGACGGAGTGATGATCGCCGCGCAGATGATCCTGAAATCGCTGACCGATCCGCGCGGGCCGGCGAATGGCGGCTCGTTCCGGCCGATCGAGTTGCTGACCCGGCCCGGCTCGGTCTTTGACGCGCAGGAACCCGTGGCGATGGGGTTCTATTACGAGATCGAACTGCGCGCCTATGACCTGATGTGGCGCTGTCTGGCCCCGCATATGCCGCAGCATCTGGGCGCGGGTCATTTCGCCAGCGTCTGTGGCACCTTCATCGGCGGCATTCACCCCGATACGGGCCGCCAATACACGATCATCGAACCCCAGGTCGGCGGCTGGGGCGCAGCGCGCGGGCGCGACGGCAATTCGGCGATCTTCTCGGCCTTCCACGGCGAGACCTATAATTGCCCTGCCGAGATCAACGAGGCCCGAAACGGTGTCATCATCGACCGGATGGAGCTGAACACCGAACCCGGCGGCGAAGGGCGCGAGACTGGCGGGCGCGGCGTCGTCATCGACTATCGCACCCGCGCCGAGGATGGTTATCTGACCGTGGGCTATACCCGCTCGCGCTGTCCGGCATGGGGGCTGGATGGCGGACGCGACGGCAGCCCGAACTACGTGCGCTTTATGCCGCGTCAGGGCAAAGCGCAGGAATTTGCCTTTGTCTCGGGGCTGCGCACACAGCCGGGCGACGTGATCCGGGTGATCACCGGGAACGGCGGCGGCATGGGCGATCCGACGGATCGCCCGGCAGCAAGGATCGCCGGGGATATTGCCGACGGGCTGATCACGCCCGAACGTGCGAAACAGGTTTATGGCTATGAGGCTTGAAATGACCAACAAGGCAACGGAAACACGCATCGCGCGGCTGCGCGACAGCCTTCGCCAGACCGGCAATGACATGATCGTGCTGGGAACCGGCCCGCATATGCGCTGGCTGCTGGGGTTTCAGCCCCATGGGGATGAACGGTTTCTGGCGCTGCTGGTCACGCAGGCGGACGCGGTTTTCGTGATGCCCGCGCTGGAGGCCCCGGCCTCGGGCCAGCATACCGACCTGCCGATGTTCAAATGGAAGGATGCCGACGGCCCCGGCGATGCGCTGGCGCAGGCGCTGACGGCAGTGGGCGGCGCGGATGCGCGCGCCGTGGTCATCGACGAAACGATGCGCGCCGATTTCGCGCTGACCGTGCTTGACCTGCTGCCCGGCATGCGCCGCAGCTTTACCGACGCGACCATTGGCCGGTTGCGGATGTGCAAGGACGCGGGTGAACTGGCGGCGCTGAAGGAAAGTGCGCGGCTGGACGATCAGGCGATGCGTGCAGCCTTTGCCGCGATCCGGCCCGGCATGACCGAATCCGATCTGGCGCAGGTCGTGCGCGATTGCTTTGGCCGGGCCGGGGCCGAGCCTCTGTTCACCATCGTCGGCACCGGCGGCAACGGCGCCTTTCCGCATCACCACACCGGCGACACGGTACTGAAACGCGGCGATGCGGTGGTGATCGACATCGGCGCACGGCTGAACGGCATGCCGTCCGACATCACCCGCATGGCGGTGGTGGGCGACAAACCCGAAGGCTATGACGAAATCCACGCCATTGTCGAAGGTGCAGTGCAGGCGGCGATGGCCGCCGCGCGGATCGGCGCAAGGGCGCATGAGGTGGACGCGGCCGCCCGCAACCACATCGCGGCGCATGGCTATGGCGATTGCTTCACCCACCGGACCGGGCACGGTCTGGGCGTCGAGGTCCACGAGCCGCCCTATATCAGCGGTTCCAGCCAGACCGTGCTTGAGGAAGGCATGGTCTTTTCCATCGAGCCGGGGATCTATCTGGAAGGGCGGTTCGGGCTGCGGCTGGAAGATATCGTTTATATGACCGCCGATGGCCCGGTACGCCTGTCCGAATTGCCGCGCGATGTGTTCGTGGCGGGCACCTGATGGCCCCGCCCGATCCCTTTACCCGGTCGGTCATTCAGGCAGGGCTGATAGCCGCCGCCGATGAAAGCTTTGCGGTGCTGAAAAAGACCGCGATGAGCCCGATCATCTATGAGGTGCTGGATGTCGGCACCGGGGTAACGGATGCGCGGGGCGAAATCATGTCCTCGGGCGCAGGGATACCGGGCTTTATCGGCGTGCTGGACAAGGCCGTGAAACGGATCATCGGGGTCCATGACGGCACCATCCGCGACGGCGATGTCTTTGTGACCAACGATCCCTATTGGGGCGGGGTGACGCATCTGAACGATGTGGTGGTCGCGCAGCCGGTCTTTCATGACGGGCGGCTGCTGGCCTGGACGACCTCGATTGCGCATTGGAACGATGTTGGCGGCATGACCCCCGGTTCCATCGCCGCCGACGCGACCGAGATCTTTCAGGAAGGGCTGCGCCTGCCCTGCCTGCGCCTGTTCGAGGCAGGGCGCAGGCAGGATGCGGTCTTTGACATCATCGCGCTGAATTCGCGCCTGCCGGATTTTGTGACCGGCGACCTGTGGGCGCAGATTTCCGCGGGCCGCCGCTCGGCCCTGCCGATCCTGTCGATGGCGCGGGCCTATGGCCCTGATGCCATCGAGGACGCGGTTCTGGCCGCCTTTGCCGAAGGCGAGGCGCGCAGCTTGCAGGGCTTGGGCAGGCTGCCGCACGGGCGCTTTCCGGTCGCGATGGAACAGGACGAGGGCGATACATGGCACGGCACGGTCGAGATTTCGCCCGACAGTTTCACCGTCGATCTGCGCGATGCGCCGGATCAGCGGCGAGGACCGTTCAACACTTCGGCTGACGGGACACGGATTGCGTGTCAGTTGATCTTCAAGGTGCTGACCGATCCGACACTGTTCGCCAATGCCGGGTCGTTCCGCCCGCTGCGGGTGCTGACGCGCAAGGGTTCGATCTTTGATCCAAACCCGCCTGCGGCTCACGGGTTCTATTCCGAAACGCGGATCCGGCTGGCCGACATGCTGTGGAACGGGCTGTCCCGCGTGATCCCCGACCGCCTGCCCGCCGGGCATTTCTCGTCCATCTGCGGCACCGTGATCGCGGGGATCCATCCCGATAACGGTCGCCTTTACACCATGGTCGAGCCGCAGATGGGCGGTTGGGGCGCAACGGCGGATCGCGACGGGCTGGACGCGATGTATTCGACCAATCACGGCGATACCTTCAACTGCCCGGTCGAGATCTGCGAGGCGCGCTATGGCATTGATGTCGGCTGGCGGCGGCTGTCGGACAGCGAAGCGGGGCGTGGCCTGCATCGCGGCGGGCGCGGCCTGTCGATCTGTTACCGCCCGCGCGGCCCGGCCACGCTGTCCGCCGGGTTCTCGCATACAAGCGTGCCTGTCTGGGGCGCGGCTGGCGGCGATCCTGGCGGGCATAACGCGATCCGGGTCCACCGCGCCGATGGCCGCAGCGAGGGCTTTGCCTTCGCCTCGGGCATCCGAATCGGGCCGGGCGACGCGGTTCACATCGAAACGGCGAATGGCGGCGGCTGGGGGCCGGCGCAGGAACGAAAGCAAGGATAACAATACCTTACCAACGGAGGTGACGATGATAAGCAAGCTTATGGGTGCGGCGCTGGCAGGCCTTGTCGTGGCAAGCGCCGCAACGGCGCAGGAACGTCCGCTTCGGCTGGATGAATCCGCCGTGGGCGAGATGGACCCGGCCAAGGGCACGGATTACGCCGATACCGTTCTGGCGGTGAACCTGTATGAAAGCCTTGTCTATCCCCGGCCGGGCGGCGGCGGGGTCATTCCATGGCTGGCCACCTCGTGGGAAATCGACGGCCTGACCTATCGCTTTACCCTGCGCGATGGCGCTGTTTTCGCGTCGGGCAATCCGGTGACAGCGGCAGATGTGGTCTATTCCTTCAACCGGCTGATGGCACTGGGTCAGGGAAATTCATCGCTGTTTGCGGGCCGTGTCGCCTCGGTCGAGGCGGTGGACGACAAGACCGTCGCCTTCGCCCTGACTGAACCCTTCGCCCCGTTCCTTGCCGCAGCTTCGCGGCTGTGGGTGGTGGACAGCGCCGTGGCGAAGGAACATCAGGCCGAAGGCGGCAATGGCGAATTCGGCGACTACGCCTCGGACTGGCTGTCGGCGAACAGCGCGGGTTCGGGGGCCTATGTCGCAACCGCCCATGATCCGCAGATCGAAACGGTGATGGTGCCGAATCCGAATTACGGCGGCCAACCGGCGGACGCCATGGCACCCGATCAGGTGACATACCGCTATTCGCTTGAGGCATCGACCGTGCGGGCGCTGATGGCGCGGGGCGAGCATGACATATCCTCGGTCTGGCTGCCGCCCGAAGTGCTGAAGGCGATGGCGGACGAGGGGTCGGTTCATCTGGAACAGGAACCCGGCGCGACCGGCGAATACATCAAGCTGAACACCGCCCGCCCGCCTCTGGACGATGTGCATTGCCGCCGCGCGCTGATGTTCGCCTATGATTATGCCACCACGCTGAAGCTGCTGACGGTGACGCCGGATGTGGCGCAGGGCTTTCCGATGAAGGGCGTGCTGCCGCAGGGGCTGACCGGGGCCGATATCGACGCGCCGGACTATGCGCAGGATATGGACAAAGCGAAAGAGGAGCTGGCGCAATGCCAGTACGATCCGGGCGAATATCCGCTGGACATCGCCTGGATCGCCGAGGTTCCCGCGCGCGAACGTCTGGCCCTGCTGATGCAGGCGACCTTCACGCAGCTTGGCTTCAGGGTGAATGTCATCCGCACGCCCTGGGCGCTGATCACCGAACAGGTCACGAAACCCGAAACCGCGCCCCATGCGATCGAGATCGCGATCAACGCCATGACGCCGGATCCGGATTCGCTGCTGTTCAACATGTACAGTTCGACCCTGCCGCCGACATGGATGTCATCCTCTTACCTGAAAAGCGCCGAGGTGGATAACCTGCTGGTCGCCGGACGGATGCAGACCGACCCGGACAAGCGCGCGCCAATCTATCGCGACCTGAACCGGCTGTTGCGCGATTTGTCGCCCGACATCGTCGCCTACGAAACCAACGGCGTCTATGCGGTGCGCAATGGCGTCGAGGTGCCCAACCTTGCCCAACCGGAACGGCGCTATCCGATCAGCGCCTATTCGATGCTGTTCAAGGATATTCAGGTGAACGACTGATGCCGGACAGGCGGGGCGGGCCAGATCCCGCCCCGCCCAGCCCCGCCCACGCAACCAAGCTGGAGGTCCGAACCATGAACCCGGTCCTGCGCCTTCTCATTCACCGGCTGCTGATTTCGCTGCTGGTGCTGGCTGGCGTCTCGATGCTGATCTTCTTTATTGCCCGGATCGTGCCGGGCGATCCGGCGCGGATCGCCCTTGGCCCCAATGCCACGCAAGAGATGATCAACGCGCTGCGCGAGAAACGGCACCTGAACGACCCGATCATCGTGCAGTACGGCTGGTTCCTGCGCGATCTGCTGCATGGCGATCTGGGCACCTCGCTGTATACCCGCCGCCCGGTGGCGCAGGACATTGCCGCCTATCTGCCCGCCACGCTGGAACTGGTGTTCATGGCGGGAACGATGATGATCCTGATCGGCCTGCCTCTGGGGCGGCTGGCGGCACGGCATCAGGGGCGGGGGCCGGATCATCTGGCGCGGCTGTTGTCGGTGCTGGCGGTCTGCACGCCCGCCTTTGTCTGGGGCGTGATCCTGCAATTGCTGCTGGCCTATATCTGGCCGGTCTTTCCACTGGAGGGGCGGCTGTCCGCCGGCATCGCCGCGCCCCCGCCTGTGACCGGCTTTTACACGCTGGACGCGCTGTTTTCGGGGCGCATCGGGACGTTTTTCGACGCGCTGTATCATCTGATCCTGCCTGCGACCGCGCTGGCGCTGGCAGGAATCGGGCAAACCGCGCGGCTGACCCGATCCTCGATGATCGAGGTTTACCGAAAGCCCCATATCGACATGGCCCGCGCCTATGGCTTCCCCGAAGGGCAGATCGCCCGCCGCTATGCCTTTCGGCCCGCGCTGATCCCGACGTTGACAATTCTTGGCCTTGATGTCGCGGCGATGCTGGCCAATGCCTTTCTGGTCGAACGGGTCTTTGTCTGGCCCGGCCTGTCGCGTTACGGGGTCGAGGTGATCCTGCGCAAGGATCTGGACGCCATCGTCGGCACGGTCATGGTCATTGCCGCGATGTTCCTGCTGACCAATCTGGTCGTCGATGTGCTGGTCTCGATCATCAATCCCCGCATCCGCCTGTCGCAACAAAGGCCAAAACCATGAGCGCGCGCCCCCCGTCCATTGCCTGGACCGAGTTCCGGTCGAACCCGTTATCCATATTCGGCCTTGTGCTGGTGCTGTTCTGCGTCGGACTGGCGGCATTGGCCAATGTGATCACGCCCTGGCCCGATCATGTCGGTCCCATCGGCGATTTTACCGCCATCAATCAGGGCCCCTCGGCGGCGCATTGGTTCGGCACCGACACGATTGGCCGCGACCTGCTGACGCGGATCGTCTTTGGCTTTCGTCTGTCGCTGATCATGGCGGTGCTGGTGCTGTCGATCTCGATGCCGCTTGGGGTGGTTCTGGGGCTGTTTGCGGGCTATCGCGGCGGCTGGACCGAATTTGCCATCATGCGGCTGACCGACATCTTTCTGGCCATCCCGCCGCTGGTTCTGGCCATGGCGATCATGGGTTTCCTGCCCGCCACGCTGACCAACGCGATGCTGGCCGTCACGGTGATGTGGTGGCCCTGGTACACGCGGCTGGTCTATAACGTCGTCCGCGCTGAGGCACGCGAAGGTTATGTTCTGGCGGCCGAGGTGATTGGCGCATCCTCGCTGCATATCATGTTCCGCGAGATCCTGCCCAATTGCGCGCCCGCCGTGCTGACCAAGCTGACGCTGGATGTGGGGTTTGTGGTGCTGATGGTGTCCTCGCTCAGCTTTCTGGGTCTGGGCGTGCAGCCCCCGACGCCCGATCTGGGGTCCATGGTGGCCGATGGCGCGAAATACATGCCCGATGCATGGTGGCTGTCGGTCTTTCCGGCGCTGGCGATCATGGTTCTGGTGCTGGGTTTCAACCTGCTTGGCGACGGGTTGCGCGAAGCCTTTGACGCAGAGGTGTGACAGATGCGGGATCCGGTTCTTGCCATTCGCGATCTGAAACTGTCCTTCCGCAAGGGGCGGCAGGTGGCGGATGTGCTGCATGGTATTTCGCTGCATGTGAACGCGGGCGAAAAGGTGGCGCTGGTCGGCGAAAGCGGATCCGGCAAATCGGTGACGGCGCAGCTTGCACTGGGGCGGTTGCAGCAGATGCGCGGCACCCAGGTATCAGGCACAGTGCGGGTGGCGGGTATCGACGCGACGCGCGACAGGGATGCCATCGCCGCCGCGCGCGGCCATCGCGTGACGATGATCTTTCAGGATCCGACTTCGGCCCTGAACCCGGTTTTTCGCATCGGCGAGATCTTTGCCCAGGTGCTGCGCGCCGGAGGCCGCCGGCTCTCGGGGGCCGAGGCCCGCGCCCGCGCCATGGCCGCGCTGGCCGAGGTGCATATCCCCGACCCCGCCCGTGCGCTGGACAGCTATCCCTTCCAGTTGTCGGGCGGCATGAATCAGCGCGTGATGATCGCCATGGCGCTTGCGAACGAGCCAGAGCTGCTGTTGGCCGACGAACCCGGCACGGCGCTGGATGTGACCGTGCAGGCGCAAACCCTGCGGCTGATGGACGATCTGGTGGGCCGACACGGCACGGCGGTGCTGTTCATTTCGCATAACCTGTCGGTGGTCCGCGAATTTGCTGACCGGGTCTATGTCATCTATCGGGGGCGGCTGGTCGAACACGGGCGGGTGGATCAGCTTTTCCACGATCCGCGCCACCCCTATACGCGGGCGCTGCTGGCGGCGGCGCCGAAGCTGGTAGGCGGTGGCCTGCCCGATCTGCCCGAACACGCGCCGGCCTTTCTTGATCCGCTGATCGAACATCAGGGATGCGGCGAAACGCAGGAGATGCGGTCATGAGCGACGACACCCTGCTGCGTGCCACCGGGCTAAGCAAGACCTTCAGCGTCGGCGACCATCGGATCACTGCGCTGGATGGTGTCGATCTGGATGTCCGGCGCGGCGAATGCCATGCGATCGTCGGGGAAAGCGGCTCGGGCAAATCGACGCTGGCGAATATCGTTCTGGGGATTTACCCCGCGACCGCCGGTCAGGTGATCTTTGACGGCGCGCCGCTGTTGCAGGCCCGGCCCCGCGCGCTGAAACGGCGCATCCAGCTTGTCCAGCAAAACCCGCTTTCGGCGCTGAATATCCGCCGCCGCATCGGCGCAAGCATCCGCCTGCCGCTGGACGTGCACGGCATCGGGCCGCGCGGCGGGCGGAATGCGCGTGTGGCAGAGTTGCTGACCGAGGTGGGGCTGGAACCCGATATGGCACGCCGCACACCCGCATCCCTGTCAGGCGGACAGCGCCAGCGCGTCGCCATCGCCCGCGCTTTGGCCGCCGATCCCGATCTGATCGTGCTGGACGAACCGACCTCGGCGCTGGATGTGCTGGTGCAGGCGCGGGTGCTGAACCTGCTGGACAGGCTGCGACGGGAACGCGGGCTGACCTATATCTTTATCACGCATGATCTGGCCGTAGTCCGCGCGCTGGCCGACCGCATCAGCGTCTTTGTCAGCGGGCGCAAGGTCGAAACCGGCACGACCGACCGCATCTTCAGCATGCCCGAGGCCAGCTTTACCCGCGCCCTGATCGGTTCGGTCCCCGTCGCCAGCGACGAGGAAGAGGCGCTGCGAACCGCGATCCGCGACCAGCGCGGGGAACAAGCGCCCCGTCACCCGGCCCCACCGCGAAACAGCGACACCACGGCCCTGCGCAGCCATTGATGCGCCCGGTCGTTTCGGTTGCGCGGGTGCCAGCCCAGATGCGCGGCAAGGGGGGCAATGTCGATCGGCAAAGCTGCCTCGGCCAGCCCCGCGCCGTCGATATCCAGCAGGATGCGCGGCACCACTGCGATCAGGTCCGAGGCGCGCAGCAGCGCCGGGGCCAGCACGTAATTGCTGACCGAGGCACTGACCACACGCCGCAGGCCCTGCACCTGCAAAACCTGATCGACCGGCCCCTGCAACCAGTCCTCGAACGGGCTGACATGCAGATGCGGCAGGGTACAGAACTGATCCAGCGAGATGCCCCCGGCAAGCTGCGGATGGTCCTGCCGCCAGATCACCCGGTATTCGGCCTCGATCAGCCTTGTGCTGTGAAAGGATTGCGGCATCCGCTCGGCCGAAGTGACGACCAGATCCAGCCGTCCGGCGCGTGCATCGGCCTCGATCCGGTCATGATCCAGCCCGCCGGTCGAGATGCGCAGGCCGGGCGCGGCGTCGCGCAGGTGGCGCATCAAAGGCGGCAGCACCAGCGCCAGCGACAGATCCGCGCCCGCCAGATGAAACCGCCGCTCGCTGGTCGCGGGGTCGAAGCCGGCCTCGGCAAAGATCAGGTCGGACATGTCCTTCAGCAGGGCATGCAGCGGCCCCTGCAATGCCTGCGCCCGCGCCGTCGGCACCATGCCATGCGCATTTCCGACCAGAACGTCATCGTCCAGCAGGTCGCGCAGCCGCGCCAGTTGCGCGGACAGCGCGGGCTGGCTGATGCCCAGCTTGCGGGCAGCGGCGGTTACGCTGCGCTCGGACAACAGCGCATCCAGCGAGACCAGCAATCCCAGATCGGCGCGGCGTAAATCCATTCAGGTTATCCAATTCATATCGTCAATCTATTTTTATTATCATCCGGCAAGGCTTATTGTCCAGTCATCGCAAGCACAACCCGACACCGGAGATCAAGATGACCAAGACATTCGCAACCGCCGCTATCCTGGCCGCCCTCAGCATCCCCGCCGCCGCGATGGCCGACAGTGTAACCCTGAACGCTCCGGCGCAGGGTGCCAACCTGAACGGTGACACCGTTGACATGAGCATCTATTACCTTGCCGGCACGGATGGCGCGATGTCGGTGAACGCGGTCTATGTCAGCGACGCCCTGCCCGACCAGCCTCATACGCTGCGTATGGCTTTGCAGGATGGTGACAATGTAACCTTCGCGCTGCCCGGCCATCCCGAGGCGCTGTACAATTTTCAGCGCGCTGACGGGGTGCTGACCGTGACCAGTTCTCCGGTGATCAAGGCCCCTGCCGCCGCAAGCTGATCGCCCTTGGGGCTGAAATCGGAAAAGCCACCTGCATATTTCAGGTGGCTTTTTATATAAATCATACGCACATGATTTATCTTGCGCAGAAATTAAAATTTCCGCGCAAGATAATATCTCTACAGGTCCAATTTACCGTCAGACCAAAAACAAGAATGGCAGGAAAAATTAATCCCCGCATTTCACAAGGAAATTCGCGTCAGTCCACCGTCAGCCAAATCTGATCGGTAACGCTTTCGGCCATGCCCGCCGCCGGCTGCGGTATCTTGCCGTCCATGACCGCCTGCATCAGCTTGCGGCGCATATCCTCGATTTCGCCAACATCCTTGTGCTGCGACACCATCAGCACCTGACCGGCCGGGCCACCCATGCGAACCCTAAGCTGAACGTCGATGCCAAGATGTTCTTTGACAGCGGCAACCCGTTTCTTACAGAATTCAAGGTTTTCCGTCAAATGCCCGGATTTCGGCGTCACAACGCGACCAAAAGATGCACCCATTTCAATATCCTCCTCAAATGCCACGCCGACATGACGGGCAGTCCTCCTCAGAGGTTTATCGTTATCTTATCTGGCAGAAATAATCTACCTTCGATGTAAATTTCATCGCATTATATTTCAGGGCATATTGTCACAGTTTCTTTCGGCCCTTTTTCGTCCGGCTCGCGCAAGCCTCCGCACCTTGCCGAATTGCCGCTTTCCACGTATCCACAGCGGAACGAAACCCGGATGAGGTTGATTTGACCAAGGTTTCAACCTGTTGTCTTGCGTTCGATTTCGGCGCGGGAAGCGGACGGGCGGTTCTGGCGCATGTCAGGAACGGTCGGATGGAACTGGCCGAGATCCTGCGCATCCCCGGTGCCGAAGTGCAGTTGCAGGACGGTCCGCATTGGGACATGGCCGCGCTGTTTGCGCATGTCGAACAGGGCTTGCAGGTCGCGACCAGCCACGCGGTACAGATTGCCTCGGTCGGGGTCGATAGCTGGGGGCTGGATTACGGGCTGCTGGATGGCACGGGGCATCTGCTGGCCCAGCCGCGCCACTATCGTCACCCCGGCTCGCAGCGCGGCTTTGCGGCCTCGCCTTTTGACGGCGAATGGCTGGCACAGGTGACGGATGCGCAGGTTCTGCCGGTCAATACGGTGTTTCAACTACTGGATGACAGGGCGACGCGCCCGGCATTGCTGGACAGGGCGGACCGGCTGTTGATGATCGCCGATCTGGTGAACCACCACCTGACCGGCATCGCCAGCAACGACCTGACGCTTGCGCGAACCTCGGGGCTGCATGACTGGTCGCAGAGCCGCTGGAGCGATGCGATCCTGACGCGGGCGCAGATACCCGCACGGCTGTTCGGCCCCCTGACCCGTCCCGGCACCACCCTGGGTCCATTGCGTCCCGATCTGGCGCGTCAAAGCGGGCTGGGGCCGATCCCCGTCATTTCGGTTGCAGGGCATGACACGGCCAGCGCGGTCTGCGGTCTGCCGCTGGAATCCGGCGAGGCCTTCATGATCGCCGGTTCCTGGAATCTTGTCGGGTTCGAGGCCGTGCAGCCCCCTGCGGGCTTTGGTCCGGCGGGTTTCGGCATCGAGGGCGGGGCCGAGGGGCGGGCCTTGCTGATCCGCAGTCTGGACGGCCTGCATCTGATGCGGCGGCTGCGCGACGACCTGCCGGACAGGCCCGGTTTTCCGCAGCTTGCCGCGATGGCGCAGCAGGCGCTGGGCGATCCGCCGCCACCGCTGGAACCTGCCGATCCCGGCCTTGCGGGGACCGATGGCTTTGTCGCGGCGGCGGCGGCGCAGTTCCGGGCGCGCGGCCTTACGCCGGTCACGGATGCCGGATCGCTGGCACTGTCGCTGTATCTGGGGCTGACGGACAGCGCGGCAATGGCCCTGCAACAGATCGACCGGTTGCGCGGCCAGCCCGCCACCGCCCTGCGAATCGGCGGCGGCGGGGCGCAGGACGCTTTCCTGTGTCAGCTTCTGGCCGCCAGGCTGCGCATCCCCGTCATCGCCGGCCCGGTCGAGGCCAGCGCCGCCGGAAATGCCCTGTTCCAGTTGATCGGCCTTGGCCTCGTCCCCTCGCTGACCGAGGCGCGGCGCATTGTCGCGCGGTCGGGCATGACACGGGAATACCGTCCCGAACCCGGCCTGACCAACATCCTGAAGGGGGCACCATGCTTGCCGTCGAACGTCAGCGACTGATCCTTGAAAGCATCACCCGCGACAGGCGCGGTCTCGTGTCCGAACTGAGCCTGCGTTACGGCGTGTCTGATGAAACCATCCGTCGCGATCTGCAAAAGCTGGAACGTGACGGACTGGTCGCGCGCACCCATGGCGGAGCGGTTCCCGCAGCCGAGCCCGAGGATCTGCCCTACCCCACCCGCCAGACCACCAATATCGCGCAAAAGCGCCGTATCGCCGGGCTTGCGGCGGGGTTGGTCGGCGACGGCGACGCGGTGATGATCGATTCATCATCGACCGCGTTCGAATTGCTGGCCCCTCTGGCGCATTGCAAGGGGCTGACGATTATCACCAATTCGGTCCGCATCATCGCCAGCCCGGCCTGCAAGCCGCATTCCGTCATCTCGGTCGGGGGCGAATTGCGCCAGCAATCGCTAACGCTTTGTGGGCCTGTGGCGCTGGATTCGATCGCGCGGTTCAGCGCCGACCTAGCCTTTATCAGTTGCAAGGCGCTGTCGCCCGACACGGGTATCATGGTGCCCAACCTTGCCGATGCCGAGGTCAAGCGCGCCTTCATCGCCAATGCGCGGCGGGTTTGCCTGCTGGCGGACGGATCGAAATTCGGCCAGACGGCGCTGACCGGCCTGTGCGGTCTGGACCGGATCGACATTCTGGTCACGGACCGCCGCCCTCCGGACGCGTGGTTCCCGCTGGCGGAAAGACACGGGGTGCGGCTGATCCACGGATGACCGTATCTGTGTGTTCATGTGGGAATATGTTGACTTTTGACCGCGCGGAGGCTTTCCTGTCACGAAAAAGGGGGACCGATGGAACACCGCGATCTGAAGGAATTCATCTGCGAGATCGGCCGCCGCGCCTATAATCGCGGGATGGGGGCGGCGAATGACGGGAATATTTCCTGCCTGCTGCCCGATGACACGCTGCTTTGCACCCCCACTGGCGTTTCCAAGGGCTTCATGACACCCGACATGATTTGTCAAATCGACAGGGCGGGGAATGTGATCGGCGACAATGGCCTTCGCCCCTCGACCGAGATGAAGATGCATCTTTGCGTCTATGATCACCGTCGGGATGTGAAGGCGGTGGTCCATGCGCATCCGCTTTATGCCACGGTGCATGCCATCTGCGGCAAGCCCCTGACCCAGCAGATCATGCCCGAATCGACGATGTTTCTGGGCGAGGTGCCGCTGACCCCCTATGGCCTGCCCTCGACCAGCGAATTATGCGACGCAATCATTCCGGCTCTGTCGCGCCATGACGCGATCCTGTTGGAAAACCACGGCGCGCTGTCCTATGGGCACGATCTGCAAAGCGCCTATTTCAAGATGGAGGCTTTGGATTACTATGCCAGGGTCGTCTATCTGGCCGCAGGTTACGGGGGCGCGCGGGAATTTGATCAGGACCAGATCGAAAAGCTGCTGGAGGTCCGGCGCACCCGGTTTAACCAGCCGGGCCGCCATCCGTTCATCGACTGACAAAAGGGGGGAACCATGTTCGCCGAGAAATTCAGACTGGATGGCCGCGTGGCGGTCGTGACCGGCGGCGGGCGCGGCATCGGTCTTAGTTGCGTGCAGGTGCTGGCCGAATTTGGCGCCCGCGTGATCATCGCCGACATTTCGTCCGAAACCGCCCAAGAGGGGCAGGCAAAGATGGCCGCGCTTGGGTACAAGGTCGATATCCGCCCGCTGGACGTGACGAAACCCGCCGAGGTCGAGGCCCTTGCCTCCGGACTGGTGCAAGACTTTGGCAAGGTGGACATTCTGGTTGCCAATGCCGGGATCGCGCGCTCCGGAGTCGCCGCCGAGGATACGACCGACGAACACTGGCTGAACGTGAATGACGTCAATTATAACGGCGTATTTTGGTGCAACCGCGCCTTTGCCCGGCACATGCTGGTGAATGGCGGCGGTGCCATCGTGAATATCGGGTCGATGTCGGGGATCATCTCGAACCGGCCGCAAAAGCAAAGCTATTACAACGCGGCCAAGGGGGCGGTGCATCAACTGACCTCGTCGCTGGCTGCCGAATGGGCGGATCGCGGCGTCAGGGTCAACGCCGTCGCCCCGACCTATATCGAGACCGAAATGACCATGTACCGCCACGACAATGACGGCATGATCGATGTCTGGCTGCGCGATACGCCGATGCACCGCATGGGCCGCCCGGACGAGATCGCCTCGGTCGTGCATTTCCTGGCCTCTGACGCCTCAAGCCTGATGACCGGCACCACCGTCGTCGCCGATGCGGGCTTTACCTGTTGGTGATCGCCTCGCGAAACGCATCCTGATCGCCGGGCGGGATCGCGCGAATACGGCATGCCGGGGCGGGAAGGTCGCTGGCCCGGTGGCGTTATGCACCTTGTTTCCGGGCCGGGCCTGCTGTTCAGCCGTCGCCCCAACGGCAGCAATATCCGTGCCTCCGGCCTGACGGAACGCTTGTTCGCCGGTATCTGCGGTATCAGAGGCCCTGCCCTCTGCTGCGGCACCAGCTTACGGTCAGGCGAATTTATTGTCGCGCGGAAAGCCACGCGGGGCCATGCGACCGGCGCTGGCGCGTTTGCCCAGCCATTCGCCAAGGTCGCCTTCGGTACGGGTCTTGCCGCCGCCCATCGGCCAGCTCAGCCCATCGGCCAAGGTCAGGCAGATTGCATCCGCCAGACCGCCATCCTTGAATTTCAACAGTCTCACACCTTTGCCGCGTGTCATTTCCGGCAATTCGGTCAGCGGAAAGACCAGCATCTTGCGATTTTCGCCGACCACCGCGACATGATCGCCACTGACAGGTTTGCACAGCAAGGCCTCGCCATTCAGCACCTGCTTGCCGGTCTTGGTCTGCGCCAGAATGTCGCCCGCCTGCACGACAAAGCCATCCCCGGCCTTTGACGCGACCAGATATTTTTCACCCTCGCGCCACGGGAACATGGCGATCACCCCGGCCTCGTTGGGCAGATCGACCATCAGGCGCAGCGGTTCGCCCATGCCGCGCCCGCCGGGCAGGTTGTTGGCGGGCAGGGTGTAGAACCGCCCGTTCGAGGCAAAGACCATCAGCTTGTCGGTGGTTTCGGCATGCAGCGCCAGGCCCGGCCCGTCACCATCCTTGAATTTCAGTTCCGCATCCAGCGGCTGATGCCCCTTCATCGCGCGGATCCAGCCCATTTTCGACAGGATCACGGTCAGCGGCTCGCGTTCGATCATTGTGTCCATGTCGATGGGTTCGACATCGACGGCATCGGTGATCAGGGTGCGGCGCAGTCCTGTCGGGGTGGATTTGCCGAAAAGGTTGCGCACCTCTTTCAACTGGTCCGAGATCCGCGCCCATTGCGCGCCCTCATCCGCCAGCATCGCCTGCAACCCCTCGCGTTCGGTCAGCAGGCTGTCGCGTTCGGCGCGCAGTTCGATTTCCTCAAGCTTGCGCAAGGCGCGCAGGCGCATGTTCAGGATCGCCTCGACCTGTACATCGGACAGGCCAAATTCGGCCATCATCACGGCCTTGGGTTCGTCTTCGTGGCGAATGATCTCGATCACGCGGTCAAGGTTCAGATAGGCGACAAGATAGCCTTCCAGCACTTCAAGCCGCGCCGCGATCTTGTCCAGCCGGAAATTCGCGCGCCGGATCAGCACCTCGCGGCGGTGATCCAGAAAGGCGCGCAGAACCTCTTTGAGGCTGCACACCTTGGGCACCCGCCCGTCGATCAGCACGTTCATGTTCAGGCTGAACCGCACTTCCAGATCGCTGACCCGGAACAGCGCCGCCATCATCTGTTCGGGATCGACGGTGCGGGTGCGCGGTTCCAGGACGATCCGGATATCTTCGGCCGATTCGTCGCGGACATCGGCGAGGATCGGAATTTTCTTGGTCTGGATCAGTTCGGCCAGACGTTCGATCAGCCTGGATTTCTGGACCTGATAGGGGATTTCGGTGACGACCACCTGCCACTGGCCGCGGCCCAGATCCTCTTGTTCCCATTTCGCGCGCACCCGGAACGCGCCGCGCCCGGTACGATAGGTCTCGGAGATGGTGTCACGGCTTTCCACGATCACGCCACCGGTCGGGAAATCGGGGCCGTTGATCAACCCGGCCAGCGTATCGTCGCGCGCGTCAGGCGTCTTGATCAGGTGCAGGCAGGCGTCGATCACCTCGTGCAGGTTATGGGGCGGAATATTGGTCGCCATCCCGACCGCGATCCCCGAGGCACCATTGGCCAGCAGGTTCGGAAAGGCGGCGGGCAGGACGATGGGTTCGGTCAGGGTGCCGTCGTAATTGGGGCGGAAATCGACCGAATCCTCGGCCAGCCCGTCCATCAGCGATTCCGATGTCTGGGCCAGCCTCGCCTCGGTGTAACGCGCGGCGGCAGGGTTGTCGCCGTCGATATTGCCGAAATTCCCCTGCCCGTTCACCAGCGGATAGCGCATGGCGAAATCCTGCGCCAGACGCGCCATGGCGTCATAGATCGCCGCGTCGCCATGCGGGTGATAATTGCCCATCACGTCGCCGGTGATCTTGGCCGATTTCCGGAACGCACCGGTGGGCGACAGCCGCAATTCGCGCATGGCGAACAGGATGCGCCGGTGCACGGGCTTCAGCCCGTCGCGGGCATCCGGCAGCGCGCGGTGCATGATGGTGGACAGCGCATAGGTCAGATACCGCTCGCCAATGGCGCGGCTGAGAGGTTCGGCCTGCGTGTTATCGTCGGGGTCTTGGGGCAGATCATCGGACATGGCACATGGGATAGGACGCCGCGCCCGCACGGTCCAGCATGAAAATGCATCCGTCGGGATGGCGGCAATCTCCGGCTATGTCATGGCGTCGGGGCAGGAAATCAGTTAATCAAGTCCAAACAAACCTGCGGGGGGCCAACGGCAGGATGATAAGGCTTGCTTTTTTTACGGCGCTGACGCTGGCTGCGCTTTTCATGGCGTTGTCCGTCTTTGGCGGCGAAGACCTGCGGTCGCAGCGACATGTACAGGTGGCCGGGCAGCGGCAGGATGGCATGGTGCTGCGCGAAATCCTGCAGGCCGGCGAGGCCAGGCTGGAAGCCGTCCCCCAGGAACAGCCCTCGGATCTGGTGCAGGCGGCGGTTCAGACGCCCCAGCAGGTGCACCGATTTCCGGGGCCGCCGCTGAAACCATCGCCCGAAAATGCCGGGCAGAGCCCGGATCGGCCTGCGCCCGTATCCACGATAACGAGTGATGTGATGTACGTAACTGCGACGCGTGTGAATTTCCGCGCCGGACCTTCTACGGACGATCCGGTGATCGGCGCGCTGGACCATGGCGCGATGGTCGATGTGCTGGGGCCCGATGAGGCCGGATGGGTCAATATCCGCGATGCGGAGGGGCGCTCGGGCTATGTATCGGGGCGGTTCTTGTCAGAGCTTGCCCCCTGAGATGACCAGACGCGTATTGGTTACAGGCTGCTCCTCGGGCATCGGGCTGGACGCGGCGCGCCGTTTGCAGGCCGAGGGCTGGCAGGTCGTCGCCACCTGCCGCAAGGAACAGGACATCGCCGCCCGCCGCGCCGAAGGCATGGAAAGTCACTATCTGGAACTGGCCGATCCCGACAGCATTGCCGCGCTGGTCGAAACGGTGCTGGCCGGCGGTCCGCTGGATGCGCTGGTCAACAATGCCGCATTCGCCATACCCGGCGCGGTCGAGGACATGCCACGCGGCGCCCTGCGCGCCATATTCGAGGCGAATCTGTTCGGCACCCATGACCTGACGGTGCGCCTGATTCCGCATTTCCGGCAGCGTGGCGGGCGAATCGTCAATATCAGCTCGGTTCTGGGGCTGTTCGGGATCCGCTGGCGGGGACTTTATTCCGCGACGAAATTCGCGCTTGAGGGGCTGACCGATGTGCTTCGGCTGGAAATGGCCGATACGCCGGTCAGGGTGATCCTGATCGAACCGGGCCCGATCGCCAGCCTGATCCGGCAGAACTCGATTCCGCATTTCGAGCGTTGGGTGAACTGGCAAGACAGCGCGCGCGCCGAACAATATCGCAGCCAGTTGCGCCGGCGGCTTTACGAGCCTTCGCGCAAGAAGGACCGGTTCGAACTGCCCGCCAGCGCCGTCAGCGACAGAATCGTCAGGGCGTTGACCGCCGCGAACCCCGCTCCGCGCTATTACGTGACCAAGCTGACATGGATCGCAGGGCTGCTGCGGCGGGTTTTGAGCACCCGCGCTATGGACTGGTTTGCACGCCGCAGCTAGGCTTGAGCGAAAATCAGGGCAGCCGCGACCATGCGAGATCAACCTTTGTTCTATATCGTCATACTGGCCGTGCTGGTCGTTCTGGCGATTCTCGTCACCGGCATCGGCGGTTTCGCCAAGGGCGGGGCGTTCAACCGCAAGCATGGCAACCGGCTGATGCGCTGGCGGATCATCGCGCAGGCCATCGCCGTCGCGCTGATCATGTTATTTATCTGGATGAGGTCCGCCTGATGGTTGTTTTGAACAAGATTTATACCCGCACCGGCGACAAGGGCGACACTGCCCTGTCCGATGGCAGCCGTGTCGCCAAGCACGATCCGCGGGTCGAAGCCTATGGCAGCGTGGACGAACTGAACGCGACGCTTGGGCTTTGCGCGCTGCATGCCGGTGGCGCAATGGCCGCACAGATGGCTGTCATCCAGAACGATCTGTTCGATCTGGGGGCCGATCTGTCGCGCCCGAACATGGCGGCGGACGATCAGGCGGGCTATCCGGTGCTGCGGATCGTCGATGCGCAAATTGACCGGCTTGAGGCGGAAATCGACCAGATGAACGCCAGCCTGCAACCCCTGCGCAGTTTCGTCCTGCCCGGCGGCACGGCGCTGGCCGCGCATCTGCATCTGGCCCGCACCGTCGCCCGCCGCGCCGAACGCCGCGCGACCGAACTGGCACAGGGCGGCGACGCGAATCCGGCGGCGATCCGATATCTGAACCGACTGTCGGACTGGCTGTTCGTAGCCAGCAGGCATGCCAATGATGACGGGCAGAGGGACGTCCTCTGGGTGCCCGGCGCTGGCCGTTAGCGCGTGACAGGTTCCGGTTTTTTTCCGTGGCTGCGTTAAACGCTGCGTCGGGGCGCGTTTTTGCCCTGTAAAAGACCACAACCAGCCGCTAACACTTGCTGCGACCGATGACGCAAGCAAGGGAGAGAGGCCGATGAAGGTTCTCGTGCCGGTAAAGCGGGTGATCGATTATAACGTCAAGGCCAAGGTGAAATCCGATGGCTCTGGCGTCGATCTTACCAATGTAAAGATGTCGATGAACCCCTTCGACGAGATCGCCGTGGAAGAGGCGATCCGGCTGAAGGAAAAGGGCGGCGCGGACGAGATCGTCGCCGTCAGTATCGGCGTGAAACAGGCGCAGGAAACGCTGCGCACAGCGCTGGCGATGGGGGCGGACCGGGCGATTCTGGTCGTGGCCGCCGACGATGTGCATACGGATATCGAACCGCTGGCCGTGGCCAAAATCCTCAAGGCGGTGATCGACGAGGAACAGCCCGGTCTGGTGATCGCGGGCAAGCAGGCCATCGACAACGACATGAACGCCACGGGTCAGATGCTGGCCGCGCTGCTGGGCTGGTCGCAGGCGACCTTTGCCAGCAAGCTGGAAATCGAGGGCGAGGCGGCGAAGGTCACGCGCGAGGTCGATGGCGGCTTGCAGACCATCGAGGTGAAACTGCCTGCCATCGTCACGGCGGATTTGCGCCTGAACGAGCCGCGCTATGCCAGCCTGCCCAATATCATGAAGGCCAAGAAAAAGCCGCTGGATGAAAAAACCGCCGCCGATTATGGCGTCGATATCTCGCCCCGGCTTGAGGTGGTCTCGACCCGCGAACCCGAGGGCCGCAAGGCCGGGATCAAAGTTGAATCCGTCGATGAGCTGGTCGGCAAACTGAAAGAAGCGGGGGTTGTGTAATGGCTGTTCTGCTGCTGGGTGAAGTCACGAATGGCGAACTAAGCCGCGACGCGACGGCCAAGGCCGTGGGTGCGCTGAAGGGATTGGGCGATGTGACAGTGCTTTGCGCCGGTTCATCCGCCAAAGCCGCTGCCGCCGAGGCCGCAAAGATCGACGGCGTGGCCAAGGTGCTGGTCGCCGAGGACGCGCGTTACGGTCATCGCCTTGCCGAACCGACCGCCGCGCTGCTGGTCAGCCTTGCCGGCGATTACGACCATATCGCCGCCCCCGCGACCACGGATGCCAAGAACGTCATGCCGCGCGTCGCCGCGCTGCTTGACGCGATGATCATCTCGGATGTGTCGGGCGTGGTCGATGCCGATACATTCGAACGCCCGATCTATGCCGGCAACGCGATCCAGACGGTGAAATCGAAGGACGCAAAAAAGGTTCTGACCATCCGCACCGCCAGTTTTGAGGCGGCGGGTGACGGTGCGGGCGCGCCAGTGGCCGACGCCTCGCTGGCCGAGGATCCGGGCCTGTCGAAATGGGTGGCCGACGAGGTCGCCGAAAGCGACCGCCCGGAACTGACCTCGGCGGGGCGCGTCGTCTCGGGCGGTCGTGGCGTCGGGTCCAAGGAAAACTTCGAAATCATCGAAAAACTGGCGGACAAGCTGGGTGCTGCCGTCGGCGCATCCCGTGCGGCGGTCGATTCGGGCTTTGCGCCGAATGACTGGCAGGTCGGGCAGACCGGCAAGGTGGTCGCGCCGGAACTGTATGTCGCGGTCGGCATCTCGGGCGCGATCCAGCACCTTGCGGGCATGAAGGACAGCAAGGTCATCGTCGCGATCAACAAGGACGAAGAGGCCCCGATCTTCCAGATCGCAGATTACGGCCTGGTGGGCGACCTGTTCGCCGTTCTGCCGGAACTGACCGAAAAGCTGTAACGCAGCCGCGTGCGGCCAGATAGTGAACCGCCCGCCCTTTCCCGGCGGGCGGTTTTCTGATTGAAGCCCCTCGCCCGCCGTCCTATCGTCGTCGCAACCAAGGAAAGGTGCATCAAAATGGCGATACAATCGGTTGGCGTCATCGGCGCGGGTCAGATGGGGAACGGTATCGCGCATGTTTTTGCGCTGGCCGGCTATGATGTGCTGATGACCGATATCAGTCAGGAAGCGCTGGACAGTGCCGTGGCCCTGATCGACAAGAATATCTCGCGTCAGGTCAGCCGCGGCAAGGTCAGCGAAGAGGCCAGAAAATCGGCCCTGAGCCGGATTGCCACGACGCTGAAGCTGGCCGATCTGGGCCAGACCGATCTGGTGATCGAGGCTGCGACCGAACGCGAGACCGTCAAGCAGGCGATATTCGAAGACCTGCTGCCACATCTTAAGCATGACACGATCCTGACCTCGAACACGTCGTCCATCTCTATCACGCGCCTTGCCAGCCGCACCGACCGGCCCGAGAAATTCATGGGTTTCCACTTTATGAACCCGGTTCCGGTCATGAAACTGGTCGAACTGATCCGCGGAATCGCCACCGATGAGGAAACCTATAAGGCGCTGGTCGATGTTGTCGAAAAGCTGAACAAGACCGCCGCCAGCGCCGAAGATTTCCCCGCCTTCATCGTCAACCGCATCCTGATGCCGATGATCAACGAGGCGGTCTATACGCTCTACGAGGGCGTGGGCAACGTCAAATCCATAGACGAGGCGCTGAAACTGGGCGCAAATCACCCGATGGGGCCACTTGAACTGGCCGATTTCATCGGTCTGGACACCTGCCTTGCGATCATGAACGTCCTGCATGAAGGGCTGGCCGATACGAAATATCGGCCATGCCCGCTGCTGACGAAATATGTCGAAGCCGGCTGGCTGGGCCGCAAGGCCGGGCGCGGCTTTTACGACTATCGCGGGGAAACGCCGGTGCCCACGCGCTAGGCTCGCCTGCGCCGGACCCTGCCTGACATCGCACCGATCGCAACCAGCCCCGACAGCCCAAGCAGCAATGCGCCGGGCAGCGGAATGGCCGGAATTACCGCGCCAAACCTTACATCAGCATGTTCAAGCTGGCTGAAATCGGTGACATTGATCATATCGACGGTAAATCGGCTTACCCCCGGCGGCAGCGAGAAATCCATATAGTCATGATACAGGCACAAATCGGGGATCGTGCTTGTCCATGGCGTCGCAAGGCCATTGATTTTCAGTTTAAAACGCGCCCATGTCACCGATCCGCCTGTGCAATTCGCGAAAATCTGGAACAGAGGGATTGTCGCCGGAAAGCCCATGACGTTATCGACGGTAAAATCTACCACCGTAACCGGTAATGAAGATGCCGTATCGATTCCGCTGAGATCAACCCGCCATTGGTATCCGTCCGACGGGTTTGTCCAGTCAAACCTGTCACCGGGATAATCCGAATCCGGCAATAGCGGGTATGGCGACGCAAAACTGCCGCTGGAAAGCACGAGCGAGCCTGCGAAAACCGTTGCCGCAAAAAACGTTCTGGCTGGGGTCAACATGTCCGGTTTCCCTTTGATCAAATTAATTTTCCATATTTTCAGCTAAATACCGAAGTCAACAACAGGCCTTCCTCCGCCTGCCGATATTATTTGTCCATACTTTAAATTTCCCGCAGCTATGCTATAGATACCGTTTCGGATTTCTGGCGTCAATTTAATTACATTACAACCATATATCATATATATAAAAGAAAATTTTTAAATTGAGTGCGCATAATACTGTTCGAGCTTTCGGCGACAGACCTGTTCCGGACAAAAAATCCGCGCATTGCCTGCGCCTCTGATCGACAGGATGGCCGCCAAAGCCGGGTGTCTGCATTCGGGGATCACGGGCGGGTTTTCTGTCACTCCGTAAAAGCGACCGGGCATTCCGCCAGCCGGAAACGCTGCGGATGCGGTTGGTCAAAGGCAAGCGATGATGTCAGTGATCTGCGCGCGCCCATCGCAGGCCGCTTCACAGCCTGAAATCATCCTCGTGGCCAATCTCGCCGATGGCCAGCCATTCGCCCCGAATCCGGGCGATGCGGGTGTCGCCCCAAGTCCGAAAGACCATGTCAAACCCTTCCATCGTCACCTTATCGGCGGAAATGTCGGCCCGCTGATTGGCAGCACCGTCAATATCCCACATCCCGACCGAGACCTGTACCACGGGCAGACTCAGGAACGGCTCGTCAAAGATCACACGCCTGCGGACCACACGCGCGCCCTCGCCCGACCACATCGGTCCGTCATCCTCGAATGACGAAAACATCAGGACTGACCCTCGGGTGACGCCGATCGCGCCCTGGCTAAATCGCCTCATACCACTTCTCTTGCCAAACGCTTTTTTTAAACACAGCCGAGAGACGCAAAAAAGCCCCGGCGTGTTTTCCGGGGCCTTTCGTGATCTGTAACTGTTTTCCGCACCGTCACTCGGGGAAATAGGCCTGATTCGGGTCCAGCCCGATATGGGTGCCCATGGCCTGCATGTCGGCCAGCAGTTTGACGGCGGCGGCGACCACCTCTTCACCAGCAGAATGGCCTTCCTGCGCCTGTTGCACGGATTTAAGGCGACGATGGGCATCCACCAGCATGTCGTTGAACAGATCCTGCGTCACTTCTTCGCGCGGATGGCCGCGTTCGGCCAGAAGGCTGACCGAATTGCCGTTGATTTCCGCGAAACCGCCCGTGACGGCGAATTCCGCAGCAGAGCCATCCTCGCGCACTACGGTCACGAGGCCGGGGCGCAGGGTGGTGATTGTCGGGGCGTGACCGGGCATCGCGGACATGTCGCCATCGCTGCCCGGCAGGCGCACCTCGCGCGCAGGAACAGAGACAAGGCTCCGCTCGGGTGAGACGAGGTCGAACTGCATGGTATCGGCCATATCGCCCCCTTACGCGGCTTCGGCGGCGAGACGCTCGGCCTTGGCCTTCACCTCGTTGATGCCGCCGACCATATAAAAGGCCGCTTCGGGCAGGTGATCATATTCACCGGCCACAACCGCCTTGAACGACTTGATCGTTTCTTCCAGCGGCACCTGAACCCCGTCCGAGCCGGTAAAGACCTTGGCCACGTCAAAGGGCTGCGACAGGAAACGCTGGATCTTCCGGGCGCGGGCCACGGTCAGCTTGTCCTCTTCCGACAGTTCGTCCATGCCCAGAATGGCGATAATGTCCTGCAACGATTTGTATTTCTGCAAGATCCCCTGAACGTCGCGGGCCACGTTGTAATGTTCCTCGCCGACGACGGCGGGGTCGAGAATACGGCTGGTCGAGTCCAGCGGGTCCACGGCCGGATAGATGCCCAATTCCGAAATCGCGCGCGACAGAACGGTCGTGGCGTCAAGGTGGGCAAAGGTCGTGGCGGGGGCCGGGTCGGTCAGGTCGTCGGCCGGAACATAGACGGCCTGGATCGAAGTGATCGAGCCCTTCTTGGTCGAGGTGATGCGTTCCTGCATCGCGCCCATGTCAGTCGCCAGCGTCGGCTGATAGCCCACGGCGGACGGGATGCGGCCCAGCAGCGCCGACACCTCGGAACCCGCCTGCGTAAAGCGGAAGATGTTGTCCACAAAGAACAGAACATCGGTGCCAGTGGCGTCGCGGAACTGTTCGGCCAGCGTCAGGCCGGTCAGTGCCACGCGCATCCGGGCCCCCGGAGGCTCGTTCATCTGACCGTACACCAGTGCCACCTGCGATTCGGCCAGATTGTCAGGCTTGATAACGCCCGATTCGACCATTTCGTGATACAGGTCATTGCCTTCACGGGTCCGTTCGCCAACACCCGCGAAAACCGAATAACCCGAGTGCACCTTGGCAATGTTGTTGATCAGTTCCATGATCAGAACGGTCTTGCCCACGCCGGCGCCGCCGAACAGGCCGATCTTGCCGCCCTTGGAATAGGGGGCCAGCAGGTCGATGACCTTGATCCCCGTCACCAGAATTTCCGAACTGGTCGCCTGCGCGGCAAATTCCGGGGCCGGCTGGTGGATGGCGCGCTTTTCGCTGGCCTCGATCGCGGCACCTTCGTCAACGGGTTCGCCGACGACGTTGATGATACGGCCAAGTGTCACGTCGCCCACGGGAACCATGATCGGCTCGCCCGTGTCGCGGACAGGCTCGCCCCGGACCAGACCCTCGGACGAATCCATGGCGATGGTGCGGACAGTATTTTCGCCAAGATGCTGCGCAACCTCAAGGATCAGCTTCTTGCCGTTGTTTTCAGTTTCCAGCGCGTTCAGAATCGCCGGCAGGTGGTTTTCGAACTGCACGTCAACGACGGCGCCGATCACCTGTGTGATTTTACCAGTGGCCTCTGCCATGTTGTCTTCCCTAAGTTAAAACGGTAGGTGGAATGGTTGCTGTGCCGACAACCGCTGAGCCGAAAACCTGATCAAGACAAGCGACAAGGTGCCGCGCCGCAACAGGATCAGAATTTCGTTCGCGCCATGCTTTTTGTGCAGCAGCACCCAGTTTTTTTGCCAGTTCCGGATTGTCGCGCAATGATAACAATACGGTTGCCATCGTTTCTGCATCCTGCTCGGGCACAAGAATAACCTCTTCGCCATCGACTAGGTAGTCACGAATACCAATGCTGTCAGTCGCCACAATAGCCCGTGCCTTGGACATCGAGAACACAAAAGTAACCTGACCTGCCGCATTCGCTCTCGGACTGATCGGTATGACTGTCACCGGAGCAGCAGCCTGCAAAGCCCGACATTCCAGCCTCGACAGCCCGGACCGAACGACAACGTTCTCGGGCACGTCAACACCGCGCATCGCCGCAGGGCTTGCGATAATCAGAACCCGCAGATCAGTGCCTCGAACAGCATCACACAAGGTTCCATAGTCACGCCACGCGGACCCAAGCGCAATAGCATCGAAACCCTCATCTTTTGGTTCGACCTTTACATCCCCCACCTGTAGCGGCACAAACTTCAATTTGGCCGGAAGAATGCCAAAAGCGCGTGCATAGACCCCAACTTCTTCTGTTGAGTGCACGACCAGCAGATTCGCATGCCGCAAGATCATACCATAGAGACGCGCGATCCGATCTTGGCTGGCCTTGCCAAAATTGAAGCTCCAGCCAATGATCTTTGTTTTTCTGCTCAGAACCGGGCGCAAAAGACAGCACGCAAAAGCGAGCTGCGGAAATGACGTCACGATTGCATCTGGCCGAGAGCGAAGCCCCTTGATCGCGTGCCGAAAATGGACCCACCAACCGCTGGCATTCGTCCGCCCTCCACGTTCATGCCAGCTTTGTTCCGGCGCAGGTGCAAGCACCAGATCGAAACGATAACCGCTCGTCGCGGGAACGAAGGCTTCCAGCCAGTTTCCACCCCGCGAAGAAATCGCAGGGTGGAGAATGGCAACGGTTCTCTGAACAGCCTCGGTCATCTAGAGCGCCTCGGCGCCCGCAATGATTTCGATGAGTTCCGTGGTGATCGCCGCCTGACGCGAGCGGTTGTACTGGGTCGTCAGCTTGTCGATCATGTCGCCCGCGTTGCGCGTGGCGTTGTCCATGGCCGTCATCCGCGCGCCCTGCTCGGACGCGGCATTTTCCAGAAGCGCCGCAAAGATCTGCGTGGCGATGGAACGCGGCAGCAGGTCGGCCAGAATGGCCTCTTCGCCGGGTTCGTAATCATAGACCGAGGACGATCCCGCATCCGCCGCATCCTCGGGCGTTTCGGCCGGAATGACCTGGCGCGCGGTCGGCACCTGACTGATCACCGATTCGAAGCGGTTGTAGAAGATGGTGACGACATCGTAATCGCCGTGATTGAACCGCGACAGGATGTCATCCGCGATGGTCACGGCATTGCCATAGCCGATGCGCTTGACCTCGGACAGGTCAACATGCTTGACGATCCGGTCGCCATAGTCGCGCTTCAACTGTTCGCGGCCCTTCTTGCCAACGGTCAGGATGGCGACATCCTTGCCCTCGCTTTGCAGCTTTTCGGCATGTTGCCGGGCCAGCTTGACGATCGAACTGTTAAAGCCGCCCGCCAGACCGCGTTCCGAGGTCATCACGACCAGCAATTGCTTCTGGTCACTGCCGGTCCCCGCCAGCAGGCGCGGGGCGCTGTCCGAACCGGCCGCATTCGCGGTCAGTCCGGTCATCACCGCCGCCATCCGGTCGGCATAGGGGCGCGCGGCCTCTGCCGCCTCTTGCGCGCGGCGCAGTTTGGCGGCGGCGACCATCTGCATCGCCTTGGTGATCTTCCGCGTATTCTTTACGCTTTCGATCCGGTTTTTAAGATCCTTGAGACTGGGCATCTATTCCCCCTCTCAGGCGCGGGTCTTGTTATATTCACCCAACGCAGCCTTGATCGCGTCCTCCAGATCACCCGAAACCTTGCGGTCATTCGAGGTGATGTCGTCCAGAAGAGCTTTCTTCTGGTTGCGCAGGAAATCGACCAGACCCTCATTCCACGCCACGACATCGCGCACCGGCACGTTATCGACATAGCCATGGGTGCCGGCATAGATGATGATCACGATCTCGGCATTGGTCAGCGGGTGATACTGCGCCTGCTTCATCAGTTCCGTCAGGCGCGCGCCGCGGTTCAGCAGCTTTTGCGTCGCGGCATCAAGGTCGGAACCGAACTGTGCAAAGGCCGCCATCTCGCGATACTGCGCCAGTTCCAGCTTGACCGGGCCGGCAACCGATTTCATCGCCTTGGTCTGGGCCGAGGAACCCACGCGGCTGACCGACAGACCGGTGTTCACGGCAGGGCGGATGCCCTGGAAGAACAGATCGGTTTCCAGAAAAATCTGGCCGTCGGTGATCGAGATCACGTTGGTCGGGATATAGGCCGACACGTCGCCCGCCTGGGTTTCGATGATCGGCAGGGCGGTCAGCGAACCGCCGCCGTTATTTTCGTTCAGCTTTGCCGAACGCTCCAGCAGGCGGCTGTGCAG
>NZ_JBKEBL010000040.1:0-10136 GCF_047973135.1 Paracoccus sp. (in: a-proteobacteria)
TAGCGCCCTCGATCAGCAACTGTCCGCCCGAAGGCGCGTCGATCAAGGAGATGATCCGCGCCAGGGTGGATTTGCCAGAGCCGGATTCTCCGACGATGGCCAGCGTCTTGCCCTTGTCCACGCGTAAATCGATGCCCTTCAGCGCGCGAACGGTGCGGGCTGGGGCGACCATGCCGCCGGGGATGTGATAATCCTGGATCAGGGCGCGGCCCTCGACCACCGGCGCTGTCATCGCGCGGCCTCCTGTTCAAAGAACTCTGACACGGTGGGCAGGCGGTCGCCGGTCGCGTGTTCGGGCAGGGCCGACAGCAGCGCGCGGGTATAGGGGTGCTGCGGGGCCTCGAACAGGCTGAGAACATCGGCCTCTTCCATCTTGCGGCCCTTGTATTGCACGATCACCCGGTCGGCGGTTTCGGCAACCACGCCCATGTCATGCGTGATCAGGATCAGCGCCATGCCATAATCTTCCTGCAATTTCATCAGCAGATCCAAAATCTGCTTCTGGATGGTGACATCCAGCGCGGTGGTGGGTTCATCCGCGATCAGCAGGCGCGGATTGGCGGCGATGGCGATGGCAATCATCACGCGCTGACACTGGCCGCCCGACATCTGATGAGGATAGGCCTTCAGCTTGTCCTCGGGGTCCGGGATGCCGACTGCCTGAAACAGTTCCACCGCGCGGGCGCGGGCCTGACGGCGCGTCATGCCAAGGTTCAGGCGCAGCACCTCTTCAATCTGGAAACCAACGGTGAAGGACGGGTTCAGCGAGGCGACGGGTTCCTGAAAGATCATCGTGATCTCGCGGCCGATCAGCTTGCGCCGGTCAGAGGTGCCAAGCCGCCGCAGGTCGCGCCCGTCATAGGTCATTTCGTCGGCGGTGATCGTGGCGGTATCGGGCAAAAGCCCCATCACCGCCAGCATCGCGACCGACTTGCCGGACCCCGATTCCCCGACGATGGCCAGAACCTCGCCCCGGTCCACGGACAGGTCGATCCCGTCCACGGCGGTAAAGCTGCCGGTGGCGGTGGCGAAGGTCACGGTCAGGTTGCGGATGTTCAGTAACGCCATGGCCTAGCTCCGCTTCAGCTTGGGGTCCAGCGCGTCGCGCAGGCCGTCGCCCATCAGGTTGATCGCCAGAACCGACATCAGGATGGCGAGGCCGGGGAAGGTCACGACCCACCAGGCGCGCAGGATGAATTCGCGCGCTTCGGCCAGCATCGTGCCCCATTCGGGCGCGGGCGGCTGCGCGCCCATGCCCAGAAACCCCAGCGCCGCCGAATCCAGCACCGCCGAGGAAAAGGACAGGGTCGCCTGCACGATCAGCGGCGCAAGGCAGTTGGGCAGGATGGTGCGAAACATCAGCCGCAGATTGCGCGCGCCCGAGACGCGGGCGGCGGTGACATATTCGCGCCGCATCTAGCCCATGACGGCGGCGCGGGTCAGGCGGGCGAACTGCGGCTGAGAGACTATGGCGATGGCGATCATCGCATTGGTCAGCCCCGGCCCCAGCACGGCGACCAGAACCAGCGCCAGCAGCAGCGAGGGAAAGGCCAGAATGACATCCATCATGCGCATGATCACCGCATCGACCCAACCCCGAAAGAACCCGGCCAGAAGGCCGATCACCACCCCGCCGCTAAGCGCGATCGAAACGACGACAATGCCGATGAACAGCGAATAGCGCGCACCAAAGATCAGCCGGGACAGCATGTCGCGCCCGACCGCATCGGTCCCCAGCAAAAACCCTTCGCGGCCTCCGTCCTGCCAGATGGGCGGCAACAGCAGGGCATCGCGATATTGCTGTGCCGGGTGGTGCGGGGCCAGCAGCGGCGCAAAGATCGCTGTCAGGACCAGCAGCATAAAGACCGCAAGGCCGATCACCGCGCCGCGGTTCTGGCTGAAATAGAACCAGAACTCGGCCAGCATGCGGCGGCGGATCGCGGCGTCAGACAGTTTGACAGAGGTATCGCTCATGTCGCGCGGATCCTTGGATTGATAAGCCCATAGGTCAGATCGACCAGCAGATTGACCAGCATCACGATGCCCGCGATCATCAGCAGCCCCGATTGTACCACCGGATAATCGCGACGCGAGATCGAATCGATCATCCACTTTCCGATGCCGGGCCAGGAAAAGATCGTCTCGGTCAGGATCGCCCCGGCCATCAGCACGCCAATTTGCAGGCCGATGGTCGTGATCACGGGGATCATCGCGTTACGCAGCGCATGGATGCCGATGACCCGGCGCGGCGGCATGCCCTTGGCGCGGGCAGTGCGGACGTAATCCTCGCCCATGACCTCCAGCATGGCGGAACGGGTCTGCCGCGCGATTACCGCCAGCGGGATCGTGGACAGCACGACCGAGGGCAGGATCAGGTGGCTGACGGCGGAACCGAAGGCCCCTTTCTGCCCTGACAGCAGGCTGTCGATCAGCATGAAGCCTGTCACATCGGGAAAGTAATACAACAGGCTGATGCGCCCCGAAACCGGGGTCCAGCCCAGATAGCCGGAAAAGAAGATGATCAGCAGCAGGCCCCACCAGAAGATCGGCATCGAAAAGCCGACCAGCGCGGTGGTCATCGACAACTGGTCAAACCAGCTTCCGCGCTTGATGGCGGCCAGAACGCCCACCGGCACGCCGATCAGCGTGGCGATCAGTATGGCGCAGAGGCCCAGTTCCACCGTGGCGGGAAACAGCGACAAAAACTCGGTCAGGACGGGTTTCTTGGTCACAAGCGAATTGCCCAGATCGCCATGCAGTAACCGGCCCAGAAAATCCAGATACTGCATCACGAGGGGCTTGTCATAGCCAAGCTGCGCGGTCAGCGCCGCGTGGCGTTCGGGCGTCACGCCGCGTTCGCCCGCCATCAGCAGCACGGGATCGCCGGGCAGGATGCGGACAAAACCGAAGGCGACGATGGTGATCCCCAGAAAGGTCGGGATCAGATACAGCAGTTTCGACAGGATAAAGCGGATCATGTGCCTGTTGCCCCGAAGAACGCGCGGGGGGGGGCTGCCCCCCGCACGCGGGTTGTGGGTTCAGGAAGCCGCCGCCTATTCGGCGATATCGACCGTTTCAAAGGTGAAATTGCCAAGCGGGCTCATGACAAAGCCCGAGACCTTGTTCGACATCGGCACATATTGCGTCGAATGGGCGATGGTGAACCAAGGGGCCTGTTCCTTGAAGATCACCTGCGCCTGTTCGTACAGGCTGGTCCGCTCGGCAGGATCGGCTGTAAGTTTCGCGTCCTTCAGCAGCTTCGAAAAATCCTCGTTGCACCAGAAGGAGCGGTTCGCGCCGCCCGGCTGCGCCGAATCGCACGACAGCAGCACCGACAGGAAGTTGTCGGGATCGCCGTTATCGCCGGTCCAGCCAAGGATCACCGCACCGTCGCGGCCTGCTTCCATCGACTTGGACAGATATTCGCCCCATTCATAGGACACGATCTCGGCCGTCACGCCGACCTTGGCCAGATCGGCCTGCATCAGTTCGGCGGTGCGGCGGGCGTTCGGCATATAGGGCCGCTGTACCGGCATCGCCCAGATCTTCATCGACAGGTTGCTGACGCCCGCCTCTTCCAGCATCTTCTTTGCGGCCTCGGGATCATAGGGATCGTCCTCGATCGCGTCGTTATAGGACCACATGGTCGGCGGGATCGGGTTCTTGGCCGGCTGCGCCGCGCCCTGGAACACCGCGTCGATGATCGCCTGCTTGTTGATCGCCATGTTCAGCGCCTTGCGCACCGACGGGTTGTCAAAGGGCGCCATGGTGGTGTTATAGGCCAGATAGCCGACATTCAGGCCGGGCAGTTCATCCAGTTTCAGGTCAGGATCGGCCTTGATCGCCTCAAGATCCGCCGGGGCGGGATAGGGCATCAGGTGGCATTCGCCGGCCTTCAGCTTTTGCAGGCGCACTGCCGCGTCGGGGGTGATGGCAAAGACCAGATCGTCGATCATCGGGGCAGGCCCCCAGTAATCGGCGTTCTTCTGATAGCGGATCACCGCATCTTTCTGATAGGCGACGAATTTGAACGGACCGGTTCCGATGGGCAGGTTGTTCAGATCCTCGCGCGTGCCTGCGGCTTCCAGCGCATCAGCATATTCCTTTGACAGGATCGAGGCGAAGGGCATGGCGATATTTGCCAGGAACGGGGCCTCGGGCTGGTTCAGAACGAACTTGACCGTGTAATCGTCGATCTTTTCGACCGATTTGATCAGGTTCGGCATGTCCATCGAGGTGTAGTATTCATAGGTGATGCCGGGAATGTACTGATGCCACGGATTGCTGGCGTCACCCTGACGCTGATACGAAAACACCACGTCATCGGCGTTGAAATCACGGCTCGGCGTGAACTTGTCGTTCGAATGCCATTTCACGCCCTGACGCAGGTGAAAGGTATATTCGGTGCCATCCTCGGACACCTCCCAGCTTTCAGCAAGGCCGGGCTCGATCTCGGTTGTGCCCTTCTTGAATTCGGTCAGGCGGTTATAGACCGGATGGGCCGAGGCGTCGAATGTGCCGCCCGCCGTATAGGGCGCGGGGTCGAACCCCTCGGGCGAGGCTTCCGAGCAATAGACAAAGGTCTTGGCTTCGGCCCCGACGGCCATCAGCGCCAATGCCGAGACGGCCAGCAGGCTGCGCGAAAGATATGTCATGGATCGTCCTCTCACTCTCTGTTGTGTCATTGTTTTCCCGGAATCATGGACAATTCCAGGGTCGTGGTTCAGCTATATACCAAGGCCACTGATGCCGTTCACCGATTGCGATTCTGACGAGACCGCTTTCCCCGATATTGCGCAAGGGATTACGCCGGGTCAAACAACTCTCGCTGCTGGCAATTTTTGCGGAAAGGCGATAGGAAAGAGAGGTTGACAAATGGTGGGTTGCCCCGTGACATCAGACACCCTTTTAGCAGGTGAAGCCGAACGAGACATCAATATAGAGGCCATGCTGTCGTTTTCGATGAACCACATCGTTCATCGGTATAATCACATGGCGCAGGAACGGCTGCGTTCGGTCGGGGTTTCCATCCTGCAGATGCGGGTGGTCCTGTCGCTGAAGGCCCATGGCCAGCTTAGCGTCGGCGATCTGTGCCGATATGCCATCGCCGAACAACCCACCATGAGCCGGGCGCTGGACCGAATGGAAAACCAGCGCATCGTGCGGCGTCATGCGGACGATACTGACAGCCGCGTGCGTCTGGTGACGCTGACCGGGCCGGGACATGCGCTGTTCGACCGCATCCATCCCGAAATCCTGCGGGCCAATGCAAGGATGACCGAGGGCCTGTCGCCCGAAGAACGCACGATCCTGCAATCCGGCCTTGCCAAGGTTCTGGCCAATCTGGAACGATGATGACAGGCAAGGCGGCAAAAGGCTTGCCCGGCCCGGATTTATATGCATATTCATCTAAATGGGGGATGCCGCGATTGCCGCGGCTTTTGCGGGGCGGGAGCACAAAAAAATGACGGCGCAATCCTTGGGTAGCGGGGCCATATGACCCTGCGGCAATCTTATGAGGGGGTGGCGCTGGTCGCGCCGGCCTCGGTTCCGTATCAGCGATATTCCATTGAAACGGCTCATTGGTGGATCGCCCGTGCGTTGCGCGCCTCGTTGCAGGCGGCGGGACTGCGGCCCGCTGATCTGGACGGGCTGTCAATGGCCAGTTTCACGCTGTTCCCCGATACGGCGGTCGGGCTGACCCAGCATCTTGGGCTGGTGCCGCGCTGGCTGGATCACATTCCGATGGGCGGTGCTGCGGGAATCGTCGCGCTACGCCGGGCGGCGCGGGCGGTTCAGGCAGGGGATGCGGATATTGTTGCCTGTGTGGCGGGCGACACAAACAATATCGACAGCTTCCGCCAACTTCTGTCCGGCTTTTCGCGTTTCCAGATGGATGCGGCTTATCCCTATGGCTATGGCGGCCCGAACGCGAATTTCGCGCTGCTGACGGACCGTTACATGTGCGAATACGGTGCCACGCGCGAGGATTTCGGCCGCATCTGTGTGTCGCAGCGCGAGAATGCGCTGAAAAGTCCGCGCGCGGTGATGAAAAAGCCGCTGACCATGCAGCAATATCTGGACGCGCGGCCCATCGCCGACCCCATTGCGCTGTTCGATTGCGTGATGCCCTGCGCCGGGTCCGAGGCGTTTCTGGTCATGTCCGTCGAACAGGCAGAGCGGCGTGGCCTGCCCTACGCCACCCTTGCCGGCACGATCGAACGCCATAACGCCCATGGCGGCGATCCGGTGCAGTTGCGCGGCGGCTGGACGATGGATATCGACGATCTTTATGCGCAGGCCGGTTGTGGGCCGGGCGACATAGATCTGTTGCAGACCTACGACGATTATCCGGTCATCTCGATGATGCAGATCGAGGATCTGGGCTTTTGTGCCAAGGGCGAAGGCCCGCAATTCGTGCGTGACCACGACCTGACCGTAAGCGGCGACTTCCCGCATAATACCTCGGGCGGGCAGCTTTCGGGCGGGCAGGCAGGTGCAGCGGGCGGCTTTATCGGGCTGGTCGAGGCGATCCGGCAGGTGACGGGCACCGCCGGGGGCACGCAGGTGCAGGGCGCGCGGACCGCTATGGTGTCGGGCTTTGGCATGATCAATTACGACCGCGGCCTGTGTACGGGCGCGGCAATCCTGAAAGGGCAGGGTTCATGACCGATCCGCTTGCGCGACCCCCGAAGAAGAACCCGCAGCAACTGACCCCCATGCCGACCCTGCCGCCCGAGGCGCGCAGCCGCGCCTCGATGGGGCTTAGCGCTGCCGCAGCCGAGGGGCGGTTCATGTTGCAGGTCTGTCAGGAATGCGGGACCGCGCAGTACCCGGCCCGCGATGCCTGCTGCAACTGCCTGTCGGTCGATCTGCGCTGGCAGGACGTATCACCTCGCGGGGAATTGCTGGCCGAAACCATGGTACGCAGCTCGCCCAACCTGTATTTCCGCGAACGCACGCCATGGCGGGCCGGATCGGTCAAACTGGATGCCGGGCCGGTTGTCATCTGCCATGTCCACGGCGATGTCGCGCCGCATTCGCGCGTGCGGCTGTTGAACCGGCTGGATCGCTCGGGGCAGGGTGTGCTGATCGCCATGCCCGAACAACCCACCCCGAACATGGAGGACGATCCGCAATTGCGTGCGATGACCTCGGATCCGAAACATCGTCGCGTGCTGATCACCGACGCCCGCAGCGACAACGCCCCCGCCATCGCCGCCGCGCTGCACAAGGCGGGCGCGAGCCTGATCTTTCTGGGCGAGGCGGAAAGCTGGCGTCCCAATCCGCAGCGTGCGGCGCTGATGGCCGTGCCGGGGGTGGAAATCCTGCCGCTGGACGTGACCGATACCGCCAGCCTGCGCGAACTGGCCGCCGAAATCGGTGGCAAGGTTGATATCATGGTCAACAACGCGCGTTTCCTGCGTCCGGGTGGCGTGCTGTCGCGGGGCGACACGGTTTTTGCCCGTGACGAGATCGAGGTGAACTATCTGGGCCTGATGCGTCTGGCGCAGGCTTTCGGGCCGGGCATGTGCGCGCGAACGGCGGACGGGGTTTCATCGGCGGTGGCATGGGTGAACCTGATTTCGGTCTATGCGCTGTCGAACCTGCCGGAACTGGGCTGCTTTTCGGCCTCCAGCGCCGCCACCCTGTCGCTCAGCCAAAGCCTGCGCGCCGAATTTCGCAGCAGCGGGCTGCGGGTGATGAATCTGTTCGTCGGCCCGACCGAGGATGACTGGCACCAGGCCTTCCCGCCGCCCAAACTGTCGCCCGGCGCGGTTGCCCGCGATCTGGTCCGGGGCCTGCGCGACGGGCTGGAGGATGTGTATTGCGGCGACGTGGCGCAGGACGTGATCGAACGGTTCCGCGCCGGACCGAAACTGCTGGAACGCGAAATGACCATGGGGCGCGGCTGATGAGCATCCTTGACGAACTGGGCGGCAAGATCGCCTCGGGCGCAGTAACGGTCGTCGATCTGACGCATACGCTGGATCCCGATTTTCCGGTCATCGTCCTGCCACCCGAATTTGGCCAATGCGCCCGTTTCCGCATCGAGGAAATCAGCGCCTATGATCATCGCGGGCCCGCGTGGAAATGGCACAACATCTCGATGGGCGAACATACCGGCACCCATTTCGACGCGCCAAGCCACTGGATCTCGGGGCGCGATGTGCCGAAGGGCGCGGTGGATGAGATCGACCCGGCGAAATTCGTAGGGCCTGTTGCGGTGATCGACTGTTCGGAAGGGGCGGCGCGGGACGAGGATTTCGAACTGACCCCCGAGGTCATTCTGGCATGGGAGGAAAGGCACGGCCACATCCCCGCCGATGCATGGGTTCTGATGCGCACCGACTGGTCGAAACGACGCGGTGCCGGTTATCTGAACATGCGCGAGGACGGCCCCCATTCCCCCGGTCCCACGCCCGAGGCGATGCGGCTGCTGGTCGAGGGGCGCGACATTCGCGGCTTTGGCACGGAAACGGTTGGCACGGATGCCGGGCAGGGGGCGCATTACACACCGCCCTATCCGGCCCATTTCACCCTGCACGGGGCCGGGAAATACGGGCTGCAATGCCTGTGCAATCTGGACCTTCTGCCCGCGACGGGGGCGTTTCTGATGGCCGCGCCGCTGAAGATCAGGGGCGGCACCGGCAGCCCGCTGCGCGTTCTGGCGCTGGTCGAACATCAGTGACATCTTGCGAGGGGTAATTCCGCATGAATTGCATCGACAGGCTCAAGGCCGAGTTTTCCCCCGCCGAACGGGTTCTGCCGGTGCTGCTGCAACGCCGCGAGGACGGCGACCCTGACGCAGCGCTGTTTACCTGCGGCGACCTGCGCCTGACCCGCCGCCAGACCCGGCAGGCGGCGGCGCGCCACGCCTTTGCCCTGTCGCAGGCGGGGATTGCGCAGGGCGACCGCGTCGCGATCATCTGCGCCAACCGGGCCGAGTTCATGCCGGTCTTTCTGGGCTGCGGCTGGATGGGCGCGGTCTCGGTCCCGATCAACACTGCCTCGCGCGGGCTGCAATTACAGCATATCCTGTCAAATTCCGGCGCGAAGCTGCTGGTGATCGAGGACGCTCTGCTTGAGGTGCTGGACGGGCTGGAACTGGACAAGCTGGATCTGCGGTGCCTGTGGGTGATCGGCGACGGACCGTTGCCCGATCTGCCGGGCATCGCCTGCCACCACCTGCCCGCCCCGCAATCCGAGGCTCCGCCCGCCAAAATCAGCCCCGGCGATCCCTTGACGATCCTTTACACCTCGGGGACGACTGGCCTGTCAAAAGGCGTGGTCTGCCCCCATGCGCAATTTTTCTGGTGGGGTGCCTATACCGGTCACATGCTGGACCTGCATCCGGGCGATGTGCTGCACACGCCCTTGCCGCTGTTTCACACCAATGCGCTGAACTGCTTTTTCCAGGCGCTGCTGAACGACTGCCAGCAGGTGGTCGAGCCGCGCTTTTCCGTCTCGGGCTTCTGGACGGCGATGGCAGGTTCGGGCGCGACCGTCACCTATGTTCTGGGCGCAATGGTGCCGATGCTGCTGTCGCGACCTGAAACCGGGGCTGAACGCCACCACCGCGTCCGCGTCGCCCTTGCGCCCGGCGTGCCCGCCCCGGCGGCGCAGGAATTTACCCGCCGCACCGGGATCGTGCTGCTGGATGCCTATGGCGCGACCGAAAGCAATACGGTGATCGCAACAACCGGGGATACGATCCGGCCGGGCTGGACCGGAAAGCTGCTGAAAGGGTTTCACGCGCTGATCGTGGATCAGGACGACAATCCCCTGCCCGATGGCGAGGCGGGCGAATTGCTGCTGCGCGCGGATGAACCTTTTGCCTTGGCGCTTGGGTATTTCGGGATGCCCGACAAGACGGTCGAATCCTGGCGCAACCTGTGGCTGCACACCGGGGACCGGCTGCTGCGCGACAAGGACGGCTATTTCCGCTTTATTGATCGCATGAAGGATTCGATTCGCCGTCGCGGCGAGAATATTTCTTCTTACGAGGTCGAGCAGGTTCTCAGTGCCCATCCCGCCGTGGCCGAGGTTGCGGTCTTTCCGGTCGCCTCGGATCTGGCCGAGGACGAGGTCATGGCCGCCATCGTCCCGCGCCCCGGCAGCGACCTGCCCCCAGA
>NZ_JBKEBL010000186.1:0-4208 GCF_047973135.1 Paracoccus sp. (in: a-proteobacteria)
CGCAAGGGCGGCGGGGCAAAGCGCCTGTATCGCATCGTCGATTTCAAGCGTAACAAATTTGACATGAATGCAGTGGTTGAGCGGATCGAATATGACCCCAACCGGACTGCCTTCATTGCGCTGATCAGCTATGAAGATGGCGAACGCGCCTATATCATCGCGCCGCAGCGTCTGGCCGTGGGTGACAAGGTCGTCGCCGGCGCCAAGGTCGATGTAAAGCCCGGCAACGCCATGCCCTTCAGCGGCATGCCCATCGGCACGATCGTGCATAACGTGGAACTGAAGCCCGGCAAGGGTGGCCAGATCGCCCGCTCGGCTGGCACTTATGCCCAGTTCGTCGGTCGCGACGGCGGTTATGCCCAGATCCGCCTGTCCTCGGGCGAATTGCGGATGGTCCGGCAGGAATGCATGGCGACCATTGGCGCGGTGTCGAATGCCGATCATTCGAACCAGAACCTCGGCAAGGCCGGTCGCAACCGTCACAAGGGTATCCGCCCCAGTGGTCGCGGTGTCGCGATGAACCCGATCGACCACCCGCATGGTGGTGGTGAGGGCCGGACCTCGGGTGGCCGCACGCCGGTGACGCCCTGGGGCAAGGACACCAAGGGCAAGAAAACCCGCAGCAACAAGGCGACCGACAAGTATATCCTGCGGTCGCGTCACGCGAAGAAGAAGGGGCGTTAACCAATGGCACGTTCTGTTTGGAAGGGCCCCTTTGTTGATGCCTATGTGCTCAGGAAAGCGGAAAAGGCCCGTGAGTCGGGGCGCTCGGACGTCATCAAGATCTGGTCGCGCCGCTCGACCATCCTGCCGCAATTTGTCGGTCTGACCTTTGGCGTTTACAACGGGCACAAGCACATCCCGGTAAACGTCTCGGAAGAGATGATCGGCCAGAAATTCGGTGAATATTCGCCCACCCGCACCTATTACGGTCACGCGGCGGACAAGAAAGCCAAGAGGACGTAATCGTCATGGGTAAGGAACAGAATCCGCGCCGCGTGGCGGAGAACGAAGCGATGGCCAAGACCAAGATGCTTCGCACCTCGCCGCAGAAACTGAACCTGGTTGCTCAGTTGATTCGGGGCAAGAAGGTTGATCGCGCGCTGGCCGATCTGACGTTTTCGCACAAGCGCATCGCAGGCGACGTGAAGAAATGCCTTCAGTCGGCCATCGCGAATGCCGAAAACAATCACGGGCTGGACGTGGACAGCCTGATCGTCGCCGAAGCCTGGGTCGGCAAGAACCTGGTGATGAAGCGGGGCCGTCCGCGGGCCCGTGGCCGCTATGGCAAGATCATGAAGCCGTTCTCGGAAATCACCATCAAGGTTCGCCAAGTCGAGGAGCAAGCGTAATGGGTCAGAAAGTCAACCCTATCGGGATGCGCCTTCAGGTCAACCGTACCTGGGACAGCCGCTGGTATGCCGATGACAAGGATTATGGCGATCTGTTGCTGGAAGACCTGAAAATCAGGGATTTCATCAAGAAAGAGGCCAAGCAGGCCGGCATCAGCCGCGTCATCATCGAACGCCCGCACAAAAAGTGCCGCGTCACGATCCATGCCGCGCGTCCGGGCGTGATCATCGGCAAGAAAGGCGCCGATATCGAGGTGCTGCGCAAGAAGCTGGCCAATCTGACCGGCAGCGAACTGCATCTGAACATCGTCGAGGTGCGCAAGCCCGAAGTCGATGCTGCGCTGGTTGCCGAATCTATTGCCCAGCAGCTTGAACGCCGCGTCTCGTTCCGCCGCGCGATGAAGCGCGCGGTGCAGAACGCGATGCGTATGGGTGCCCTTGGCATCCGTGTGAACGTATCAGGCCGCCTTGGCGGTGCCGAGATCGCGCGGACCGAATGGTATCGCGAGGGCCGTGTGCCGCTGCATACCCTGCGCGCCGATATCGATTACGCGCTGGCCGAAGCCACGACCCCCTACGGGATCATCGGCATCAAGGTGTGGATCTTCAAGGGCGAGATCATGGAGCATGACCCCCAGGCCCGCGACCGCAAGGCCGCCGAGGCTCAGGAGGGTCCGACGCCCCGTGGCCCGCGCCGCGACGCCCGGTAAGGAGTAGAAACAATGCTGCAACCGAAACGGACAAAGTTCCGCAAACAGCACAAGGGCCGCATCCACGGTCAGGCCAAGGGCGGATTCGACCTGAACTTTGGCTCTTTCGCGCTGAAGGCCATTGAGCCCGAGCGTGTCACCGCCCGTCAGATCGAAGCGGCCCGCCGCGCGATCACCCGCCACATGAAGCGTCAGGGCCGGGTCTGGATCCGGATTTTCCCGGACGTGCCGGTTTCCTCGAAACCGACCGAAGTGCGGATGGGTAAGGGCAAGGGTTCGGTCGATTTCTGGGCCGCCCGCGTCCATCCCGGCCGGATCATGTTCGAGATCGACGGCGTCAGCGACACCATTGCCCGCGAGGCACTGCGTCTTGGCGCGATGAAGCTGCCGATTCAGACCCGCATCGTCGCGCGCGAGGACTGGTAAGTCCAACCCGCCGTCCTGTCGCAGGATATTCGCCCCGCCGGATCACTCTGGCGGGGCTTTTTCGCTGGTTCTGTGCGGCAACGTACAGATTGAAAGCCGGATCGCGGGTCAACTGTGAGGGCGAGAGGGGTGAATTGGTCATCCCGCCGCCTTACCGAGACACAGGAGACCAGACAATGACGACCGAGCTTTTGGAACAGATTGCTGCTTATCCCACGGCCGATTTCACGGGAAAATGCGGTGAGAATTCGTCCGCCACTGCGACCAAGGGTCTGGCGCCGTTACAGATCATGGCGATCAACGGTAGTACCGACCTGCAAAGCTGTGTCGTCGGCAATGACGGCGCGCGCGTCTATTCGGTCACGCTGATGGCCTCGCCGGGTATTTACGATTACGTCATTCAGGTGGACGGGCAGGGCCCCAGCGGCATATTCGGCGGAAGCTGGTATCTGGCCTTCACGGATCAGTCGGGCGACACCTACAAGCTGTCGCTTTATTCCAGCACCCGTTCGGTCCATACGGTGCGATATAATTCCAAGCTGCCGAGTATCATGAAATTCCAGTGGAACAACAATCCGATCTGAGGGGGTGCAGACCCGTCGGCCCCGTCTCTTTGACGGGGCCTTGCGTGCCGCATCGGGCGATTGCCCGGGAAATCGGCGCTTGCCCCTTGCCAGTCCTGCATCCTCCGTGTATTGGCAGGCCTTCATCACGAAACTCCACCGGAATCAGGGTGGCCCGTGGAATGCGGGGCTCTCCGGTGATGTTGAAAGAAGGAACAGGCGCAATGGACGCCAAGGAACTGACGGCAAAATCGCCCGACCAGTTGAAAGATCAGCTTGTCGCGCTGAAGAAGGAAGCGTTCAATCTGCGCTTCCGGCAGGCCACCGGCCAGCTTGAAAGCACCGCCCGCATGCGTAGCGTGCGCCGCGACGTGGCTCGTGTGAAAACCATTCTGAACCAGAAAGCGGCGGAAGCCGCGGCCTCGAACTAAGGAGTCCGGCCCATGCCCAAACGCATTCTGCAAGGCCGCGTCACCAGCGACAAGAACGAACAGACCGTCACCGTTCTGGTCGAGCGCCGCTTCAAGCATCCGCTGCTGCACAAGACCGTGCGTTCGTCCAAGAAATACCGGGCGCATGACGCGGAAAACCAGTTCAAGGTGGGCGACATCGTTCGCATTGTCGAATGCGCGCCCATCTCGAAGACGAAACGCTGGACTGTCCTGACGGACGATGCCGTCCCGGCATAAGTCCTTCAACAGATCAGTCATTGATCGAAACCCTGGGGCCGGCGCGTCCGGTCCCCAAAGGTCGGGAGAAACCAAATGATCCAGATGCAGACCAATCTGGATGTTGCTGATAACTCTGGCGCACGCCGGGTTCAGTGCATCAAGGTCCTGGGTGGTTCGCACCGTCGCTATGCGTCGGTGGGCGACATCATTGTCGTGTCCGTCAAGGAAGCCATCCCACGGGGCCGGGTCAAGAAAGGGGACGTCCGCAAGGCCGTTGTCGTTCGGACCGCCAAGGAAGTGAAGCGCGAGGATGGAACCTCGATCCGCTTTGACCGCAATGCCGCCGTTATCCTGAACAACCAGGGCGAACCGGTCGGCACCCGTATCTTCGGGCCGGTCGTGCGCGAATTGCGCGCCAAGAACTTCATGAAGATCATCTCGCTTGCGCCGGAGGTGCTGTGATGGCTGCCAAGCTGAAAAAGGGCG
>NZ_JBKEBL010000184.1:0-41115 GCF_047973135.1 Paracoccus sp. (in: a-proteobacteria)
ATTTTCGCCCGTATCCTGCGCGGCGAGATCCCGAATGACACCGTGGCCGAGAATGATCACGCGCTGGCCTTTCGCGACATCACGCCGCGCGCGCCGACGCATGTTCTGGTGATCCCCAAGGGGAAATATGTCAGCTTTGACGATTTCGCGACCAACGCCCCGCCTGATGAAATCACCGGCTTCATGCGGCTTTGCGCCGATGTGGCCCGGCAAGAGGGCGTGTCGCTGGAAGGCGGCAACGGCTTTCGCGCTATTGCCAATGCAGGCCCCGACGGCATGCAAGAGGTGCCGCATTTCCACCTGCACATCCTGGGCGGCCGCCGTTTGGGTGCGCTGGTGGCGGACGGGTAACGGGGGGCAGGTCAGCCCCGCGTCAATTCGACAAAGACATCCTCAAGATCGGGCTGTTCGCTGGCCACGTCGATGATTGGCACGCCCGCGCCGCGCAGCGCGTCCAGCAACTGATCGGCGCGGATGCGTGACGGGGGATAGCTGATCGCCAGTCGCCCGTCGTCGCGCCATTCGGGGCGGGCACCATCGGGCAGGGCGGGCAGATCCATCCGGCCGCCTGCGTCGATCACCAGCGTCTTGCCATCGGTGCGGCCCAGCAATTCGCGCGTGCCCTGACGCACGATCAGTTCGCCATGATTGATGATGGCAATCTCGTCGCACATCTGTTCGGCCTCTTCCAGATAATGCGTGGTCAGGATGATCGTCATACCGGCGTGATTCAGCTTGCGGACATTGTTCCACAGCATTTCGCGCAGGGTGATGTCCACGCCCGCCGTCGGCTCGTCCAGAACCAGAATGCGGGGGCGGTGAACCAGCGCCTTGGCCAGCAGCAGCCGCCGCTTCATGCCGCCCGACAGGTTGCGCGCATAGGCGTTGGCCTGATCGGTCAGGCCCACCAGTTCCAGCAGTTCATCCGTCCAGCGTTCGGATTTCGGCACCCCGTACAGTCCCGCCTGCACCTCAAGGCTGGCGCGAGGGGTGAAGAACGGATCCATGTTCAGTTCCTGCGGCATCACCCCGATGGCGGCGCGGGACTGGCGCGGGTTCACGTCCTGATCAAAGCCCCAGATCGTGACCTTGCCCGCCGTCTTGTTCACCAGCCCGGCAAGAATGTTGATCATCGTCGATTTGCCCGCACCGTTCGGTCCCAGCAGGCCAAAGATGCTGCCCGCGCGAATCGCCAGATCGATGCCCTTCAGCGCCTCTTTCGCCGGGGCATTGCCCTGCGCGGCATAGGTCTTGCGCAGATTCTGGATTTCGATGGCATTTGACATGGTTCAGGTCCTGGCAGAGCTTGCGAAAACGGGCGGTGCTGGGATAATGGGTTAGATCAGATGATGCCCTCCGCGACAAGAAGGCCCGCCATGACCCAAGTGACGCCCGGAACTTTGCTGTCCACCGATCAGGAACCCGACGCGATGAAAATGCCCGCGCCTGAAACGGTGACTGTGACCAGCCGCAAGGTGGCCTGCGACGGCGATGACGCGCTTGGGCTGGGTCATCCGCGTGTCTGGCTGGTGATCGCGCCGGAACAGGGCTTTGTCGATTGCCCCTATTGCGACAAGCGTTTCGTGCTGGATGCCGAGCACGCGCAAGAGGATCATTAACGAAATCTCGCCAGCAGTCGCCTTTTGGGGGCGCAAAGCCCCCCGGCCTGACGCTTATTGCCTGCCGCGCGCCGCATCCAGCGCGTTGACTGAACTTGCGCGGACGCCATGTTCAAAGATCAGCCATGTCTGCGACGATTTCACTTTCAGGACGCCACCATAAAATTCCATAGCGGTGGCCGATTGCAGCACCGAGAGAAAGCGGTTTTCCAGCTTCATGTCCTTGCAGGCCATCTCGGTCGAGACGATGGGCGACAGGGCCAGCAGCGGCAATTCCGCATTGTTGTCGGCGGAATAGCTGTTGCAGGGGCCCTGACCGGACAGGCGGCTTTCCTCGACCAGCATGGTCACGTCGCGCAGCGGCACGGTCTGGCCGTCCATGCCGACCAGCACGTAATTGCCGCCGGGAATAAAGCCCGTATCCCTGACGCCATCGGGCGTCGCCTGCGGCGCGGGTTCGCACGCGGCAAGGGCAAGGCCGGCGGTGATCAGAACAGTGACAAGGCCGGGTCTGGCAAGACGGGACATAATGCTTCTCCGCAAGGACAATCAGGTTTTATGCGCGGCGAATCCGCTTTGATGCCAGCACTCTAGCCCGTTTTCCGCTATCCCAACAAGCGCCGGGCGATGACCTGCGCCTGAATCTCGGCCGCGCCTTCAAAGATATTCAGGATCCTTGCGTCGCAAAGGACACGGCTGATCTGGTATTCCAGCGCAAAGCCGTTGCCACCATGGATTTGCAGCGCATTGTCCGCCGCCGCCCATGCCACCCGCGCGCCCAGCAGCTTGGCCATCCCGGCCTCAAGATCGCAGCGATGGCCGTGATCCTTTTCCCAGGCGGCGAAATAGGTCAACTGACGCGCGATCATGATTTCGACGGCCATCATCGCCAGCTTGTCGGCGACGCGGGGGAAATGGATAAGCGCCTTGCCGAATTGCTTGCGGTCCAGCGCGTATTGCAGGCCCAGCTCCAGCGCGTTCTGAGCCACGCCAATGGCGCGGGCGGCGGTTTGGATGCGCGCCGATTCAAAGGTTTGCATCAACTGCTTGAAGCCTTGGCCGGTCACGCCGCCCAGAAGGTTCTTGCCCTTGACCTCGAATCCATCAAAGCCAAGCTCGTATTCCTTCATGCCACGATAGCCCAGAACCTCGATCTCGCCGCCGGTCATGCCGGGGGTTGGGAAGGGGTTCACGTCGTCGCCCGGCGTCTTTTCGGCGATGAACATCGACAAGCCGCGATAATCGGTCGTGTCGGGTTCGGTCCGGGCCAGCAGCGTCATGATATGGGTGCGCGCGGCATGGGTGATCCAGGTCTTGTTGCCCGTCACTTTCCAGTTGTCGCCGTCGCGCACGGCGCGGGTGCGCAGGCTGCCCAGATCGCTGCCGGTATTGGGTTCGGTAAAGACGGCGGTGGGCAGGATCTCGCCGCTGGCCAGTTTCGGCAGCCACTGTTCCTTTTGCTCATCGGTGCCGCCGCCCAGGATCAGTTCTGCCGCGATCTCGCTGCGGGTGCCAAGGCTGCCGACGCCGATATAGCCGCGCGACAGTTCTTCCGAGACGACGACCATCGCCGCCTTGGACATGCCCAGACCGCCCAGATTTTCCGGTATGGTCAGACCAAAAACGCCCAGTTCAGACAGCTCGTCGATGATCTCGATCGGGATGAAATCGTCCTTCAGATGCCATTCATGGGCATGGGGTACGACTTTGTCATCGGCCCAGCGGCGGAACTGATCGCGGATCATTTCCAGATCCTCGTCAAGGCCGGACTTGCCGAAGGTTGCGGCCCCCTTGTTATCAGCGATCAGCGCGGCCAGCCCGGCGCGGGCCTCGGGCGAATTGCCGGCCATCAGCGCGCGCGCCGCATCCGAGGGCTGCCAGTCCACGCCCAGATCGGCGAGGCGGGCGAATTCGTTCTGGCTCATCAGGATGCCGCCGGCGATCTGGGACAGGTATTCGCCAAAGCCGATTTGCAGGATCAGCCCCTCGATCCCGCCCGAGACGCGGCCCGACCATGCGGCAAGCTGTTTCAGTGCCTCGACATAGGTGGCCAGCCAGGACAGGGCATGCGCGGCGTGCTGATGCGTTTCCAGCAGCGCCGCGTCCACCTTGCCGCCCGGCGCAACCACGGCGCGCAGGTTTTCGACGGCACGGGCCTGAAGGGCCTCGATCTCGGGCAGGACTGTTGCGCTAAGCTGGGACATGTCTTTCATCTCGATTCGACCTTTTGCGGCATCGCGGCATTGCTAGTGACTTCGCATGTGCAGCGCAACTATTTTGCGCCAATCGGGCAATCTGCGACCTAAAATGTCTTGCGCGCCGGCCGGGTCTGCATATTGGCCGGGCAGGATTTTCAATTTCTGTGTGCTGGCATAATGTCCGGCGCATGTTCGGGCTGGACATCTGGCAATTCTGGATCGCGTTCGCGATCACCGCCTTCGCGGGTTTCGTGAAGGGGGCGATAGGCTTTGCCATGCCGATGATCATGTTGTCGGCATTCGGCTCGGTCATGCCGCCGACCACGGCGCTGGCGGCGCTGATCCTGCCGACGCTGCTGTCCAATGTCCAGCAGACATTCCGGCAGGGCCCGGCCGAGGCACTGCGTTCGGCCACGGAGTTCCGCTGGCATATCGCCATGGTGCTGATCTTCATCTGCGTGTCCGCCGGATTTGCCCGCGCCATTCCGCAGGGCGTGATGCTGATCCTGCTGGGTGTGCCCATCGTGATCTTTGCCCTGTGGCAATTGTCGGGCAGGCCGCTGCGCCTGCCGACCGATCACCGCCGCCGGGCCGAGATCGTCACAGGCATCGTCGGAGGCTTGTATGGCGGCATTTCGGGGATCTGGGGACCACCGTTGATCGTGCTGCTGCTGTCGCTTGGCGTGGACAAGCGCGAACAGGTCCGCGTGCAGGGGGTGGTTTTTCTGATGGGGGCGGTGGTGCTGACAGCGGCGCATCTGACCTCGGGGGTGCTGAACGCCCGGACGTTGCCATTGTCGGCGATCCTGTGCCTGCCCGCATTTGCGGGCATGCTGGCCGGGTTTGTCTTGCAGGACCGGCTGGATGTGGTGCAGTTTCGGCGCTGGACGCTGGTGCTGCTGGTTCTGACCGGGCTGAATCTTGTCCGCCGTGCCTTTGCGATCTGGATGTAAAATGACCGACCCCGCCGACCTGACCGCCCGCCTGATCCGCTGCCCCTCGGTCACGCCTGACGAAGGGGGAGCGCTGATTTTGCTGGCCGATATGCTGACCGCCGCCGGATTTCATGTTCGGCGCGTGGATCGGGGCGGCACGCCCAATCTGTTCGCGCGTTGGGGGGCAAAGGGTGCCAGAACCTTTGGTTTCAACGGGCATACCGACGTGGTGCCTCCGGGCGACCCGGCATCCTGGAAGCATCCGCCCTTCAGCGGGCATCTTGCCGACGGGATGATCTGGGGGCGGGGGGCCACCGACATGAAATCGGGCGTCGCGGCCTTCGTCGCGGCGGCCATCGATTTCGTGACCGAAACACCCCCCGAAGGCGCGGTGATCCTGACCATTACCGGCGATGAAGAGGGGCCGGGCAAGCATGGCACAACCGCTCTGCTGGACTGGATGACCGATCAGGGCGAAAGGATGGATGTCTGTATCGTGGGCGAGCCGTCCAACCCCGACCATATGGGCGAGATGATGAAGATCGGGCGGCGCGGCTCGGTCACGTTCCGCATCCGGGCGAAGGGGGTGCAGGGACATGCCGCCTATCCGCACCGGGCGAAAAACCCGCTGCACGCGCTGACCCGTTACCTGAACGACCTGATCGCCGTGCCGCTGGACGCGGGCACCGACCATTTCGACCCCTCGGGCCTGCAAATCACCAGCATTGATTGCGGCAATCCGGCCTCGAACGTGATCCCCGAGACGGCGACAGCGGTGGTCAATATCCGTTTCAACGACCTGCATAGCGGCATGTCGCTGACCCGCGACCTGACCGCGCGTGCCAGCGCCATCGGCGATGAAACCGGCGTTTCCATCAGCATCGACACCGACATCTCGGGCGAGGCCTTCCTGACCCGGCCTGGCCCCTTTGTCGATCTGGTCCGGGGCGTGGTGCAGGCGGAAACCGGGCGCGTGCCGGAACTGTCCACCTCGGGCGGGACGTCGGATGCGCGTTTCGTCAAGGATCATTGCCCGGTCGTGGAATTTGGTCTGGTCGGGCATTTCATGCATCAGGTGGACGAACGAGTTCCCGTTGCGCAGATTCATCAGCTAAAACAGATTTATCAGCGCATTTTGCAGGAGTATTTTGCATGAGGATCGAACTGACCGATGACGTCGCCGCTTGCCGGGCCCTGCGCCACACCGTCTTTGTTCAGGAACAGGGTGTCCCCGAATCCCATGAATGGGACGAACTGGACAGTCAGGCAATTCATCTGATTGCGTGGCAGGATGGCGAGGCGGTGGGAACTGCGCGCATCCTGCCCAAGGGCAATATCGGCAAGATCGGCCGCGTCTGCGTTCTGCCCGAGGCGCGGGGCACGGGGCTTGGATCGGCCCTGCTGCGCGCGGCGATGGATGTGCTGCGTTCGCGGACGGGGATCACCCATGCCCGGTTGGGCGCGCAGGAACATGCGGTGGGTTTTTATGAAAAGCTGGGTTTCATCCCCGATGGCGATGTTTATGACGAGGCCGGAATCCCTCATCGCGACATGATTCGCGAACTTTGACCAGACGGCAGGCCCGGTGATGACCCAGATCCCCAGCAAGCAGCAGATCATGGAATGGGTCGCGGACAATCCCGACGCCAATTCCAAACGCGACATCGCCAAGGCGTTCGGGATCAAGGGTGCCGCCCGGATCGAGCTGAAGCGTCTGCTGAAGGAATTGCAGGCCGAGGGGCTGCTGGAGCGTCGCCGCAGGCACTATCTGGATGCTGAAAAGCTGCCACCGGTCACTGTGGTGGAACTGCTGGCCCCCGATGGATCAGGCGATCTGTTCGTGCGCCCGCTGGAATGGCGGGGCGAGGGGCCGGTACCGCGCATCCTGTACATCCCGCGCGACAGCGACCCGGCACTTGGGCGGGGCGAGCGGTTTCTGGCCCGCCTGACCGAGGTTGCGGGCGGGGATGTTCAGTATCAGGCGCGGCTGATGCGGCGCATTACCGCCGCGGCCCATCGCATCACCGGCATTTTCCGCAAAGAGGCCGAGGGCGGGCGCATCCTGCCCATCGACAAGGGGCAGGATCGCGAATGGCGCGTCCGCCATGATGCCACGCTTGGCGCCGAAAACGGCGAGCTGGTGCAGGCCGAACAAGCCGGGCCAAGGGGGCGGCTGGGTCTGCCCATGGCGCGCATCGTCGAAAGGCTGGGCGATCCTTCCGCACCTCGCGCCGTCAGCCTGATCGCCATTCATCAGCACGGCATCCCCGACGAATTTCCCGATGCCGTCATCCGTGAGGCCGAGGCACAAAAGCCCGCCACGATGACGGGGCGCGAGGATCTGCGCGGTCTGCCTCTGGTCACGATCGACCCGGCGGACGCGCGGGACCATGACGATGCTGTTGCGGCCTTTGCCGAGGATGACGGCGGCGCGACGATCTGGGTGGCCATCGCCGATGTCGCCCATCACGTCCGCCCCGGCAATGCGCTGGACCGCGAGGCCTGGGCGCGCGGCAACTCGACCTACTTTCCCGACCGCGTGGTGCCGATGCTGCCCGAGGCTCTGTCCGCAGATCTGTGTTCGCTGCATCAGGGCGTGGACCGTCCGGTCATCGCCGTCAGGATGCGGCTGGACGGGCAGGGCAACAAGATCGCCCATGATTTCCACCGCGGCATGATGAACAGCCGCGCATCGCTGGCCTATGAGCAGGCGCAGGCGGCGGCGGATGGTTCCCCCGATGACCAGACCGCGCCGCTGATGGACAGCGTGATCCGGCCCCTGTGGCACGCCTATGCCTTGCTGAAACAGGCCCGCGAAGGCCGTCAGCCGCTGGATCTGGACCTGCCCGAACGCCGCATCGAACTGACCGCCGATGGCCGGGTGAAATCGGTGAATTTCCGTGACAGGTTCGACGCGCACCGGTTGATCGAGGAATTCATGGTTCTGGCCAATGTCGCCGCCGCCGAGGAACTGACCCGCCGTCAGCGCCCGCTGCTGTTTCGTGTCCACGAAGAACCCAGCCCCGACAAGATCGACGCGCTGCGCGAGGTGGCGCAGGCATCCGGCTTTACGCTGGCAAAGGGGCAGGTCTTGCAGACCAGCCATCTGAACCGGCTGCTGGCCCAGGCGCAGGGCAGCGATTTCGATGAACTGATCAATATCAGTACCCTGCGGTCCATGACGCAGGCCTATTACCACCCTGAAAATTTTGGGCATTTCGGGCTGGCGCTGAAAAGCTATGCGCATTTTACCTCGCCCATCCGCCGCTATTCCGATCTGGTCGTCCATCGCGCGCTGATCAGCGGGCATGGCTGGGGCAAAGACGGGTTGTCCGCTCAGGATATGGACCGAATGGCCGAAACCGCGATACATATCAGCGAGACCGAGCGCCGTTCCATGGCCGCAGAACGCGACACGACCGACCGTTATCTGGCTGCCTATCTGTCCGAACGTGTGGGCACGGAAATGTCTGGCCGGATCAGCGGCATCCAGCGCTTTGGCGCGTTTGTGAAACTGGATGAGACCGGTGCCGACGGGTTATTGCCGATCCGTGAGATAGGGCAGGAATATTTCCATTTCGACCCCGACGCGCAGATGCTGATCGGGGCCGATACCGGGCTGGAAATCGGCATCGGCCAGCGCGTGACCGTCCGCCTGTCCGAGGCGATTCCGATGACCGGCGGGCTGACGCTGGAGCTGATCGAGCTGGAGGGCCGGACCCTGCCGCGCGGTCCGCAAAAGGGTAAACGCGGTCGCGCGCCGCGCCGCATGTCCACGAAATCGCGCCTGTCCGAGATCAAACGCGCGGCCAAGCGCAGGCGCAAGCGTTAGGGAGGGGGGCGGCGCGCCGCCCCCGGTTGGTTACAGCAGCAACAGCAGCCCGCCGATCACCACCCCGGTGATCAACAGCATGACCACGCAAAAGCCCATGATGTCGCGCGCCTTCAACCCGGCAATCCCCAGCATCGGCAGCGCCCAGAAGGGTTGCAGCATGTTTGTCCATGCATCGCCCCAGGCCACGCCCATGACGACGCGCGGAATATCGGCCCCCAGCGCCTGCGCCGCCGGCAGCATGACCGGGGCCTGAACCGCCCATTGCCCGCCACCCGAGGGCACAAAGACGTTCACGATTCCGGCGCTGATAAAGCTCCAGAAGGGCAGGGTCTGCGCGGTCGAGATCGAGACGAACCATTCCGAAAGGCTGGCGGCCAGCCCGCTGCCGGTCATGATCGCCATGATGCCCGCATAGAACGGGAACTGGATCACGATTCCGGCCCCGCCGCGGATGCCTTCGTCCAGCGCATTCAGCAGGTTGCGCGGTGTGCCGTGAAAGATGATGCCCAAAAACAGGAACAGAAAGTTCACCACGTTCAGGTTGATGCCGCCGTTATTGGCAAAGTGGATTGCCAGCCAGATCAGGCCGGGCACGCCGACCGCCCACATCAGTACGGGGCTGTTTTCCATGTACTCGGCCGGGGTGGCGTCACGGCCAGGGGGGGTGGGGGGCGCAGCCTCGGCCAGCAGGGCGGGGTTGACCAGAACCTGCTCGGCCGGGTCGGGCAGCATTGACAGATTGACCAGCGGTACGACGATCACCACTGCCGCCACGATGATCAGGTTCCAGACCGAAAAGATCGTCAGCGAGGTTGGGATGACGCCGATCTGTTCGGCGGTGAAATGCCCCTCGGTCGCGATGGTCAGCGGGATCGAACCCGACAGACCGCCATGCCAGATGATAAAGCCCGAATAGGCGGCGGCGACCAGAAGGCGGTAATCGACGCGGACCTGACGGGCCAGCTCCTTGGCGAAGATCGCGCCGACGACCAGCCCGAACCCCCAGTTGATCCAGCTTGCAGCGAGCGACACCAAAGACACCAGCACAATGGCCGATGCCGGGGACGAAGCCGCCCCGGCCAGCATCCGCAGCACCCGCTTGATCGGGGGCGAGCTGGCCAGAATGAAGCCGGTCACAAGCACCAGCAGCATCTGCATCGAGAATTGCAGCAGCGCCCAGAACCCGTCGCCCCACATGCGGATCAGCGCGACGGGGCTTGTGCCTTGGGTCGTGACGGCGGCAATGGCGGCAACGAGGGTCAGGACCAGAACGAAGATGAAGGCATCCGGCAGCCATCGCTCCATCAGGCGCGTGGCGGGCCGGGACAGGATTTTCAACATGAAACTCTCTCCCAGAAGTCCCTGACAGGCTGGGGCAATGTCACGAAAAGTTCAACCCGTCGGGGCAGGGTTTTCGCGCAGGCAGCGGGCGGGCCGCCTGCGCAAAGCCTCAGGATTCGCGGAAGGCGCGATTGAAATAATCAGCCAGCGGCTTCAGCAGATAGCTCATCGGGCTGCGTTCGCCGGTCTGGACGTAAACCTCGACCGGCATCCCCGGCACCAGGTCAAGATCGCCCAGCTTGTCAAGCTGTTCGGTCGGGATCGTTACCTCGGCCCGGTAATAGGGGGTGCGAGTCTGTTCATCCATCAGCGCATCAGCCGAAACCTTGGACAATTCGCCATCGATTTCCGGTGTGGTTCGCGACGAGAAGGACGAAAAGCGCAGAACGACCTGCTGTCCGACATGAATTTCGTCGACATTGATCGTTGGGATGCGGGCACCGATCACCAGTGGCCGGTCCTGCGGGATGACATAAAGCAGCGGTTCCGCCGGCCGGATGACCGAGCGCGGTGTCGTCACCTTCAGGTCATAGACGATACCCGCGACGGGCGCGCGGATTTCCAGCCGGTTGATCTGTTCGGTCAGGCTGCGCCGACGCTCGGCCAGTTCCAGTTCGCGATAACCAAGATCGCGCAACTCGGTTTCGGCATCCTCGCGGCGTTTGGCGTTCAGTTGCAGCCGCTCGATATCCAGTTCGGTCTGCTTGGTTTCGGCGGCGGCGCGATTGGCCTGCAATTCGCCGATCTGGCCCTCGATCCGCGCACTTTCGCGTTGCAGCGCCAGCACCCGAGACGCCTGTGCCAGGCCGCGATCAAGCAGTGTCTGCTGGTCTTTCAGTTCTTCGCCAATCAGGTCACGCTGAGAGGACAGCGCCTTGAGCTGTGCGTCGATCCCGACAACCTGGGCTTTCACCTGTTCGGTCTGCTTGGCAAGCTGTTCCAGCCCTTGCCGGATCGTGTCACGGCGGGCGACGAACAGGCTTTCCTGCCCCTTGACCATGTCGGCCACCTTGCTGTCGGTTCTGGCGAAGGTGACAAGCTCGTCGCTGAAGCTGATATTCTCGGCATCTGCGCGTTCGGCCTCCAGTCGACCGCGTCGCGCAAGAATTTCGAAATATTGCCCCTCGACGATGGTCAGTTCGGTTGTCAGCAATGTGCCATCCAGCCGGATCAGCGGCTCGCCGGCGGCGACCGATTTCCCCTCGGTCACAAGAATTTGCTCGACCACGCCGCCATCGGGATGCTGGACCACCTGACGCTGCTGTTCGACCTCGACCTGCCCATGGGCGACCACCGCGCCCGAGATGCGGCTTTCGACGCCCCAGACCCCAAAGCCGCCCACCAGCATCAGGATGGACAGCATGCCCACCAGCATCGGGCGGCGAACCGACCAGCGGCCCGGATCCGGAGGCGTCAGCGGCGGGGGCGGCGGCAGGGGCTGCGCGGGCGGGATCGCCGGCGGCTGGGGCTGTGGCCCTTTTTCGGCGACACCGGTCTCGGCCGGGCGGGTCGGCAATTGCCGGTTCTGGTCTGGCGGCGCGGAAGGGCCGGTTGCGGTTTTCGCGGACCCGCCCCGGACCGGCCATGGCAGGCTTTCGCCCGGACCCGGCGCTGGCTCTGCCGTGCCGCGTGTACGGCGCGGCTGTTCAGCGGCCTCGGCGTCAGGTTGTCCGTGCTTGTTTCCGGGCTTTTCGGGCCGGGTTTCGGGTGCCTCTGGCTCTGGGCCTGCTTCTGGCGCTGCCTTGCCTTCGGTGGCCGACGGCGGCTCTGCCGCAGTCTCGTCCGGGCGTGTTGCGGCTGGCTGCTGCTTTGCCGCCGGGGTGGTGGTGGCCTCTGCCGGCTGTTCTGAACCGGCGGGCTTGAGGCTTTCGTCCTCGCTCATGTCACGCCTCCTGCGCGGCCTGCCTCTTGCGATTTGAGAATCTGGGCAGAGTTCTGAACCATTTCCTTCAGGACCTGATCACGCGGGCCAAAGGCACGGCGCATGCCCTGTTCCATCACCAGAAGCAGCTCGCATTCGTTGATCGCGGCGGGGCGGTGAGCCATGATAATGACCGCGCCGCCCTGCGCCTTGACCCGGCGGATCGCCTGATTCAGCGCCTCGGATCCCTGATTGTCCAGATTCGAGTTCGGTTCGTCCAGAACCAGCAGAACCGGATCGGGATACAGCGCCCGCGCCAGCCCGATCCGCTGGATCTGGCCGCCCGAAAGCCGCCCCGAGGTCTGGCTGATTCGCGTGTCATAGCCGTTGGGCAGATCAAGGATCATCTGATGCGCGGCGGCGGCCTGTGCGGCGCGGACCACGCGGTCGGGGTCGGGTTCGGGCGACAGCCGGGCGATATTGTCGGCGATGGTGCCGTCGAACAGTGTCACCTGCTGCGGCAGATAGCCAATCAGATTGCCCAGAACGTCGGGATTGAACTGATCCAGCGTTGCGCCGCCCATACGGATCGAACCGGCCGCGACCGGCCATGCGCCGATCAGCGCCCGCGCCAGCGTGGTCTTTCCCGCGCCCGACGGACCGATGACCCCCATCGCCTGCCCCGGAGCCAGCGCAAAGCTGACCCCGCGCACCGTTGCGGCGTTCTGTCCCGGCGGGATCACGCTAAGCTGGCGGACATCGATATGCGCCTGCGGGCGGGGCAGTGGTGTCAGGTCACGGTCGGGCGGTTGCCGGCTGAGCAGCCGCGCCAGCCGGTCCCAGCCATCCTGCGCGGCCTGCACCAATGCCCAACCGCCGACAAGCTGTTCGACGGGGGCCAGCGCGCGGCCCATCATGATTGAACTGGCGATCATCGCGCCGGGCGTCACCTCTTGGCGCAGGACCAGATAGGCCCCGGCGGCCAGCATGGCGCTTTGCAGAAACAACCTGAAACTGCGCGAAAAAACGGTAAAGCCCGACGAAACGTCGGCCCCCTTGACGGCCTGTTCCTGCGCCTCGTTCCGGGCCTTGCGCCAGCGGGTATAGGTCGCGCCGCGCATGCCCAGGGCGCTGATCACCTCGCCCTCGTCGCGATAGAGATCGGCCATTCGTTGCGCCTGACCTGCCGCGATCGAGGCGTTTTGCAGCGGTGCCTTGGACATCATCCGGTTGGTGATGGTCGTGACGATCAGGATCAGGCCACCAATGGTTGCGACCACGCCCAGAAGCGGGTGGAACATATAGACGGCGGCCAGAAACAGCGGTGCCCAGGGCAGATCGAAAATCGCCAGTAATACGGGCGAGCCGATGAAACGCTGGACGGAATCCAGGTCGCGCAGCCCGCTGGCGGTCGCCATCGCCTCGTTCCCGCTGACCGCGCCCTCGCGCAGGGCGGCGGTGAATACCCGGCCCTCAAGCTGATCCATGAAGCGGGCGGCGATTCGCTGTGTGATACGGTTGCGGGCCAGATCGACCACGCCCATCATCAGGAACAGGAATACGACCAGCAGAAACAGCGCCGTCAGCGTCTCGACCGAGCGCGAGGCCAGAACGCGGTCATAGACCTGCAGCATGAACAGCGGCCCGGTCAGCATCAGCAGGTTCACCGCTGCCGAGAACAGGCCCACGGCCAGGAAAAGGTTGAACCCGGCCGCCCTTGCGCGGCGAAGTTCCTTGGCGCCATCGGCGGGAATTGGAGGTCTGGTCATTGAAAGCCTGTCATAATAATCCGTTCCGGCCGTGCCCTTCATTGCCGATCAGAGTGTGGCGCCCTTGCCGCCGGTCGTTCCGGCCAGTATTCCCTGACCAACGACCTTCCGGGCGGGCGTGACCGCCACCTTTGAAAATCCTAGCGGGAAAAGGTTAGAAATTCCTTTGCGTGTCAAGCTACAACCGGCCAGCATTTCATGCCTTGCACTGATCACTGCCTTGTCGGGCTGTGCGTCGAGGCCCGTAAATGAAAACGGGATCACGATCAACGATCCTTACGAAGGTATGAACAGACATATCCATAACTTCAACAAGGGACTGGACAGCCACGTTATCGGCCCAACTGCGGATCTGGTCAAGGGGGATGACGGCGCGCCGAAGGACGGGCAGCCGGGTCTGGCCGATATGGTCATCAATATTGGCGCGAATCTGTCCCTGCCCGGCAAGGTCGTGAACAGCCTGCTGCAAGGCCGGCCCGACCCTGCGGCGCAGAACCTGCTGCGCTTTGCTGTCAATTCGACGGTGGGCATCGGCGGCCTGATGGATCCGGCGGGGTTCCACATGGGCCTGACCGAGGTGGATACCGATTTCGGCCAGACCATGGCGGTCTGGGGTGTGCCGGAAGGGGCCTATGTCGAACTGCCGGTCCTTGGCCCCTCGACCCAGAGGGACACGGTGGGCAAGGCGGTCGATCTGGTGATCGATCCCTGGCGTTTCGCGCTGGATACGCCGGAATGGCTGGGGACGATCGGGCTGCGCGCTGCCTCAAAAGCCGGTGAGCGGGCGCGTTTCAGCGACACTGTGGATAGCGTCATGCAGGGCAGTACTGATAGCTATGCGCAGACGCGGCTGATCTATTTGCAGCATCGCCGCCACGATGTCGGAGAAAGAGGTGACGCAATTGACCCATATGCAGAAAATGACGCCGACCCCCATGCCATCGACCCTTACGCGGCAGAATAGCCGTCGTGCCTTTCTGTCGCTGATCGGCGCGGCGGGCGCGGTCGGGATGCTGCCCCGTGGCGCGTGGGCGATGACATCCGACGGCGCGCTGGCGCTGATCCGCAAGGCCACGTCCGAGGTTTACGGCGTCATCAACTCGGGTCAGGAACCCGCGCGGATGTATCAGCAATTCGAGACGATCTTTGCGCAATATGCGGATGTGAACATTATCGCACGATCCGCCCTTGGTCCCGCCGCGCGGCAGGTCGGCGCGCAGCAATTTGCCAGCTACCGGCAGGCGTTTCAGGGCTATATCGGGCGCAAATACGGCGCGCGTTTCCGGGAATTCATCGGCTCGAAGGTCGAGGTCCAAAGCGCGCGACCGCTGAAAAGCTTTTTCGCCGTTACCTCGGTCGCCTATCTGAACGGGCGCGCGCCGATGGAGGTCGAATGGCATGTGTCCGACAAGTCGGGCAGCCCGCGCTTTTTCAACCTGATCATCGAGGGCGTGAACATGCTGGCCACCGAAAGGGCCGAGGTGTCGGCCATGCTGGCCCGCGACAAGGGCGATATCGCCGCGCTGACGGCGGATTTGCAGCGGGCCGGTTAGGCCCCCGCGCCCCGCCTCGCTGGTGGCAAGGCAGGGCGAAAGCTCAGTTCCCGCCCAGAATATCCCGCAGCGCCTGACCCAGTGCATCATTGGATTCGCTGGTGGTGCTGTTGCCGGGGGTGCGTGGGGCTGTGCCGCCGCCGCCGCCGTTGATCGCATCGGCAAGGGCCGAGGCCAGCGGATCGTCGGCAGACCCCGAAGTCACGATCTTCGGCGTTCCGTTCGTGCCATCCGACAGGATGATCCCGCTGCCATCGGGCGAGACGGTGGACAGCGGCAGGACTGGCAACCCGTCATGGATTTCGGTCATCACCGCCTGCCAGATCTCGGCGGGCAGACCGCCGCCGGTCACGTCGCTGAGCGGCGTGTTGTCATCGTAACCCATCCAGACGCCGGTGACATATTGCTCGGTAAAGCCCAGGAACCACGCGTCGCGATAGCTGCTGGTAGTGCCGGTCTTGCCCGCTGCCGGACGCTCGCCCAGCTTGGCGCGGGTGCCGGTGCCGGACTGGATCACCTGTTCCATCATATAGATCAACTGGCCTGCCGCGCGCTGGCTGATGACGCGTTCGCCCAGCCCCCCCAACTGGCCCATCAGCGGCTGATCGTCGCCCTTGATGCGCAGCTCGATCAGGCCATAGGGCGCGACGGCGGTGCCGCCATTGCGGATGCCCGCATAGGCGCCCGTCAGCTCCAGCAGCGTTGCCTCGGATACACCCAGCCCCAGCGAAGGGCTGGAGGTCAGGTTGCTGACGATCCCGAAATCCTGCGCGACGCGCTGAACCGCCTTGCGGCCAATGGCCTCTTGCACGCGGATCGTGGCGGTGTTCAGCGACCGTTTCAGCGCATCGGTCAGCGTCACATCGCCATAAAACTTGCGGGTATAGTTCTGCGGAGACCAAGGCCTGCCACCGGGAATGCGGATCGTCAGAGGGCCGTCATGGACCCTGTCCTGTGGCGTATAGCCCGCATCCAGCGCCGCCGCATAGACAAAGGGCTTGAAACTGGAACCGGTCTGCCGCTTGGCCTGAGTGGCGCGGTTGAATGCGCCGTTCACCGTGGTGTCGCGCCCGCCGATCATGGCACGGACCGCACCATCCGCCGACATCACGACCACCGCAACCTGCGCCTTGCTGCCCGATTTCACCTTGCCGTCAAAGACCCGCGACATGGCGCGTTCGGCCGCGCGCTGGATGCGCTGGTCGAAGGTGGTGGTGATGGTCACGTCCTCGGTCGTTTCGCTGGTCAGGAAGCCGGGACCGGATTCCATCACCCAGTCGGCGAAATAGCCGCCCGCCCGCGCCGCCGCCGCCCGCGACAGCTCGGCCGGGTGCGTCTTGGCATCGGTATATTGCGCGTCGTCCAGATAGCCCTGTTCATGCATCAGGCCCAGAATCACGTCCGCCCGATCCTGCGAGCGTTGCAGGTTCGCGGTCGGTGCGAAATAGCTGGGGGCTTTCAGCAGACCGGCCAGCATCGCGGCTTCGGATGCCGTAACGTCGCTGGCATGCTTGTTGAAATAGCGCTGGCTGGCAGCCTCGAATCCGCGCGCGCCGCCGCCCAGATAGGAACGGTTCATATAGATGTTGAGGATGTCGTCCTTGGAATATTTCGCCTCAAGCGCAAGGGCGAAGGGAACCTCTTTGATCTTGCGCCAGATGCTGCTGACACGGCAATAGGCTTCGAACTCGGCCTCGTTCTTCCAGCGGATCGGGTCAAAGGTCTCGCCCAGGCACAAAAGCTTGGCGACCTGCGTGGTGATGGTCGAGCCGCCATGCCCGTCCAGCGCGCCGCGCCCCTCGGACCGGTTGATCCGCATCGCGCCCGCGATGCCGATGGGATCGACGCCCAGATGCATGTAATACCGCTTGTCCTCGGTCGCGATCACGGCTTCGCGCAGGACAGGGGCGATCTTGTCATTGCTGACCGCGCCGTAAATCTCGCCCCGCCAGGCGAATACGCGACCGTCGCGGTCCAGCATGGTGACGCTGCCGCGCTGTCGTGCATCGAACAGATCCTGTGGCTCGGGCAGACCCGCATAGTAATAGGCCGAGGCCCCGCCCACGATCAGCGCCAGCACCATCGTCAGCCGCCAGGCAGAGCCCCAGACGACCCGCCAGATCAGGCCGGCCGTGCCCGCGATGGTCCGCGTCAGGACATTGCCGCGCCGGGGCGGGCGGCTGCGGCGTTTCCGGGCCGGTTTCTTCGGCGGGGTGCTTGCGGTGCTGCGCTTGTCGGCAACGGGGCTGCGGCCCGTGCGCCTTGATGTGCCGGTGGGTCGTTTCATTTCTGCTTATGCCTGATCTGCTCGACCGACTGACGCGGCCATTGACCAAAGACCTTACAACAAGAATGCCGGGCAGGGAATTACCCTGACCAATCCGTGATCGGGGCGTCAGCAAAGGCCCGCTGGAAAGGCAAAAGGCCCGGTCGGAACCGGGCCTTCGCGCCTGTAGAGGGCTGGTCAGTTATAGGCGTTTTCGCCGTGGGTGGTGATGTCCAGCCCCTGCCTTTCGTCGTTATGGGGAACGCGCAGGCCGATTGCGGCCTTGACGATATGGATCGCGACAAAGGACACGATGGCCGACCAGACGATCGCGATCACCACGCCCAAGACCTGCGAATAGACCTGACCGGCCATGCTGAACGGGGCCACGCTGTCGGTCGCGTAATCCCACACGCCCGTACCGCCAAGCGACGGCGCGGCAAAAACCCCGGTCAGGATCGCGCCGACGATGCCGCCCACGCCGTGAATGCCGAACACATCCAGCGAATCGTCCACATTCATCCGCATCTTCAGGCTGACGACCACATACATGCAGATCAGTCCGGCGATCAGCCCGATCACGATGGCACCCATCGGCCCGACAAAGCCCGCCGCAGGGGTGATGCCGACCAGCCCGGCAATCGCACCGGACACCGCGCCCAGAAGGCTGGGATGGCCGCGCATCGCCCATTCGCCAAAGGACCAGGCCAGCGTGGCGGCGGCGGTGGCGACAGCCGTGTTGACCATGGCCAGCGCGGTCAGGCCGTTCGCCTCAAGGTTGGAACCGGCGTTGAATCCGAACCAGCCGACCCACAGCAGGCAGCCTCCGATCAGGGTAAAGGTCAGGTTATGGGGGGCCAGCAATTCGCGCTTATAGCCCAGACGCGGACCCGCGACCCATGCCGCGACCAGCCCCGCCACGCCCGCGTTGATATGAATGACCGTGCCGCCCGCGAAATCCAGCGCGCCATGGCCGAACAGCAGCCCCGAGGGCGCGTCAAAGGCGCTGGGGCCGCCCCACCACCAGACCATATGCGCCATGGGCAGATACGAGAAAAAGAACCAGATCACCACGAACATCAGGATCGCGGCGAATTTCATCCGCTCTGCCGTGGCCCCGACGATCAGCGCGCCCGCGATGCAGGCAAAGGCCATCTGGAAGATCACGAAGGACAGTTCGGGGATGACGACGCCTTTCGAAAAGGTCTCGATCACGGCATCGGTGCCCACACCCGCCAGAAACATCTTCGACAGCCCTCCGACAAAGGGCGTCAGCACCCCCGCCGAGGCCGCGTCGCCCGCCCCCGTAAAGGCCAGCGAATAGCCGAACATCACCCAAAGCAGCACCATCACGCAGAACACGCTGAGCACTTGCATCAGTACTGACAGCACGTTCTTGCCGCGCACCAGCCCGCCATAGAACAGCGCCAGCCCCGGCAGCGACATCATGATGACAAGGATCGCCGAGATCAGCATCCAGGTCGTATCCCCCTTGTCCGGCGTGGGCACGGCCTCTTGCGCAAAGGCGGGCAGGGCGGTCAGAAGGCCAAGGACGGCCAACAGCGAAACAGTTTGTTTCATTCGTTCAATCCCCGAAGTCACGGCGCGCTTTGCGCCGCCATTGCCGAATGCCTCGACAATTCGGCGGGCATGCACAAGGAAAGGGCAACGCCGAAAACGGCCGAAACCCGATATGCCCGAATTTTATGCAAATACGCACGCAATTGCCGATTTTGACGACAGTTCCCTTTTCCGTTCCGACCAGATGCCCCCCCGGCTTGTCCTGCCCGCGCCGCATTTCCCATCAAATAGGGGATGGCAGCCGGTCCGGCGGCTGCGCAGGCAGACAGGTGACGAACATGAAAAAGACGTTTTCCCTTATCGCGGCGCTTGGGCTGGGGCTTGCCCTGCCCGCTGTCGCGCAGGACGCCCCGACCGAGGCCGCCCCCGCTGTCAGCGCCGAAGCGGTCTATATCTTCAACACGCTGCTGTTCCTGATCGGGGGCTTTCTGGTCATGTGGATGGCGGCGGGCTTTGCGATGCTTGAGGCGGGGCTGGTCCGGTCCAAAAATGTCACCACCCAGCTTTTCAAGAACGTGTCCATCTTTGCCATCGCCGGGATCATGTATTGGCTGATCGGTTATAACCTGATGTATCCCACAGACTGGTCGGTTCCCGGCATCATCGGCGAGATATTTGCCCCGAAAAGCCTTGATCCGGTCGGGGTGGGGGTCGCGGATGACGGCTATTCCGCAGGATCGGACTTCTTCTTTCAGCTCATGTTCTGCGCCACTACCGCCTCGATCGTCTCGGGCACTCTGGCCGAACGCGTGAAGCTGTGGCCCTTCATGATCTTCACCGTCATCCTGACCGGAGTGATCTATCCCGTCGAGGCAAGCTGGCAATGGGGCGGAGGCTTCCTGTCCGAAATGGGCTTTTCCGATTTCGCCGGATCGACGCTGGTGCATGCAACGGGGGGGTTCGCGGCATTGGCGGGTGCCATCATCCTTGGCGCACGCCGGGGAAAATATCGCGCCGATGGCCGAATGCAGCCGATGCCGGGGTCAAATCTGGCGCTGGCGACATTGGGGACATTCATCCTGTGGCTGGGCTGGTTCGGCTTCAACGGTGCTTCGCAGCTTGCCATCGGATCGGTCAATGATGCCGCCGATGTCAGCCGGATTTTCGTGAACACCAACATGGCCGCCTCGGCCGGGGCCATAGCGGCGGTGGTCGTGACGCAGCTTGTCTATGGCAAGATCGACCTGACCATGGTGCTGAACGGCGCGCTGGCCGGGCTGGTCTCGATCACCGCTGAACCGCTTTACCCGTCGGTCTTTGGCGCGCTGCTGATCGGGGCCGTTGGCGGAGGGATCGCGGTCATGGTCGTGCCGATGCTGGACAGGCTGAAGATCGACGACGTGGTCGGCGCCATTCCCGTCCATCTGGTCGCGGGGGTCTGGGGCACGCTGGTCGTTCCGGCTTCGAACCCCGCGACCAGCTATGTCACGCAGTTGACCGGAATTGTCATCATTGGCGCCTTTACCTTCGTCCTCAGCGCCGTGATCTGGAGCGTTCTGAAAACGACCATGGGCATCCGCGTCGATCAGGAAGCCGAGATCACCGGCCTCGACGTGTCCGAGATGGGCATGGAGGCCTATCCCGACTTCGTTCAGGCCAAATGACCCGGACGACAACCTCTCCTCCCTGGGAAGGGTGGGCTTTGGCCCGCCCTTTCTGGTGGGTCAGGCGACCCGGCTGACGACGAAATCGGCCAGATCGGACAGCATCGCACGGATCGGATGCGACGGCAGGGCCGACAGCGCCGCCTTGGCGCGGCCCGCCCATTCCAGCGCGTCGGCCTGCGCGGCCTGCATCGCGCCATGCCGCGCCAGCAGGGTCAGCGCATGTTCCAGATCGCCGTTGCGCTGATCGCCCTGTTCGATGACCCGCTGCCAGAAGGCGCGTTCTTCGGCATCCGCCTTGGCAACGGCCTTGATCACCGGCAGGGTCAGCTTGCGTTCGCGGAAATCGTCGCCGACATTCTTGCCGATCGTTTCGGTGGCGCCGCCGTAATCCAGCAGGTCATCGACAATCTGAAAGGCGATGCCCAGGGCGTCGCCATAGTCGAAAAGCGCACGCACCTGATCCTCGGGTGCGTCCGCAATCACGCCGCCAACCTCGGTCGCAGCCGAAAACAGGGCGGCGGTCTTGCCGCGAATGATTTGCAGATAAACCGCCTCGTCGGTGCGCAGATCCTGTGCCGCCGACAGTTGCAGCACCTCGCCCTCGGCGATCACGGCGCTGGCATTGGCCAGAATTTCCAGCGTGCGCAGATTGCCCGGCTCGACCATCAATTGAAAGCTGCGGGCGAAAAGGTAATCGCCGACCAGCACCGAGGATTTGTTGTCCCACAGCAGATTCGCTGTGGGCCGCCCCCGCCGTTGCCGGCTTTCATCGACCACATCATCATGCAGCAGAGTGGCGGTGTGGATGAATTCGACCGTCGCGGCCAGATGCACATGATATGCGCCGCCATAACCCAGCAACCTGGCCGCCGCCAGCGTCAGCATCGGTCGCAACCGCTTGCCTCCGGCGTCAATCAGATGGGCCGTCACCTCGGGAATGCGCGGCGCGTGCCGACTGGACATGCGGTCGCGGATCAGTTCATTGACTGCCTCCATCTCGACCGACAGGGCCGAGGCTAACTGATCCAGTGGTTTCAGGACGGTTTCGTTCACACCCATGACCATACCCCGTTTCTGGCCAAAGGCATTGCCACGCCATCGACAATTGCGCAACAGCAACCTAACATTTTCGCGATGAAAGAGCTGTTCCGAACCACCGATATCGTCCGTTTGTCGCATGCGGTCAGCGTGTTGCGCGATGAGGGGATTTGTGCATTCGAAATCGACCGGCACATGAGCGTGCTGGAGGGATCCATCGGAATCCTGCCGCGCCGCCTGATGGTCGCCGACCGCGACGAATTCATGGCGCGGGCGATCCTGCGGGACACGGGCCTGCATGAATGACCTGCGCGATGACGGCTTTCTGAATGGCCGCCTGCGGATCTGGCAGCCGGCGCGGGGCTTTCGTTCGGGTGCGGATGCGGTGATGCTGGCGGCGGCCTGTCCGGCGCGGACGGGGCAGGCGGTGCTGGAACTGGGCTGCGGGGCGGGCGTGGCCAGCCTGTGTCTGGGCTGGCGCGTGCCGGGGGCGATTCTGACCGGGCTGGAACAGCAAGGGGATTATGCCGCGCTGGCTCGACAGAACGCGGCGCGAAATGACATCGGGATGCGGGTTCTGACCGGCGATCTGGCCTGCATGCCGGGGGAATTGCGCGGAACATCTTTCGATCACGTCATCGCCAACCCGCCTTATTTCATGGCCGGAACCCCCGCCGCCGATGCCGGGCGTGCCGGTGCCCGGCAGGAAATGACGCCGCTGTCGCAGTGGATCGATGCCGGGTTGCGGCGATTGCGACCGGGCGGGTTTCTGACGGTCATTCAACGCACGGACCGGCTGGATGCACTGATTGCCGCGTTGACGGGGCGGGCCGGGGGAATCACCATTCTGCCCATTGCCGCCCGCGCGGGGTACGAGGCGGGGCGCGTCATCCTGACCGCGCGCAAGGGCGCGCGCGGTCCGCTGCGGCTGCTGGCCCCCTTTGTGATGCATCAGGCCGAACGGCATTCGCGGGATGGCGAGGATCTTTCCCCTGCCGCCATTTCGGTTCTGCGGGACGGGCAGGCGATCAATTTTCCGCTCACTCGCATTTGAAACAAATCACTTTGCGAAACAATCGTGACAAAGGAATTGATCTGTGCTGCAATCGCGATGTTCGACACCAACCACCGAGGAGGGCGCAATGTCGGTTACTTCCCATGTCGAGGAACTTCGCAAAAAGCATCAGATGCTGTCGGAGGCCGTTGAAAAGGCTCAGAAAAGCCCTGGATCCAGCGACTTCGAAATCAGTCAGATGAAGCGCGAAAAACTTCGCCTCAAGGAAGAGATTTCCCGGCTGTCCCACTGATCGTTGAACAGATCCGTTGAGCAGTGACATTTATATGCACACGGCCCGCGCGATGCGCGGGCCGTGATCGTTTTTCTGGGTCTGATGACAGGTCAGACGAAGAACTGGCCACCATTGGCGCTGATGGTCGAACCGGTGATGAAACCAGCCTCATCCGAGGCCAGGAACACGACGCAGCGCGCGATTTCCTCGGGCTCGCCCAGACGACCCACGGGGATCTGCGGGATGATGCGTTCGTTCAGCACCTTTTCATCAATCGCCCGCACCATCTCGGTTCCGATATAGCCGGGGCAGATCGCGTTCACGGTGATTCCCGCCCGCGCACCTTCCTGAGCCAGCGCCTTGGTAAAGCCCAGATCGCCAGCCTTGGCCGCCGAATAGTTTGCCTGACCGGCCTGACCTTTCTGTCCGTTGATCGAGCTGATATTGACGATGCGACCGAACTTGCGATCGCGCATGCCGGTCCAGACCGGATGGGTCATGTTGAACAAGCCCGTCAGGTTCGTGTCGATCACGTCTTTCCACTGCTGCGGGCTCATCTTGTGGAACATGGCGTCCCGCGTGATGCCAGCGTTGTTGACGAGAACGGCAACCGGTCCCAGCGTGTCCTCGACCTGCTTGATGCCTGCGGCGCAGGCGTCGTAATCGGCGACCGACCACTTGAAGGTCTGGATTCCGGTTTCGGCGGTAAAGGCCTTGGCGGCATCGTCATTGCCGGCATAGTTCGCCGCAACGGTGTAGCCCGCATCCTTGAGCGCCTTCGAGATGGCCGCGCCGATTCCGCGCGATCCTCCCGTCACCAATGCAACTTTAGACATGTATCCTCCCTTTGGAATTGGATCAGCATGTAATCTTGCTACCGAACGACGTCCCTGCGCGCAAGATCATTGCGCGCAGGATTTTTCGTTCAGCGTTCGACACACAGGGCAACGCCCATGCCACCGCCGATGCACAGCGTCGCAAGACCCTTTTTCGCGTCGCGTCGCTTCATCTCGAACAGAAGGGTGTTCAGGATGCGGCAGCCCGATGCGCCAATGGGGTGGCCGATGGCGATGGCGCCGCCATTCACGTTCACGATGGCCGGATCCCAGCCCATGTCCTTGTTCACCGCACAGGCCTGGGCGGCGAAAGCCTCGTTCGCCTCGACCAGATCCAGATCGCCGACCTTCCAGCCAGCCTTTTCCAGCGCCTTGCGGCTGGCGGGAATCGGGCCGGTGCCCATGATCGCCGGGTCCAGGCCGGCCGTGGCATAAGAGGCGATTCGCGCCAGCGGGGTCAGGCCGCGGCGATTCGCCTCATCCTCGGTCATGACCATCACGGCGGCGGCACCGTCATTCAACCCCGAGGCGTTGGCGGCCGTAACGCTGCCATCCTTGGTAAAGGCGGGGCGCAGTTTCTGCATCGCCTCGATGGTTGCGCCGTGGCGGACATATTCGTCCTTGTCCACGACGATGTCGCCTTTGCGCGTCTTGACCGTATAGGCCATGATCTCGTCGTCGAACCGACCTGCCTTCTGCGCGGCCTCGGCCTTGTTCTGCGACCCGACGGCTAATTCATCCTGCATGTCGCGGCTGATCTGCCACTGGTTCGCGACGTTTTCGGCGGTCTGACCCATGTGGTAATTGTTGAACGCGTCCCACAACCCGTCCAGGATCATGGTGTCCAGCATCTTCATATCGCCCATTTTCTGCCCGGCCCGCAGATAGGCCGCGTGCGGCGACAGCGACATGCTTTCCTGACCGCCGGCCAGAACGATGGTGGCATCGCCCAGCAGAACCTGCTGCGCGGCCAGCGCCACGGCCCGCAGCCCCGAGCCGCAGACCTGATTGATGGTCCAGGCCGACGATTCCTTCGGCAGGCCGGCATTCACATGCGACTGACGGGCCGGGTTCTGCCCCTGCGCAGTGGTCAGAACCTGTCCGAGGATGGTTTCGCTGACCTCGGCGGGGTCGATTCCGGCACGTGCGACGACCTCTTTCAGGACGGCGGCGCCGAGATCATGGGCGGGCACATTCGCAAATGACCCCAGAAAACTGCCGACCGGGGTGCGGGCGGCGGATACGATGACAGCTTTGCTCATTTATTAGGGTCTCCCTTTGTCCTGAAGCTTGGGCAGGTCGGGACAAGAATGCGGGTTAACGTGGCAACGTCAAGCGGATCACCTGCGGCAATTCCGCAGACAGCGCGGAATTACGGATAGGACGATCCGGGGGCCAGTCAGCGCATGGCAACCGACGGCGGGCTTTTCCATGGCGGCGCGATGGTCGGGGCACCGAAATAGTATCCTTGCAGGCAATCGATCCCCATGTCGATCAGGAACGCAGCGTCATCTGCCGTTTCGACCGATTCGGCGACGGTGAACATGTCGAAATGATGCGCGATGGATTGCAGCGCGCGGGTCAGCACCTGGTTGTCGGGATGTTCGGCGATCTCGCGGATGAACTGACCGTCGATCTTGATCATGTCGAAACAGAAATCACGCAGATAGCGGAACGAGGTATAACCCGCCCCGAAATCGTCCAGCGCAAGGCTGACGCCATAACGCTGCACCTCGCGCATGAATTCCTTGACCTGATCCGGCATGCCCATGGCCGAGCTTTCGGTGATTTCAAGAATCAGCCTTTCGCCCACATGAGGATCATTCGAAACGCCATGCCGCAACGTGCGGATCCATTCGGGATAACCGATCGAGCGCGCCGACATGTTCACCGACAGCCGCAGCGTCGGATCCTCGGACAATGCCTGAAGGCCCAGTGACAGCGACAGGCAGTCGATCTGGCGGCCAAGTTCCTTGGTTTCCGCAGCGGGCATGAAATCCTTCAGCGGAACGATCCGGCCGGTGTCATCGATGATTCGGATCAACCCCTCGTAAAAGGCCGGGCGGGACGTTCGCTCGGCCTGGACGATGGGCTGATAGGCCAGAATACCGCTGCCCCGTTCGACCGCCGCGCGCACGGCGGGCAGGGTGATCAGGGTTTTCTGGGTCATTGCATAGTCCAGTGGAGAGCCACTGGTTGGGCTGCCGTCGCTCACATCGGGCCTCGTATTCAGTCAGGGTTTCGTGCACTCTGCCCATGATTGCCTAATTTCGCGTGAACAAGCAGCGTTTTTTTCAACTTAAGGTTAACAGAACATGGCGCGATGCATCTGGTGCGGGACCGATCCGCTGTATGTCGAATATCACGACACCGAATGGGGCGTGCCCGAACATGATTCACGTGCGCTGTGGGAAAAACTGGTGCTGGACGGGTTCCAGGCGGGGCTGAGCTGGATCACCATCCTGCGCAAGCGCGAAGAATTTCGCCAGGAATTTGAAGGGTTTGATCCCGAAAAAGTTGCCCGCTGGGACGAGGCGCGGATCCAGCAGGCACTGGAGAATCCCGGCATTATCCGCCATCGCGGCAAGATCGCCTCGACCGTCAAGGGCGCGCGGCTGTTTCTGGAAATCGAAGAAAAACAGGGCTTTGCCCCGTGGCTGTGGTCCTTTGTCGGCGGCAACCCGATCCAGAACCGCTTTGCCAGCATGGCCGAGGTGCCAGCCTCTACCGAGATATCGACCCTGATGTCCAAGGCGCTGAAAAAAAAGGGTTTCAACTTTTGTGGCCCGGTAATTACCTATGCGTTCATGCAGGCCACGGGCATGGTCAATGATCACATGACCGACTGCCCGAGGCATGCCGAACTCAGTCTGCCATCAACTGACGGATAACCTGTTTCGCGGCCTCGCCGGACCAGTCCGCATCGCCCGGCAGGCGCGCGACCTCGACCCCGTCGCGGTCGATCAGCACGCTGACCGGCAGGCCGAGAATACCCATCGACCGGGCAAGCTTCTGCTTTGGATCAAGCAGAACGGGCAGGCTTTTTACGCCGGTTTCATCGAAAAACTTATCTATTTTCTCGGGCGGGTTGCGGCCGGTCGCGATGGTCACGACCTGAAAATCCTCGCCGCCCATTTCAGTCTGCAAGGCGTCCAGCGAGGGCATTTCCTCGCGGCAGGGGGCGCACCATGTCGCCCAGAAATTCACCAGCACGACCTTGCCACGATAATCGGCAAAGCTGTGCATGCCTCCATCGCGGTCGGCAAAACCGGTTTCGGGCAGCGGTGGCGCGTCCTGCGACGGGACCAGCTTGACCAGACCGGCATCATGCGCGGCCTGCCAGTCCACCTGTCCCGCGAAGGCGGTGTTTGCACCGATAACCAGTGCCGTATAAAGCAGGGCAGAACGCAGCATTTGACCTCCGAAGGACGTTTTGAATGACCGACCGGCCCCAGACCCAGGACGCCGCCAACAGCATGTGGGGCGGACGCTTCGCCGCCGGCCCCGACGCGATCATGGAGGCGATCAACGCCTCGATCAGCTTCGACCGGCGGCTTTACGCCCAGGATATCCGGGGCAGCCGGGCCCATGCCGCCATGCTGGCCGCACCAGGCATCATCACCGATAGCGACGCCAGGGCCATCGGGGAAGGGCTTCTCACGGTCTTGTCAGAGATCGAGGCAGGGGATTGTCCGTTCAGCACCGCGCTTGAGGATATTCACATGAATGTCGAGGCGCGGCTGAAGGACATCATCGGAGAGCCTGCGGGCCGCTTGCATACGGGCCGGTCGCGCAATGATCAGGTGGCGACCGATTTCCGGCTGTGGGTGCGCGATCAATGCGATGCGGCGATTGCCGGGCTGACGGCGCTGATCGGCGCGGCGCTTGGGCAGGCCGAGGCCGGGGCGGATTGGGTGATGCCGGGCTTTACCCATCTGCAAACCGCCCAGCCGGTTACATGGGGCCATCACATGATGGCCTATGTCGAGATGTTCGGCCGCGATCTGTCGCGCTTTCAGGACGCGCGCCGCCGGATGAACGAATCACCCCTTGGCGCGGCGGCGCTGGCCGGGACGGGCTATCCCATCGACCGCAGCGCAACCGCGAAGGCGCTGGATTTCGATCGCCCCATGGCCAACAGTCTGGATGCCGTCAGCGATCGCGATTTCGCGCTGGAATTCCTGTCGGCTGCCTCGATCTGCGCCGTCCATCTGTCGCGGCTGGCGGAAGAGCTGGTGATCTGGTCCTCGGCGCAGTTCCGCTTTGTGTCGATGTCGGACAAATGGTCCACCGGGTCGTCGATCATGCCGCAAAAGCGCAATCCCGACGCGGCCGAGCTGATCCGCGCCAAGATCGGTCGAATCCTTGGCGCGACCGTTGCGCTGTTCACGGTGATGAAGGGGCTGCCTCTGGCCTATTCCAAGGACATGCAAGAGGACAAGGAACAGGTCTTTGACGCGGCCGACAACCTGATGTTGGCGCTTGCCGCGATGGCGGGGATGTTGTCCGATCTGACCGCCAGTCGCGACCGGCTGGAGGCTGCGGCCTCGGCGGGTTTTTCCACCGCGACCGATCTGGCCGACTGGCTGGTCCGCGAGGCCGGTCTGCCCTTCCGCGACGCACATCACGCCACTGGTGCGCTGGTGGCGCTGGCCGAAAGGAAGGCATGTGATCTGGACAAGCTGTCGCTGGCCGAGATGCAGGCGGTCAATGCCGCGATCGATCAGTCGGTCTATTCGGTTCTGGGCGTCCATAATTCGGTCGCTTCGCGGCAAAGCTATGGCGGAACCGCGCCCGCCCAGGTGCGCGCGCAGATCGCCCGTTGGAGACAGGCGCTGGCGCAGGGCTGAGGCGGCACTGGTCCCGCCCTGTGCCAAGGTAGCCGGGGGCTGGCGAATCGCGGGTGAAATTCAACAGATTGCCATTTTGCGCCCCCTGATGTTCTGTGCTAACAGAACCCGGCAACGCACACCTTCGGGGTTGGCAGCACAGCAGAATCGCAGGGCAGGATGAATATGGCGCGCTCGAAAATATCGGCTACGATTATGGCTGCTGCACTGGCAGGGATGGCTTTGGCCGGATGCTCGGGCGGGTTGTCGCAAAGCCAGAAGCGTAATCTGGACCGCTATACCGCCGAGGAAATCTACAAGCGCGGCGAATACGAGCTGGAAAATACCAACAAGCCCGAAGACGCGGTCTTTTATTTTTCCGAGATCGAACGGCTCTATCCCTATTCCGAATGGGCCAAGCGCGCGTTGATCATGCAGGCCTATGGCTATCACAAGGCCCGTGACTATGAAGAGGCACGGGGTGCCGCGCAGCGGTTTGTCGATACCTATCCGGGCGACGAAGATGCAGCTTATGCGCAATATCTGCTGGCCCTGTCCTATTACGACCAGATCGACGAGGTCGGGCGCGATCAGGGCCTGACCTTTCAGGCGTTGCAATCGCTGCGGCAGGTGATCGAACAATATCCCGACACTGAATATGCCCGCAGCGCGATTCTGAAATTCGATCTGGCCTTCGACCATCTGGCCGGCAAGGAAATGGAGATCGGGCGTTTCTATCTGAAGCGCGGGCATTATACCTCGGCGATCAACCGGTTCCGGGTCGTGGTCGAGGAATATCAGACCACCAGCCAGACCCCCGAGGCGCTGCTGCGTCTGGTCGAGGCCTATCTGGCGCTTGGGCTGACCGATCAGGCCCAGACGGCGGGCGCGATTCTGGGCCATAATTTTCAGTCCTCGCCATTCTATCTGGACGCCTATGCCCAGTTGCGTGGCCAGGGGCTTGCCCCCGAGGCGCGTGGTGACAGTTGGCTGACCAATGTCTATCGTCAGATGGTTCAGGGACAGTGGATGTGATCCGCATCCGTTAGTGGCCGGGGGGCCGGTGCGCCGCCATGTTAAGATCGCTGGAAATTCGCGACATGTTGCTGATCGATCGGTTGAGGCTTGGCTTTGCGCCGGGGCTGAACGTGCTGACCGGCGAGACGGGGGCGGGCAAGTCGATCCTGCTGGATTGTCTGGGTTTCGTTCTGGGCTGGCGCGGACGTGCCGATCTGGTCCGGCAGGGGGCCGCGCAGGGCGAGGTGACGGCGGTGTTCGATCTGCCGCCGGGTCATCCCGCGCATGATGTTCTGGCCGAGGCGGGGATTGATACCGACGAAGACGAACTGATCCTGCGCCGGGTGAATGGCGGCGACAGGCGCAAGACCGGCTGGGTCAATGACCGGCGCGTCTCGGGCGAGGTCTTGCGGCAATTGTCGGGCTGCCTGGTCGAATTGCACGGCCAGCACGATGACCGTGGGTTGCTGAACCCTCGTGGCCACCGCGCCCTGCTGGATGCCTTTGCCGCCATCGACCTGACCGTACTGCGGCAGGCATGGGCGATGCGGCGCGAGGCGCGGCGGGAACTGGCCGAGGCCGAGGCCGCGATGGAGGCCGCCCGCAAGGAAGAGGAGTTCCTGCGCCACGCCGTTGCCGAACTGGACGCGCTTGACCCGCAGCCCGGCGAAGAGGCGGCGCTGGACACCAGCCGCCGCGCCATGCAGGCGGCCGTACGCATCCGCGAGGATGTGGCCCGCGCCTTGCAGATGCTGGGCCCGGACGGGGCCGAGGGCGCGATGCTGGACGCGAACCGCTGGCTTGAGGGCGCGGCGGACAAGGCCGAGGGCCGGCTGGACGCGCCCATCGGGGCGCTGTCGCGTGCGTTGATCGAACTGGGCGACGCGCATCGGGGGGTCGAGGACGCGCTGGCAGGGCTGGATTTCGATCCCGCCGCGCTTGAGCAGGCCGAGGAACGGCTGTTTGCGCTGCGAGCGCTGGCCCGAAAGCACGAGGTTCTGGCCGACGATCTGGCCGGGCTTGCCGATGACCTGCGCGCGCGTTTGACCCGGATCGACGCGGGCGGTGAGGCTTTGGCGGGGCTGACCCGTGCCATGACCCGCGCCGATGCCGCCTATGCCGCTGCCGCTGACACGGTCACGGCGGCGCGGCGCGAGGCGGCAGAGCGGCTGGACGGTGCGGTGATGGCCGAACTTGCGCCGCTGAAGATGGAGCGCGCGCTGTTCCGAACCGAAGTGACCGGTGCCCCTGCCGGTCCCGAAGGTCAGGATGCCGTGGCATTTTCGGTGGCGACGAATCCCGGCGCGCCGGCCGGTCCGCTGGACAAGATTGCCTCGGGCGGGGAATTGTCGCGGTTTCTGCTGGCGCTCAAGGTCTGTCTGGCGCGTGGCAATGACGCGTTGGTGCTGATCTTCGATGAAATCGACCGGGGCGTGGGCGGGGCGACGGCGGCTGCGGTGGGGCGGCGGCTGCAACGGCTGGCGGGGGATGCCCAGGTATTGGTCGTGACCCATTCGCCACAGGTTGCGGCGCTTGGTACGCAGCATTTCCGGGTCGCGAAATCGGTGGCCGGTGGGATGACGACCACTTCGGTCGGGGCGCTTGAGGCCGATCAGCGGATCGCCGAAATCGCCCGCATGCTGTCGGGCGACCGCATCACCCCCGCCGCAACCGAAGCCGCGCGCGCCTTGCTGGAGGGCTGACACCACCCCACCAGCGCCTCAGGCGGCAAGGCACCGGATGAGCGCGGTCCGGACTATGCCCGCAGAAGGTATTCAGGGCTGTGTCCGGCCTTTTCGGTCATCGCTCTGGTGTCGGCGCGTTTGTTGAAACTCGGGTTATAGCCAGGCACGCTTAAAATGATCATGTTGTCTGGCTAAAGCCGGTATGACAGGCCAATCGGACGCATGGGGGGCGATGTGACCAAAATCCTGCATTTGAGGGCCGTTATCGCGGTCACGCGGGCGGGCAGTTTTCGCAAGGCGGCGGACCGGTTGCACAAAAGCCAGCCGGCCCTGACCCGTGCCATCGCCCAGTTTGAGGAAAAGATCGGTCTCGCCATATTCGAGCGCAGCCCCAGCGGCGTCACCCTGACCAGCGCGGGCGAACGGATCCATGACCGCGCGCTGTCGGTCATCGCGGCGCTTGGGCGGCTGGAGGATGAGGCCAACCAGTTGCGCGGCAAGCAGCTTGGAACCGTGCGAATCGGCGTTTCTCCGGTGGCGGGGACGACCCTGCTGCCCGGCGCGCTGGTCCGGTTCCGCCGTGACTGGCCGGGGGTGCAGGTGGATGTGATGAACTCGCTTTATCCCGATTCGCTGATCCAGTTGCGCGAGGGGTTGCTGGATATGGTTGTCGGTCCGGTTCCCACCGGGCGGATCGACGATGCGATTCTGGTCGAGCCGCTGTTCGAATTGCAGGTCGTGCTTGTGACCCACAAGGCTCATCCCCTGCGCGGGGCGCGACGCATGTCGGATCTGGCCGGGGTCAACTGGTTCATCCACGGTCCCGCCGAAGGGCCGAGCAATCTGTTTCACGAGGTCGGGCAAGGCGTTCTGGCCGGGGCAGGGATGTCGCTGACCCGCTGTCATTCGCTGGCGACCTTGCTGGAGCTGATCGTGCGCTGCGACGGGATCACCTTCCTGTCGGAACCGATCCTGCAAACCTATGCCCGACAATTCGGGCTGGTGCGCATCCCGGTACAGGATCCGCTGCCCAGGTTCAATGTCGCGCAGCTCAGCCGTCGGGGCGAGGCACCCACCCCCGCCGCGCGCGACCTGATGCGCTTTGTCCTGATGCAGGCGCGGGCGCAGCGGCCCGCCGGTTAAAGCGGCCAGACCAGCGGAATGACGGCAGAGGCGGTCAGTGCCATCAGCACGTTCAGAGGCAGGCCGACACGGATGAAATCGGTAAACCGATAACCGCCGGGACCATAGACCAGCGTGTTCGTCTGATAGCCGATAGGCGTTGCAAAGCTGGCCGAGGCCCCCATCATTACCGCGATGACCAGCGGGCGCGGATCGACGCCAAGCTGATGCCCCAGCGAAATGGCGACCGGCGTGACGATGACGGCGACAGCATTGTTCGTCACCGTCTCGGTCAGCGCCATGGCCAGCAGATAAACGGCCAGCACCAGTCCCCAATGCGGCACCTCGGCCAGGAATGGGGCAATGACCCGTACCACCAGTTCGACCGCGCCGGAATTCTCCAGCCCGGCCCCCACCGCCAGCATGGCAAAGATCAGCGCCATCAGTCGGCCATCGACAAAGCTTAGCGCCTCGTCCGCGTCGATGCAGCGCGTCCCCAGCACCACCGCCACGCCGATAAAGGCCAGCAGCAGGATCGGCGCGACTTCGAAAGCCGACAGCAGTACCACCGCCACCAGAGTCGCCACGACGATGGGCGCGTGATTGCGGCGAAAGGCGCGGTCCGAGGGGGCGTTGACCTCGACCATGTCCATGTCGCTGGCCAACCGCTGAATATCCGCCGGGGCGCCTTCCAGTAACAGCGTATCGCCCACGCGCACGACCAGATCGTCAAGCTGGCGACCGATATTCTGGTTCTTGCGATGCGCGGCCAGCACATAGACGCCGTATCGCCGCCGCAGTCGCATCGAGCCGATGCTGCGCCCGACCATGTGGCAGCCCGGCGTGATCAGCACCTCGACCGTCGATGTCTGGACCGAGGACAGCTTGTCCACCATGCGCAGATCCTTGTGGCCCTGAAGGCCCAGAACCTCGGACATGGGGGTGCGCAGGACGACGCGATCGCCCGCCTCAAGCCGCACCGGGGCCAGATCGCGCCGCAGGCTGGCATCGCCGCGCAGCACGTCGATCACGCGGGCGGTGTCGCGGGTAAAGATGTCGATCTCGTCCAGCGCCTTGCCGATCAGCGACGATTCTTCGGGGATGGCGACCTCGGTGAAGAACTTCATCTTGGTGCGCCCGGACATCAGTTGCGACATCGAATCCCGGTCGGGCAGCAGCCTGGGCGCGACCAGCAGCAGATAGGTGATGCCGACGATGGCCATAGGCAGACCGACCGGGGTGATTTCAAAGATCGTGAAGGGCGTCATCCCCGAAGATCGTGCCACCCCGTCCACCAGCAGGTTGGTCGAGGTGCCGATCATCGTCATGGTGCCGCCAAGGATCGACAGATAGGACAGCGGGATCAGCAGTTTTGAGGGGGATTTGCCCATCTCTTTGGCTAGCTGCATGAAGATGGGCATCATGACCACGACCAGCGGCGTGTTGTTCACAAAGGCCGACATGACACAGACCACGACCGAGATCATCCCAAGCGTCACCGCCGGATGGTCGCCGGCATGGCGTGCCGCCCTCTGGCCGATCCAGTCCAGCGCGCCGGTACGGACCAGCCCGCCGACGATGATGAACATGAAGGCGATGGTCCAGGGTGCCGGGTTCGACAGCACCCCCGAGATATGGGCGGGATCCAGAATCCCCAGCACCAGCAGCACCACGGCACCCAGAACCGCCGTCACCTCGGGGGGATAGGTTTCGCGGACGAACAGGGTCAGCATGCCCGCGATAATGAAGATCGTGGCGATGGCCGCCACCGTTCCGGTGAGTTCAATTCCGAACATTCAGAGCTCTCGTCAACGGCGGTTTGGATCAATCGGCATCATTCTGCGTCGAACATGCCGGGCTTCGCAAGGAAAGAAAGCGCGGAACTCAGGCGCTGTCCCCGTGGGTCCGGGACAAACGCCCGCCATGGCGAACGGGTTCAATCCGCTTCGCCAGCCCGGTCCGGTCATCGGTTTCGACCAGCACGCCAGCCAGCGTTGCCTCGCCCTCGGCGGGCGAGAAACGGTCGCGGACCATGCCGGTGACAAAGCGGCGCAGGGGCTCGACCTTGTCCATGCCGATGACACTGTCATAATCGCCGCACATGCCGGCATCGGTCAGATAGCCAGTGCCGCGTGGCAGGATCTGGGCGTCGGCGGTGGGCACATGGGTATGTGTGCCGACGACAAGGCTGGCCCGGCCGTCGCAGAAATGTCCGGTAGCTGTCTTTTCGCTGGTGGCTTCGGCATGGATATCGACAATTGCCGCCTGCACCATCCCGCCCGGCGGATGCGCGCGCAGCACCGCATCCAGCGCCGAGAACGGGTCGTCATAGGGCCGCGACATGAACACCTGCCCAAGCGCCTGCGTCACCAGTACCTTGCGCCCGCGCTGGTCGGCAAAGACGCCCGCGCCGCGCCCCGGTGCTTCTCTGGCATAGTTCAGCGGGCGGATGATCCGGGGTTCCTTGTCGATAAAGGCCAGCATGTCCTTCTGATCGAAGGCATGATCGCCCAGTGTCAGGACATCCGCGCCCGATTGCAGCAGCAATTGCGCATGGCCCGCCGTGATTCCCCGCCCGCCGCTGGCATTTTCGCCGTTCACGATGACAAAATCGGCCTTCAGCCGCGCCCGCAGCCCGGCCAGATCCTCGCTGATGGCCCGCCGACCGGACCGGCCCATCACATCGCCAAGAAACAGTATTTTCATGTCTGAGCGATAGGCCAAATCCCGCCGGTACTCAACCAGCTTGTGCCTGTCGCGGAATGCGGGCCATTACTATGGCTGATCCGGCGGGGCCAAAGGCTCGCCGATGCGGATCACTTCCCATTGCAGGTCGTGGCCGCTGGTTTCCATGACCCGGCGGCGGACCAGTTCGCCCAGGGCCTCAAGCTCGGCCGCAGTGGCCGCGCCGGTGTTCAGCAGGAAGTTCGGATGCTTTTCCGACATTTGCGCCCCGCCCCAGCTATGTCCGCGCAGCCCGGCCTGATCGATCAGCGACCAGGCCTTCAGTTCATGGGTGTCATCCTCGCGCCCCGTAGAGCTGAATCCTGCCGGGTTGCGAAAGGTCGAACCGGCGCTGCGGTCTTTCGTCGGCTGGGTTTCGTCGCGTTTGGCCAATTGCTGCGCCATGCGGGCGTGCAATACATCGGGATCGCCGCGTTCGGCGCGGAATGTCGCGCCGGTCAGCACCCAGCCATCAGGCAATTCGGAATGGCGATAGGCAAAGCGAAATTCCTGCGGGCCAAGCACGACCTGCCGACCGTCGCGCGTGACCGCCTGCGCCTCGATCAGGTGATCGGCGGTATAGCTGCCATAACAGCCGGCATTCATGCGGATCGCCCCGCCGATACTGCCCGGAATGGTGCGCAGAAAGGTCAGGTCAAGACCCGCATCCGCCGCCCGCCGGGCCACATGCGCGTCCAGCGCCGCCGCCCCCGCAATAACCGTATCGCCCTGAACCTCGATCCCGTTGAAGCCGCGCCCCAGCCGGATCACGACACCGCGAATGCCGCCATCGCGCACGATCAGATTGCTGCCGACGCCCATGGGAAAAACCGGAACGCCAGGATCCAGCGCGGCCAGAAACGTCGCCAGATCCTCGGGATCGGCGGGTTGAAACAGCCAGTCGGCAGGCCCTCCGACGCGCAGCCAGGTCAGGCTGTCAAGGGGGCGGTCCGCCGTCAGCGTCCCTCGGGGCGTGGGAATGTCAAAGCTCATGCGCCGCTGGTAGCCAGCCCGGCAGAGCCCGTCAACACCCGTGCATGGACACCTGCGCCCGCCCGCGCATGCGCCGCTTGCAGCGCCGCCGCCGCGCGCCTATATTGGCAGGGTCCGGAGCGATCCGGGCTATGGACATAAACGCGCTCGTCATAAGCGGATCGGACCCGGGGGCGGTACCCGGCGGCTCCACCAGATCACCCTCGTTGGGGGAACAGGGGGCCGAAACAGGATCGACGAACGTCTAAAGGGGTTAGCTTTGTCCCGGTGAGCTACCACCGTTATCGGTGCGAATTGTACAGTTGCCAACGACAACCGTGCTCCGGTCGCTCTGGCTGCGTAAGCAGCTCGGGTAACCGAAACCTAACTCCTTGCGCCTAGCAGCGTAAGGCGGGGCCCGCAGGAGCCTTGCAACAGAATCCTGCACCTTTCCCCCATATTCAAAGCAAATTCGCGGCGCTTCAGGGGCCGGACAGCGCTGCGCGGTGTTCCGGGGCGGCGATGGCGGTCAGGGCGGCGCGGCGGGCCTTGGGGGACAGGCAGCGCAGGTCAGCCGCACCGTGTTCGGTGATGACGACGTCAGTGTCGAACCGCCCCAGCGAGACAGGGCCGCAGGCATCCCGCGCCCGCACGATGCGCGAGACTGTGCCCCGTGCGGCGGTTGCGGGCAGTGCGATGATGCGCAACCCTCCGGTGCCGCGCGCCCCTGCGGCGAAATCCGAGGCTCCGCCGGGCCCCGAGAACGGGCCTTTCGGCGTGGCCTCGGCATGAACCTGCCCGTCCAGATCAAGCTCGGTAGCTGAATTGATGGTCACAAGGCGGTCGATACCCGCCAGCACCGCCAGGTCATGCGTGAAGGATGGCGGGCGGAAAGTGAAATCCGGCGCCGAAATTGCGTCGTAAAGCGTGCTTGTGCCAATGGCGACCCCGGCGGTGACGGGATTGTCGGCGCGCAGCGCACCCGCCCGCAGCAGATGCAGGGTCGAATCGCCGATCAGGCCCGAATGGATGGCCAGCCCGCGCTTGCCCGTCAGCCCGCGCAGCACGGCTTCCGGTACGCGCCCGATTCCGGCCTGAAGCGTCACCCCGTCGGGGATCAGCGCGGCGGCGTTCCGCGCGATGGCTTCGGCCACGGGATCGCTGCCGGGATCCTGACTGCGCAGATCCTGCGGGGCCTCGATCACGGCGGACAGGCGGTCGAACGCGATCCCCGGTGTGCCGCGCGTCGCGGGCATGCGGGGGTTCACATGGGCGATGATCGTGTCGCATCCCGTCAGGATATCGGCGGCGAAATCCGTGACCGCGCCAAGGCTGCACCTTCCGTCCCTGTCGGGGGCCGAAACCATGATCAGCGCGGCCGATGGCGGGTTGCGGGTCAGCCACAGCCCGATCTCGCGATAGGGCAGCGGCAGGAATTTGACCGGTGCCGCGCCCGCCAGCTCGGGCAGCATGAAGAAGGTGACGACCCGCGCCCCGGTCTCCAGCAGGTACGAGGGGCGGTTGAGGCCGGGCACAAGGACCGACACGAAGGTCAGGCCAGGGCGCGACAGCCCCGCCAGCCCGTCGCGGAACGCGTCCGATTCGCCCGAACATCCACTGATCCAGACAAGGCCGCGCTTTGGCAGCACCCGGTCCAGCCCGGCAGAAGAGATCCGCGCAGGCATTGTCAGCCGGCGAATTTGTAGAAATCGGGTTTACGCTTTTCGTTGAAGGCGCTGACGCCCTCTTGCGATTCGGAGGTGGCGTAATACAGCTTGACCGCGTGCAGCGCCATGTTGCTGATCCCCCTGATATTATCGCTGTCGGCGTTAAAGGACCGTTTCAGAAAGGCCAGTGCCGTGGGCGAGCGTTCGGCCAGCGTGTCGGTCCAGCGGGTGATGGCCGCGTCAAGTTCCTGCATCGGGACGGCCTTGTTGATCAGGCCCATCGCCTCGGCCTCGGCGGCAGAGTACATGTCGTTGAGGAACCAGATCTCGCGGGCCTTTTTCTCGCCCACGATGCGGGCCAGCAGGGCGGTGCCCCATCCAGCGTCAAAGCTGCCGACCTTTGGGCCGACCTGCCCCATTTTCGCCGAATCCGCCGCTATGGCCAGATCGCACAGCGTCACCAGCACATTGCCGCCACCAATGGCAAAGCCGTTCACGCGCGCGATCACAGGCTTGGGGATGTCGCGGATCAGGCCCTGCAATTCGTCGATGGGCAGGCCGACCACGCCGCGCCCGTCGTAATTGCCATCATGCGCGGATTGGTCGCCGCCGGTGCAAAAGGCTTTTTCCCCCGCGCCGGTCAGCACGACCGAGGCGACCTGCGCGTCATTGGCCGCCAGGTTCAGCGCCAGGATCATTTCCTCCAGGGTCTGCCCCCGGAAAGCGTTATAGACCTTTTCGCGGTTGATGGTGATCCAGGCGGCGCGGCCTTTCACCTCGTACAGGATGTCGGTGAATTTGGGAAGCGTGGACATCGGTCTTTCTCCTCACTCAGCGGCGCGGTGGCCGGAATTGCGTTTCTTGTAAATGCCGTTGCAGCGCGCCACTGGCTGCCCCCCGACGCGGATCAATGCCTGAAAGAAGGTCAGCGAGCGGGTGTCGCGGGTGATTTCCGGCCGCGCCTCGACCCAGTCGCCCGGATGGACGGGGGCAAGAAAATCCAGCGACAGGGTAATGGTCGGCGCGGCACCCGAATGGTCGCCCACCCTGATGCCATAGCCCAGCATGTCGGCGAAAACCGCCAGCAGCCCGCCATGGCAACTGCCCGCAGCGTTCAGATGCCGCGCCTTGCAGCGAAAGCCAAGCGTCGCGCCCTGTGGGTCGCTGCGGATGTAATAGGGGCCGTTGAATCTTTCGCCCTCGGTTGCGTTCGCCAGCGGGGCAAAGCCTTCGGGCGCGTCGTCGCCATTGGTCATACCATGTTCATCCCGCCCGAGACCGATATCGCCTGCCCGGTGATGAACCCCGCATCAGACGAGGCGAGGAAGGCGACGATGCCTGCGTAATCCTCGGGTTCGCCCATGCGGCGCAGGGGAATGCCGCGCAGCATTGCGTCCTTCCACTTGACCGCCTGTTCGCCCGTGCCCAACACCTGCTGCATCATCGGCGTGTTGGTCGGGCCGGGGCAGACCGTGTTCAGCAGCACGCCCGACCGCGCCAGTTCCCGCGCGATGGATTTCGTGAACGAGATCATGCCGCCCTTGCAGGCGGAATAGACGGCCTCGGTCGCGGTGCCGACGCGTGCGGCATCCGAGGCGATATTGACCACGCGCCCGCCACCGCGTTCCACCATGCCCGGCAGCACCGCCTTGTGGGTGTTCAGCGGGCCGTTCAGATTGATGGCAATGATCTTGTCCCACAGATCGCTGTCGGTTGACAGGAACGGCGCGGGCTTGTCCCAGCCGGCATTGTTGACCAGCAGCCATGTCGGGCCAAGATCCGATTCGGCGGCCTGAACGGCGGCCTCGACAGCGGCGCGGTCGGCGACATCGACCCCATAGACCCGGACCTCGCCGCCTGCGGATTTCGCCTCGGCGGCGGTCTGTTCGGCGGTTTCGGGCTTCAGATCGAACACTGCGACCTTGCAGCCTTCGGCTGCCAGACGCAGCGTAATCGCCTTGCCGATTCCCTGTCCGCCACCAGTCACGATGGCCATTTTTCCCTTCAGATCAAGCATGTTGCCTTCCCTTTCCCCGTGCTCGGGCGCTGATGCGCAGGTCGTGAAAACATCTGGTTCTTAATTAATATGCTTGCGTATGGTATGCTTGCAAGGTATTTCTTGCCCTGACCCGAGGGAGGCATGGCGATATGACCGGGACAAGTCTGAAATCGGTGGCGGGCTATCTGCCGCTGCTGCGGTTCGATCGGAGGGCCGCACGGGATGCGTTGCACTGGTCCGGGCTTGGCGGCTCGGGCCGGGGGAGGCGCGCGGTGGCCGGATGGGACGAGGATCCGGTGACGATGGCGGTCGAGGCGGCGCGCGGGGCGCTGGCCGATGACCCGCCCGAGGCGGTGGTCTTTGCCTCGACCTCGGCACCGTTCACCGACCGTTCGCAGGCGGGAATCGTGGTCGATGCGCTGCATCTGCCGCCGGCGCTGATGACGCAGGATGTGGCGGGCAGCCGTCGCGCTGCGGTGACGGCACTGCTGCGCGCGCTGCGGGGTGGCGAGGCGGCGCTGGTCACGGCGGCGGAAAAACGCCCCGCCGCGCCTGGTAGTGCGCAGCATCTGGGTTGGGGCGACGGAGCAGCGGCGGCGCTGACGGGCAAGGGGCCGGGACTGGCGTGCCTGCTGGGCGCTGCGACGCTGCATGCCGATCTGCTGGACATCAACACCACCGCAGAACGCGGCCTGCCCTATCCCGCCGAGGATCGCTTTGTCCGGGACGAGGCGGTGGCGCGGGTCTATGTTCCCGCAATTCGCGCGGCGCTGGAGGATGCGGGGCTGGGCGGCGGCGACATCGCGCTGGCCGTGGTGCCCGAGCCGGTGCCCGGAACATGGCGCGCGGTGGCAAAGGTGCTTGGTCTGACCGCGCCAAACCTGTCCGAAGAAATCGCCGCTCAGGCTGGCGATCTGGGGGCGGCGATGCCGTTATTCGGGCTGGCGCTGGCGCTGGACCGGGCCGGACCGGGCGCAAGGATCCTGCTGGCGGGGTTCGGCAACGGGGCCGATGTGCTGGTGCTGGAGGCGACCGGCAAGGGTGATGGCGGGGCCACGCAGGCGCTGGCACAGGGGGCGGTTCTGGACAACTATGCACGGTTCCTGAACCTGACCGGCATGCTGTCGCTGGACTGGGGCCCGCGCGCCGAGGTCAACCAGAAGGTTTCGGCTTCGACCCTGCTGCGGCACGGGCGCGATATGCATGGCTTTGTCGGAGGGCGCGACCGGGGCGGCAATGCGCAGTTCCCAAAGACGCCGATCCCCGTTCGCCCCGACGCGACCGGTCCCGAGGATTACGACGACATCGTCCTGCGCGACGTTCCTGCGCAGGTGGCTTCGATCACCGCAGACCGGCTGAATTTCACCCCCGA
>NZ_JBKEBL010000215.1:0-3632 GCF_047973135.1 Paracoccus sp. (in: a-proteobacteria)
ATCCGACCATCGGTTGCGCCCTGCATCTTGCGGGCGGAGGGGATGGACATGTGGTGCTGGAGGAAGAAGCCGGGATCGTGCCGGTCGCCATCGCGGACGGTCTGGCAGAGCTTGTCGCGCCCAAACTGCCGGTCGCGCATCCCGGAACCGCCGATCCCGCGCTGCTTGCAAGCGCGCTTGACCTGCCGGACGACAGCATCGGCTTTGACGCCCACCGCCCCGGCATCTGGCAGGGCGGCCCGGCATTTCTGTTCGTACCCGTGGCCGACCTTCAGGCGCTTGCTGCCGCGCGACCCGCCGAGCCCTTCTGGTCGCAGGCGATGCAGGCCGCCAATGTCGATGCGGCCTATCTGTACACGCCGGAAGGCGCGGGCTATCGCGCGCGTCTGTTTTCGCCAACAGCGGGCATCCCCGAGGATCCGGCGACGGGATCGGCCTCGGCCCTGCTGGCTGCGCAATTGCAGGCCAGCGGCGCGCTGAGCGGGGCCGAAACGCGGATCGCCCTGAGGCAGGGGATCGAGATGGGTCGCCCCTCGAAGATCACGCTGACCATTCGCCGCGCAGGCAATGACATCACCGAAATCCGCGTGGCGGGCCGGGCGGCGCCGGTGGCCGAGGGCCGCATCCGCATCCCGCCCGCCGGGGGCTGACCCAGCCTGACGATGCTGTTCCGATGGTGTCGTCCGGATGTTTTTTCCCGGCAAAGGACCGGAGGGGTGCGCGGCCTGCCTGCGCGCAGCCTGTATAGCCTGACGACTTTCTTCTGATTATGTTGTAAGGCTATAACCCTTTGAATTTACGCTGATACTGCGCCAATTTGATAATCAAATTGGCTTCCGTCAGCTATACACCTCCGCCGCGCCTTCCGGGGATCTTTGGCTTGACGGTGCCGCCGCCAATTTGCGTCCCGCGATGGCCGGGGGAGCTATGCGCCCCCCGGACCCCCTGCAAACGCCTGCGGCAGAGCGTCAGTCCGTTGGCGGGCGCTGCTGCCAGCCGGATCGTGGCGCAATCCGCGCGGGCCATAGCCTTTCGATTTGACGCTGATGCTGTGCAGATTTCGTGATCAAAATCAGCGGGCGGCAGCTTTCCCCCGACCGCGCAAGGGGTATGGAGCCCTGCCTTTCCAACCACAGACCGGGCGCGCGCGAAGCGCGCCTTGGGCCGGGCGGCAGCGACGGGTCGGGCTTTGCCCGACCCGCCCCCCTTTCCGCCCGTGCAACGCCTGCCGGTTCCGGTGCTGACCTTCCCTGCGGATGCGTGGCACTTGTTTCTTCGACCGGACCAGCGCCTTCGCCATCACCTCATGCCCGGACCGCGACATCTCCGGCACCGCATCCGATGACCTTCCGCCTGCCCCTTGCGGCCCCCCCGCCTGCGGGACTACTTTGGAGATAAAGGCAATCACGCAGGATCCCTATGCGTATCGGCATACTTCAATGCGGCCAGTCGCCGGCGCAGTTGCAGCCGCAACTGGGCGATTATCCCGACATGTTCGTCCGGCTGCTGGACGGCCACGGCTTTACCTTCAGGACATGGCATGTCGAGGGGATGCAGTTTCCCGGCGGCATTCATGACGCTGATGGCTGGTTGCTGACCGGGTCGCGCCACGGCAGTTATGAGGATCATCCCTTCATCCCGCCGCTGGAAGATTTCATCCGTCAGGCCTATGCGGCAGGCGTGCCGATGGTGGGCATCTGCTTTGGCCATCAGATCATCGCGCAGGCATTGGGCGGCAAGGTCGTCCAATATTCCGGCGGCTGGGCAGTCGGTGCGCAGGAATACGAGTTCGACGGCCAGACTGTCACGCTGAACGCCTGGCATCAGGATCAGGTCGTGACCATCCCCGACGGAGCGCAGGTCACGGGCCGCAATGCCTTTTGCGAGATCGCGGCACTGACCTATGGCGACAGGGTCTATTCGGTGCAGCCGCATCCCGAGTTTGCCGATGCCTTCGTCAACGGGCTGATCCAGACGCGGGCGAAAGGCGTCGTGCCGCAGGATTTGCTGGATCAGGCCGTCGCGCGCATGGGGCAGGCAACCGGGGCGGGCTTTCTGGCTGACCGGATCGCGGCGTTCTTCAAACGGCCTCGCGCCGTGGCCAAGGGTGCTGCATGAAAGCCGCATGGATGGACCGCGTGCCAAAGGCCGCGAAGGAATATCTGGCTGATCGCCGATTGGACGAGGTCGAGTGCATCGTCGCCGACATCGCGGGCGTGGCGCGGGGCAAGGCCATGCCGGCGTCGAAATTCGCACGGCAGGAGCGGTTCTATCTGCCAAATTCGATCTTTCTGCAAACGATCACCGGGGAATGGGCCGACAACCCCTCGGGCGCGTTCACCGAACCCGACATGATCCTGACCCCGGATTTCAGCACCGCAACCGCTGCGCCCTGGACGGCGGACTGGACGATGCAGGTCATCCACGACGCATTCGACCAGACGGGCGAACCCGTCGCCGCCGCGCCGCGCAACGTGCTGAAACGGGTGGTGAACCTCTATCGCGAAAAGGGCTGGCGACCCGTTATCGCCCCCGAGATGGAGTTCTTTCTGGTTGCCCGCAACACCGACCCGAATCAGCCGATCATCCCGCCCATGGGCCGCAGCGGCAGGCGGGCGGCGGCCAAGCAGGCCTATTCCATGTCGGCAGTGGACGAATATGGCAAGGTCATCGACGACATCTATGATTTCGCCGAGGCGCAGGGATTCGAGATCGACGGCATCCTGCAAGAGGGCGGAGCCGGGCAGGTCGAGATTAACCTCAATCACGGCGATCCGGTCGCGCTGGCCGACGAAATTTTCTATTTCAAGCGCCTGATCCGCGAGGCGGCGCTGCGCCATGACTGCTTTGCGACCTTCATGGCCAAGCCGATCGAGGACGAGCCCGGCAGCGCCATGCATATCCACCACTCGGTCGTGGATCTGAAAACCGGACGGAACATCTTTTCCGACGAACGCGGACGCGAGACACAGGCCTTCCTGCATTTCATCGGCGGCATGCAGCGGCATCTGCCGGCGGCGGTGGCACTGCTGGCCCCCTATGTGAACAGCTATCGCCGCTATGTCCCTGATTTCGCGGCACCGATCAATCTGGAATGGGGTCGTGACAACCGCACCACGGGCCTTCGCGTGCCGGTGTCAGACCCGGCGGCGCGGCGGGTCGAGAACCGGCTGGGGGGCATGGATTGCAACCCCTATCTGGGCATCGCCGCCAGTCTGGCCTGCGGTTATCTTGGCCTTCTGGAGGCAGAAAACCCTCGTGCCGAATGCCTGGGCGACGCCTATATGTCCGAGGACGAACTGCCCTATAATCTGGGCGACGCGCTGGATCTGATGTCCGAAAGCGCGCCGATGCGCGGCGTTCTGGGCGACGAGTTCATCGCCGTCTATGAATCGGTCAAGCGCAATGAATACCAGGAATTCCTGCAAGTCATCAGCCCGTGGGAACGCGAGCACCTGCTGCTGAACGTCTGAACGGAATATCCTCGGCAGGGGGCCTCGCGCCCCTGCCGCGCCGCTGTCCGGTCCCGGTCAGCCCCGCGCCGAATCCAGTTCCTCGCCGTCATGCTCAACCTCGCGGGCCTTGGCATGGCTTTCGATCAGCAGCCCGTATTCCGGGAAGATCCGGGGATA
>NZ_JBKEBL010000005.1:0-2386 GCF_047973135.1 Paracoccus sp. (in: a-proteobacteria)
CGGATAGGCTTCGTCACGATCGACGGGAATGCCAAGCGTGTTGCCGTTCGGCGAGCTATGCGAGGTGATCCTGATCGGCCCGTCAGGCCAGATGATCGTATTCTCGGGCGCGACCGGAACGGCCACCCACTCGGACCCAACTGTCAGATCATTGTAATTTGCCATAGGATATGCCCATTCCTGCGGTTCAAGCTGGAAGGCACATCCTATGCCGATACCCGATTTCTACCGGAACCGGGCCGCAAACGCTAGCCATAAACCGCTGGTGCCATCTCGCCGCGCAACCGGTCGTTCAGCTTCGGGTTCAAGCTCACGCCGAATTCGTTGCGTTCCTTCATCCGCGCCCTTGATCTGATCGACGCCCTGACCGTCTCGGGGGTGATCGGATATTCGGGGAACTCGCTGTTGAAACGCTGCAGATCGCGCAGGATGCCGGGCGGCACGTCCCCGCCCTCCTGAACGGCGGTGCCGATGGCCCTGTGAATGCGCGCCCGGCGATCCATGATCTGCTTTTGCCGGGCTTTCAGCCTGTTGTTGATCTCGTATCGCTCGGCCAGTTTCGCCGGTGTGAAGCCAAGGCCCGCGCGCAGCGCATCAAGGACGCCGACATTCTCGATCAGCGGATCCCCGTAATAAGTGTTTGCGCCATAGGCCATGAACCTGACCGGCGTCAGCAGATCGGCGGCAAAGCCCGGCAGCATCTTTTCCGCACCGCGCATCATGTTGTCGCCGTTCCCCTCGCCCCAGGCATCGGATATCATCGACAGCCCGGCCAGAAACTGACCGGGGATCGCGGCGACCGGCCCGGCGATCTGGGCCAGATAATGCATCCACAGTTCCTGCCCTTCCGTGCCTTCGCGCGGCGGCTGGAACCAGAGGTTCGGCATCCCGATCCGGTTCGTCAGGCTGATGCCCAGACCATTGCCCGGCACCCCGTTCAGCGCCATGCCCATGGTCCAGTTCCAGGCGGCGGTTGCCGGGCTGTCGCCCTCCATCAGCAGCGCATCCTGAAGCCATTCTTCCACATCGTCGCCATCGCCGGGGAAGAACAGCCCCAGAAGCGTCATCAGCAGCCCATAGCCCCAGACGCCCTTGATACCGGCATGGGCCAGCATCGACAGGGTGACGCCGACAAGCTGGTTACGGGCCTCGCGGCGGGTCTCGGCGCTGGCCCCGGCAAAGGCCTGATGGGTGTCGCGGAACAGACGATAGAGCGCGTTCACGGTGAAGTTGCGGAAGGTGAACAGGATCTTCTCGAAATCGCCCTGCATCATCCGGGGTCTGGAGGTGTTCTGATAGTCGAAATGGATCTTCTTGACCATGGCGTCGGCCTCGTCGATGGCTTCGGCCTGTGACCGGCCTTCGGCGCGCAGCAGCCGGAAATTGGCAAGGAAGGTGACTTCCCGGTTGAAGCGCTCGGTGTGGTGGAACAGAAAGCCGATCACCCGCATCGCCTTTTCGCGCGCCGCATTATATTCGACACCCGACTCGGCGACCGAGGCCAGATCATGCGCCTGCGTCTTGTCGATCGTGCCCCGCTGGTACCCTTCGGCCAGCGCCGCGCGGTCATCGGCAGACAGGTCCGGGGCCTTGTCGATCCGGCCCTTGCCCCTGCCGAAATCCCTTGCGGCTTTCCACAGCGCATCCGCCGCCCCGGTGACACCCGCCTTGCGAAAGCGTGCCGCCATGATCGGGATGCCGAAGATCGTGGTCTGGGACAGGTTCACCATGGCCGAAGCGGGCGACATGCCCAGATACCAGATAAAGGCCAGCGAGGTGCCAGCCGTCACCAGCGGGTTGTTGGTCGGGTTCATGGTGAAGGCATGGCGCTGGCGCATCTCGCGCACCACGAAGCCTGCGCGTTCCGGATCGGGCTGCCGCGCGGCCTGTTCCTCGGCCTCGTTCAGGTTCTCGTCCATTTCCAGCCCGTATGTCAGCCGGCCAAGCTGATGCGCGCCATGGAACATCGCCGAGGAAAAGGCGCGGATGGCATCGCGGTTGAACCCGGCCCGGCCCTTCCTGTGGATATGCGCCTTGCGCACCGACTGATCGGGCAGGGTTTCCAGCCAGTGCTGCCAGACGGCATCCAGCAACTCGGCCCCTGCGCCCGCCTCGCCCAGCATCTGTTCGACATCGGCCACGAAACGCGGATCAACCATGCCGCGCAGATCGGCCCCTTCGCCCAGCACCCCGCGTTCGACACGGCCGGGGCGGCCCTCCATCTCGCGGATGAACGCCTCCTGCTGCGCCTTCTTCGCAAAGCGGCTGAACGAGACGACCCTGCCATCGGCATCGCGCAGGGTGACGAAATAGGTGCCAAAGCGCGACAGCGGAAAATAGGGGCCGGACAGGCGGTTGCTTTCAAAGGCCTGCCGCATCTGCGCCA
>NZ_JBKEBL010000305.1:0-19735 GCF_047973135.1 Paracoccus sp. (in: a-proteobacteria)
CCCTCGCTGACCGCAAAACCGAGGATCAGCGCAACGCCCGGACCGGGAGACGCGATGGCAACCGCCTGAATCGCATAATCCGCCAAGAAGCCGGGCAGAAACGGAATTAGCGCCTCGATCATTCCATCTTCCTCCGAGACATGAAGAAGGCCTCTAGCGGCATCAGCACCATGATGTCGAGCGCGCCGGTGAACAGGATCACCAGGGCCTGAATGACTATGATAAGCTCTCGCGGAATCGAGGTCCAGAGCGCCAGCTCTCCGCCGCCCTGATAGAGGAAACCGAACAGCAAGGCGGCCAGCAACACGCCGATGGGATGGTTGCGGCCCATCAGCGCCACGGCGATGCCGATGAAGCCCGCGCCCTCGACCGCGTTCAGGACCAGCCGCTCGGCCTCGCCCATGACGTTGTTGATGGCCATCAGCCCGGCCAGCCCGCCTGAAATCAGCATGGCGATCACCGTGATCCGCAGGGGCGAGATGCCGGCATAGACCGCCGCGGGCTCGGATTTTCCAAAGGCGCGAATCTCGTATCCCGGTCGGGTGCGCCAGATCAGCAGCCAGACCAGCACGCAGGCGGCAATGGCCACAGGAAAGGTGACATTGACCGGCGTATGCTTGCCCCATTCGATGCCCATCGCGGCGGCCATGCCGCTGAGCGTCGGCAGATGCGTGCCCGGCGGGAAATTGGCCGAGGCCGGGTCCATGCTGCCCACCGGGCGCAGGACGTTGACCAGAATATAGTTCAGCAGCGCGGCGGCGATAAAGTTGAACATGATCGTGGTGATCACGATGTGACTGCCGCGCTTTGCCTGCAACCATGCTGGAATGAACGCCCATGCCGCGCCAAAGGCGGCGGCGGCGATCATCGCAACGGGCAGCGCCAGCAGCCAGTGCGGCAAGGGTAGCCACAGCAACACCAGCGCCACACCCAGGCCACCCATGGCCGCCTGCCCCTCGCCGCCGATATTGAACAGGCTGGCATGATAGGCGACCATCACGGCCAGCCCGGTGAAGATGAAATTCGTGGTGTAATACAGCGTGAAGCCCCAGCCATAGCTGGAGCCAAGCGCCCCCGTAACCATGGTTTTCATGGCCTCCCACGGGCTTTCCCCGATGGCAAGGATCACCAGCGCCGAGATCAGCATCGCCAGCAGCAGCGAGATCAGGGGCGTCAGGATCACATCGGCCCATTTCGGCATCTTGTCCATCAGGCGGCCCCCTTCGCGGTATCGGTGACGCCCGCCATCAGCAGGCCCAGTTCGCCCGCAGTGGTCTGACCGGGCAGGCGTTCGCCCATGATCCGGCCGTCAAACATCACGGCGATGCGGTCCGACAGCGACAGGATCTCGTCCAGTTCGACGCTGACCAGCAACACGGCCTTGCCCGCGTCGCGCAGTTCCACGATGCGCCTGTGGATGAACTCGATCGCGCCGATATCCACGCCGCGCGTGGGCTGGCCAATCAGCAGCAGGTCGGGGTTGCGTTCGATTTCGCGCGCGACGACGATCTTTTGCTGGTTCCCGCCGGAAAAATTGCGTGCCGCAAGATTGGCGTTGCGGGGGCGGACGTCGAAATCCTCCATATGGGTTTCGGCGTCGCGGCGGATGGCAGAATTGTCCATCAGCAATCCGCGCCGATATTCCGCGCTGTCATGATACCCGAAGGCCGAGTTTTCCCAGGCGGCGAAATCCATGATCAACCCTTCGACCTGCCGGTCCTCGGGGACATGGCCAAAGCCGCGTTTGCGCCTTGTGCCCGCGTCGGATTTTGTGCCGGTCAGGTCCAGCACCTCGCCATTCATGCGGATCGAGCCGCCGACTCTGGCACCTTTTTCGGGATAGCCGCCCAAAATCTCAAGCAATTGGGTCTGGCCATTGCCGCTGACCCCCGCGATGCCAAGAATTTCGCCCGCGCGGATATCGAAACTGATGCCGCGCAGCCGTTCCACCCCGTTCTCGTCCAGCAGTTTCAGGTCGCGCACCTCAAGCACCGGGGCACCGGGGGTTGCGGGGGCCTTGGCCACGTTCAGCAGCACCTTGCGCCCGACCATCAGTTCGGCCAGCTCCTCGGGGCTGGTGTCGGCAGTGGTGACGCTGGCGACCATCTCGCCCCGTCGCATCACGCTGACAGTGTCGGTGATCTCCATGATCTCGCGCAGCTTGTGGGTGATCAGGATGATGGTCTTGCCCTCGGCCTTCAGCCCTTGCAGGATTCGGAACAGGTGATCTGCCTCGGCCGGGGTCAGAACGCCGGTGGGTTCGTCCAAAATCAGGATGTCGGCCTGCCGGTACAGCGCCTTGAGGATTTCGACCCGCTGCTGATGGCCGACAGACAGTTCCTCGATCATTGCGTCGGGATCGACCTCAAGCTGATATTCCTCGGCCAGCTTTTTCAGGATGCCCCGCGCCTTGGCCAGCGAGGGGCGCAGCAGGGCGCCATCCTCGGCACCGAGGATGATGTTCTCCAACACGGTGAAATTCTGGACCAGCTTGAAATGCTGAAACACCATGCCGATGCCCGCGCGGATCGCGGTCTGGCTGTCGGCGATGGCGATGGGCTGGCCGTTGATCAGGATCTGGCCGCTGTCGGGCTTGTAGAACCCGTAGAGGATCGACATCAGCGTGGATTTGCCTGCGCCGTTTTCACCGATGATGCCGTGGATCGAGCCCTTTGCCACGCGCAGGTCAATCCCCTTGTTCGCCTGCACCGGGCCGAACGATTTGGAGATGCCGCGCAGTTCAATGGCATAAGGGGCGGCCGCTGCCGGTCGCCCCCCCCGTTCCGCGCCTGCCGCCGCCATTACTGGACCGGGCAGGTGTTGTCGGTCGCATAATCGTGGACCTTGATCTCACCCGCCTTGATCTTTGCCGCCGCGTCGTCAATGGCGGCCTGCATGTCCGGGGTGATCAGGGCCTTGTTGTCGTCGTCGATGGCCACACCCACGCCATCGGCGGCCAGATCCATGACCCGCACGCCGGGTTCAAGGTCCGAACCCGCGGTGAATGCCTCGAACACGGCATTGTCCACGCGCTTGATCATTGAGGTCAGCATCTTGCCCGGATGCAGATGGTTCTGGTTGCTGTCCACGCCGATACCCAGCTTGCCCGCGTCCACCACGGCCTGCAACACGCCGATCCCGGTGCCGCCCGCCGCCGCATAGACGATATCCGCGCCCTGGCTGATCTGCGCCTTGGCCAGCTCGCCGCCCTTGACCGGATCGTTCCATGCCGCCGGAGTCGTGCCGGTATAGTTGATCAGCACCTTGCCATCCGGTTTGGCGGCCATGAAGCCCTGCGCATAGCCGCATTCGAATTTGTGGATCAGCGGAATGTCCATGCCGCCGACAAAGCCGACCGTTCCGGTTTCCGAGGCCATCGCGGCCATGATCCCCGCCAGATAGCTGCCTTCCTGTTCGGTAAAGACGACCGATTGCACATTCGGCTGTTCGACCACCATGTCGATGATCGCGAATTTCGTGTCGGGGTAATCGGGCGCCACCTTGTTCAGCACATCGCCAAAGGCAAAGCCGGTCATGACGATGGGGTTCGCGCCCGTTTCGGCCAGGCGGCGCAGGGCCTGTTCGCGCTGCGCCTCGGACTGCATCTCCAGTTCCTTGTAGTTGCCGCCGGTCTCTTCCTTCCAGCGGGTCGCGCCCGCATAGGCCGCCTCGTTGAAGGATTTGTCGAATTTGCCGCCAAGGTCATAGATCAGCGCCGGATCCGCCAGCGATGCGCCAGCGGTCAGGGCCAAAGTCGCCGCACCTGCAAGAAGCGATTTCATCAGAGTCATTCGTCAAACCTCGTCCTGTTGGCACATGATTCAAGCCATGCGCATCCCGAACAGATTAGGACGCATCGTTCGCAGGGGGTCAACCGTATTTGTGTGGCATCAAAGGCCAAGCCGCAGGATCAGCGCATCCAGAGCCGCCGTGTAATAGCCCCGGCGCAACCCTGCCGGCCGCCAGCCAAGCCCGAGATAGAGGGCCTGCGCGGCGGCATTGTCGGCGGCCACTTCAAGAAAGGCCGATCTGGCACCCCTGTCGCGCGACGCATCGGCAAATCCGACCGTCAGTCGCCGCCCCATTCCGTGCCGCCGCGCGTCGGGGTCAACGGCAAGGGTCAGCAACTCGGCCTCGTCCAACACCACCCGGCCCAGCAGAAACCCGGCCGGTTCAGACAGCAGGAAGGTGCCAGAGGTCGCCAGAAGCCCGGCAAACTCGTCAGCCGACCAGGGGCGCGGTGTTGACCCGAAACAGCGCGCGTGCAGCGCCGTCATCGCATCGGGCGTCATCGCAGGATGACCGGCGGGGCGTCGCGTGCCGGGACCGCGTCGGCGGGGCGCAGATAGACCGGGGCGGGGCGGGGGGCGGGGTTGTCGCGCCGCGCCAGTGCAAGACGCGCAATGGCTTCGGCCAGCGGAACCGCCGGCGAAGCCGGCACGGGGCCGGGCGGCAGCGCGCCGGTCGCAGCTTGCTGCGGACGGCATCCCCCCTTGCCGTCGTCCCCGGCGACGAAATCCTGCCAGATCAGATGATCGCGACGGGCGGGTATCACGATCCGGCAGGGGCGGGGCAGGCCGAAAGCAGCGGCTTCAGTGACGGAAATCCCCACCGCCGGTATCCCGAGGGACAGCGCCAGCCCGCGCGCGGCGGCAATCGCCACCCGGATGCCGGTGAAGTTGCCCGGCCCGGTGCCAACCCCGATCACATCCAGATCGGACCAGCCCAACCCGGTCGCGGCCAGCATTTCCTCCAGCATCGGAAACAGCCGTTCGGCCTGGCCCCTGGTCATTTCCTCGTGCCGCAGCGCCAGAACCCGATCACCCCGCAGCAAAGCGGCCGCGCAATGCGCGGCCGATGTGTCGAACCCAAGCGTGATGAAGTCAGGCAACGGGCCGGACCTCGACCACTTCGGGGATATAGTGGCGCAGCAGGTTCTCGATTCCCATCTTCAGCGTCAGGGTCGAGGATGGGCAACCTGCGCAGGCGCCCTGCATATGCAGATAGACGACGCCGCGGTCAAAGCCGTGGAAGGTGATGTCGCCACCATCCTGCGCAACGGCGGGGCGCACGCGGGTATCCAGAAGTTCCTTGATCTGGCCCACGATTTCCGCATCCGGTCCGTCATGGCTGGCATGGCCCGCGCTTTCGGGTGCATCGCCTTCGATAGCCGGGGCACCCGACTGGAAATGTTCCATGATCGCGCCCAGAACCGAGGGTTTCAGGTGATCCCAAGGCAGGTTGTCCGCCTTGGTCACGGTCACGAAATCGCGGCCCAGAAACACGCCCGTCACGCCCTCGACGGCAAAGATGCGCCGCGCCAGTGGCGATGCCGCCCCGGCGTCGGCGGTCGGGAAATCGGCTGTGCCGCTGCCCAGAACGGTTTCGCCGGGCAGAAATTTCATCGTCGCCGGATTCGGCGTGGTTTCGGTCTGGATGAACATCGGGACGCTCCTTTCGTCCCGATATGGCGATCCGGACCGGTCCGGTCAAGCGCCGCCTGTCATGTGATTGCCTCCAGCCGTTCTTTCGACAGGTCGCCGGGAACGATGGTGATCGGGCAGGGCAGGTTGGTCTGGTCGCGCAACAGCCGGCTGAGAACCGGGTTCGGCCCCGACTTGTCGCTGTTCAGCCCCAGGACGACGATGCCGATTTCCGGGTCGGCGGCGATCTGGGCAATCAGTTCTTCGGCCGGGTCTCCCTCGCGGATGACCAGTTCCGGATCGACCTTGGGGCGTGCGCGCATCCATTTGGCGAAAACCTCGAAATGCGCCTCGATCCGTTCCTGCGCCTCGGCGCGCATCAGATCGGCCACGCCAAAGCCGTGCTGGATGTCCTCGGCGGGGATGACCGACAGGATGACCACGCCGCCGCCGGTATGCGCGGCGCGCATCGCGGCAAAGCGCATCGCGTTCAGGCATTCGCGGCTGTCATCCAGCAAAACAAGGAATTTACGTGTCGGCACGGTCGCCTCTGCTTGGCCCTGATCGGCTAACAGTGGCCGAATTGCCATGCTTGTGCAAGTGATTGCCTTAAGTTGTTCGCCTCTGGTTCCATTGTGCCGGACGATATGTTACGGGTTCCCATCGCTAGGGTGACGGACCGGTACAGCATTGTGACTATTCATCACGATTGGGACAGAGCAGAGGCAACGCGCCTTTCTGTGCTGACCATGCCAAAGATGGCTTGGTTTGCCGCAGAAGCGTCGGGCGGCAAGGCCGAGCCCATGCCGCTGTCCAAACGAATTTGCGACATCCTTTTCGCCGTCCTGCTGCTGGTTCCGCTTTCCGTCGTGATGCTGACCGTCGCCGCGATCCTTCTGGTCGCGCAGGGCCGTCCAATTCTTTACAGCGCCGACCGGATGTGCGCGCCGGGCCGGTCCTTCCGGCAACTCAAGTTCCGCACCATGTTGTTGCAGGATGAGGATTTTGGGGCCACGGGGGCGCACAAGCACTGGCGAATCACACCCATCGGTCGGTTTTTGCGCCGCACCCGGCTGGATGAGCTGCCGCAGCTTTTCAACATCCTCAAGGGTGACATGAGCTTTGTCGGACCCCGCCCGCCGCTGCGCGAATATGTCGAACGGTTTCCGGCCATCTATAATCAGGTGCTGCAAAGCCGTCCGGGCGTGACCGGGCTTGCGACGCTGATCTATCACCGGCACGAAGACCGGATCATGGCGAATTGCCGCAGCGCCGAGGCGACCGAGGTCGCCTATTACCGCCGCTGCCTGCCTGCCAAGCTGAAAATCGACCTGATCTATCAGCGCCACCGCGACATGAAGCTGGATCTGTGGATCCTGTGGAACACGATCAAGATCGTCATATCGCGCCATGACGAGCGTCCGCGCCGCCGGGGGCGTCGCTAGGCGGCTTCGTCAAAGGGCGGCTGCGGATAACCCACCCCTGTCAGATACAGCCCGTAGGGCGGGCAGACCGGCCCGCAGGCCGACCTGTCGCAGGCTGCCAGCGCCGCCGCCACCCGATCAGGCTGCCATGCGCCCGCGCCCACACGCTCCAGCGTGCCGACAATGGATCGCACCTGATTGTGCAGGAATGACCGCGCCCGCAGGTGAAAGCGGTATTCGCGTCCCTGCGGGACCGGCAATTCCTCGATCCCGATTTCGTCAAGCGTCTTGACCGGGCTTTGCGCCTGACAGATCGAGGAACGGAAGGTCGTGAAATCATGCCGCCCGATCAGATGGGCCGCGCCTGCGCGCATCGCCCCGGCATCCAGCGGATGCAGCACCTGCCAGACCAGCCCCCGATCATGCGTGACCGGCGCGCGCCGGGTAATCAGCCGGAAGGTATAGCGCCTTTCGCGAGCCGAAAAGCGGGCGTGAAAACCGTCGTCTACCGGCGCGGCCTGCAACACCGCGACGGGGGCGGGCTTCAGATGAAAATTCAGCGCCTCTTGCAGGCGAAACGGATCCCAGCCGCGTTCCATATCGGCATGGGCAACCTGTCCCGTCGCGTGAACGCCAGAGTCCGTGCGCCCCGCCCCCGCGATCCGCGCGCCCGCTGCAAAGCCCGCATCCAGACGGGCCAGCGCTGCCTCTATTGTCTGTTGGACCGAGGGTTGATCGGCCTGTGCCTGCCAGCCGGAAAAGGGCCGGCCGTCATATTCTATCTTCAGGGCAAAGCGGGGCATGGATCAGCGGGTCTTGGCGCGGTCGGGGGGAAAGGTCAGCAATTGGTCCAGAGTTTGCGCCTCGTCCGAACGTGGGGTGTCGTCTGCGGCGGGCCGGACCCCTTCTCGCGCCAAACGTTCGCGAAGCACTGTCATTTCAACCTCCAGCTCGTCGCGATCCCCTTCAAGCAGCTTGTCACTGCGGGCGGTGAAATCCCGTTCCAGATCGGTCAGAAAGGCCTCATAGGCCGCGCGTGCCTGCCCATCCCGCGAGCTTGCGTAAAGATCGGCGAATCTGGCCGTCGCGTCGCGCGCACCCATCAGGTAAACGCCAAGATAGCGCCGCACCGCCGCCAGATCGCGGGGATCCCGGCTGACCCTTGCGAAAAGCCGGTGGACCGTGCCTTCGAACAGGGCGACGCGCGCCACCAGCGCCGGATCGCCGCTGAGCCGGATCGCCTGTTTCATCTGATCCAGAAATGACTGTCCTTCGGCGATCATGCGGCGGCTGCGTTCCTGCTGAAAATCACCGGCATCGTCGATTCCCTTGTCGCGCAGCGGATCGGCGCCGAAGGCCAGCAGATGCAGCGCCACCCCGGCCAGCCCGATCAGCCCCGCGCCGGTCAACGCCCCCGGTTCTGCCGCGCCCAACCCCAGCCCCATCCCGGCCAGCAATCCGCCCAGCAGCTTGCGCGGAAGGGCGGGGCGGCGCGCTGAAGCGCGGATGTCATAGGCGGCTTCGGCCCGCAGCCCTTGCTGCGTTTGCCACATACCAAGGGCGATCAGCCCGAAGGCGGCAAGATCGCCGACCAGTCCGGCTGGGGCCTGAAAAAATGCACCCAAAAGGAACGGCACTGCGGCGATCGTCACCCATTTTGGTCGCCCCTCAAGCCTGTGGCGCATGTCGGGGCGCGGTGTCTGGGGTGTCATCGCGTCAGCCCGCCCCCGCCAGCGACGCATAAAGCGTCAGCAGGACCAGCAGATAGAAGCACAGCCGTTGCATCGCCTTGCCTGACATCCGTGTCCCTTCCTTGCCGCGCCACAACCGATTTCTCGGGCTTATATCGGCATGACCGGTCCGATTGCAAAGCCGGGTGCGGGAATTTTTCCGCCCGTCGCAGCCGCTACGGGCCGTACAGCCCCTGCCAGCAGGGTTGCAGATCGCCGCTTGCCGCCGTGGCGTGAAAGACGGCGCGGGCGGTGGCGCGGGCAAGGGTGCAGGCGGCTGCATGGCCCAGCAGAAAGGAATCGATCACCGGATCGGGCATCGGCCTTGCACCGGTTGCAGCCGCAAAGACCAGATCGCCGTCGAAAGGCGTGTGGCTGGGCAACAGCGCGCGCGCCAGCCCGTCATGCGCCGCAGTCGCCAGCCGCAGCAGCGCCGCCTTGTCCATCGCCGCATCGGTTGCGACGATGGCGATGGTGGTCGCCTCGCCCAGCCGTTTCAGCGGCTGCGGTTCCTGCGCGGCGGGAAATTCGTCAGGCAGGCCGCGACCGCCGAATTCGTCGCCCAGTTCCCATGGCGCGGCCCAGAAATGCGCGGTTTCGCCAACGGTGGCCGAGCCGAGGGCGTTGACGACGACCAGCGCGCCCACGGTCAGCCCGTTGTCCAGCACCGCCGAGGCCGAGCCAAGCCCCCCCTTCATCCGCCCGGTCATCGCGCCTGTTCCCGCGCCCGCGCTGCCGATGGCGAAACCGGTGGCGGCGGCCCGCAACGCTGCGAGGCCCAGTGCGGGATAGGGGTTGGCAGGCCAGCCCTTGTCGCCTCCGTTCAGCAGATCAAAGACGATGGCCCCAGGCACGATGGGCACCCGCGCGTTGCCCACGGCAAAGCCGCGCCCGGCCTCTGCAAGCCCTGCCATAACGCCGTCGCAGGCCGCCAGCCCAAAGGCCGACCCGCCCGACAGCACCAGCGCATCGACCTGCGCGACCAGCTTGTCGGGGGCCAGCAGGTCGGTGTCACGCGTCCCCGGCGCACCGCCCATCACCTGTACCGCCGCCGCGAAAGGTGCGTCGGCGGTCAGGACCGTTGTCCCTGATCGCAGCGCCGCATCCTGCGCATTGCCGACCCTCAGGCCCGCAACATCGGTGATCAGATTGCGGGGGCCGGGTCTCATGCTGCCCGCTCCTTCCGCATGCCTCGAATCGGATGCCTGCTCATGCCGCGCCCCCTTTCCCATTTCCGTGAACCAGCGTAGCCTGCCGGGCATGGCGCATACAATCACTCATCCCCCAGTCCGGGGCAAACCGGCGATTCTGTTTGTCTGCCTTGGCAATATCTGCCGCTCTCCTCTGGCCGAGGGCGCGTTCCGGGCCGAAGCCGCGCGGCGCGGGCTGGATGTCGCCGTCGATTCGGCGGGCACCGGCGCGTGGCATCAGGGCGAGGCCCCCGATCCCCGTGCGCAGGCCGTCGCGATCAGCAATGGCGTTGATATATCGCGGCTGCGCGCGCGTCAGGTCGTGGCGCAGGATTTCGACCGTTTCGACCTGATCCTTGGAATGGATGACGAGAACATGGCCCGCCTGCGCCAGCTAGCCCCCACCGGCGCGCGCGCCCGGCTGTCACTGCTGCTGGATCATGTGCCGGGCCACAAGGGACAGTCGGTGGCCGATCCCTGGTATGGCGGTCTGCGCGACTTTGAGCTTACCTGGCACGAGGTATCGCAGGCCGCGCGGGCGCTGGCGGACGTGTTGACGGTCGAAAGAGGCGGCGGGCCTTTACAGCGACTTTGACGCTGCCTATGTAACGCCGTCATGGCCAAGGAACCCGAAAACAAAAACTACAAGGTGATCGCCGAGAACCGGCGGGCGCGTTTCGATTATTTCATCGAAAGCGATCTTGAGGTGGGCATCGTCCTGACCGGATCCGAGGTGAAATCGCTGCGCACCGGACAATCGAACATCGCCGAAAGCTATGCCAGCATCGAGGATGGCGAATTGTGGCTGATCAACGGCTATATTGCCACGCTGCTGAATGCAGGCGTCTTCGGGCACGAGGAACGCCGCAGGCGCAAGCTGCTGGTCAGCCGGCGCGAATTGTCGCGGATGTGGCAGGCCGTGGGGCGCGAGGGGCTGACGCTGGTGCCGCTGGTCATGTATTTCAACCACAAGGGTCTGGTAAAGCTGAAGATCGGCGTCGCCAAGGGCAAAAAGGTCGCCGACAAGCGTGAAACCAGCGCCAAACGCGACTGGGAACGGCAGAAGCAGCGATTGTTGAAACAGGGCTGACAGGGCGTTGCAGGCCGGACGATCCCCCTGTACATCGAAACAATGCCAACAGGGGGGTGCCGATGCAGGACGATCCGAAAACGCTGGTTTCGACCGAATGGCTGGCCGCGCATTTGAACGATCCGGATTTGCGGGTCATCGATGCAAGCTGGCACATGCCCGCGACAGGCCGCGACGCGCGGGCCGAATATGACGCTGCCCATATCCCCGGTGCGCGGTTCTTTGACATCGAGGCCATATCGGACACGCGCAGCGCCTTGCCGCATATGGCCCCGCCGGTCGAGCTGTTCATCAGCAGGATGCGGGCAATGGGCATCGGCGACGGGCATCAGATCGTGGTCTATGACAATTCCGATGTGCGCAGCGCTGCCCGCGTCTGGTGGACATTTCGCCTGATGGGCAAGGCCGATGTGGCGGTGCTGGATGGCGGCTTCGCCAGATGGCAGGCCGAGGGGCGCGAGGTCGAGGACATGCCGCCGATCCTGCGGGACCGGCATATCACCGTGCAGCGGCAGGCCGGGCTGGTACGCGATGTGACGCAGGTGGCCGCAGCCTCGAAACTGGGCGATCACGAGATTATCGACGCCCGCGCGCCCGAACGGTTCCGCGGCGAGGTGCCCGAGCCGCGCCCCGGCCTGCGCTCGGGTCATATTCCCGGATCGAAGAACCTGCCCTTTGGCCAGCTATACAATGCGGATGGCACCATGAAGAATGCCGACGCCCTGCGCTCTGCATTCGAGGCTGCGGGCGTCGATCTGGCCAAACCCGCCATCACAAGCTGCGGCAGCGGCGTGACCGGCGCGATCCTGTCGCTGGCGCTGGAGCGGATCGGCCATCGCAACCATTCGCTTTATGACGGAAGCTGGACCGAATGGGGCAGCTTTCCGGACCTGAACATTGCAACCGGAGATGCCTGAGATGCTGTCCAACCTCAAGCCGCAAGCCCCCGACAAGATCCTGATGCTGATCGAAGAATTCAAGGCCGACAGCCGTCAGGGCAAGATCGACCTGGGCGTCGGCGTCTATAAGGATCCGACCGGGCTGACGCCGGTGATGCGCGCGGTCAAGGCAGCCGAGCAGCGCATCTGGGAAACCCAGACCAGCAAGGCCTATACCGGTCTTGCGGGCGAACCCGAATATCGCGACGCCATGGCGAAGATGGTGCTGGCCGATGTGCCGGGCGACCGTCTGGCCTCGGTCGCGACGGTGGGCGGCACGGGCGCGATCCGACAGGGGCTGGAACTGGCGCGGATGGCGAACCCGGATCTGACGGTGCATGTGTCGGACCCGACCTGGCCCAACCATCTGTCGATCATGAAATTCATGGGTCTGCCCTTTGTCGAATACCGTTACTTCGACAATGCCACACGCGGCGTCGATTTCGATGGCATGCTGGCCGATCTGGCGCGGGTCGGGAAAGGCGATGTCGTGCTGCTGCATGGCTGCTGCCACAACCCGACCGGGGCCAACCTGACGCTGGAACAATGGCGGCAGGTGATTGCACTGCTGGACAAGGCCGGAGGGATTCCGCTGATCGACCTGGCCTATCAGGGCTTTGGCGACGGGCTGGACGCCGATGCCGAGGCGACGCGGATGGTCGCCAAAAGCCTGCCCGAAGTGTTGATCGCGGCCTCGTGCAGCAAGAATTTCGGCATCTATCGCGAAAGAACCGGGGTTCTGATGGCACTGGCCGAAAACAGTGCCGCCCGTGATCTTTCGCAGGGCGCGATGGCCTTTCTGAACCGCCAGACCTATTCCTTCCCGCCCGATCACGGTGCGCGCATCGTCAGCACGATCCTGACCGACGACGCGCTGCGCACCGACTGGGCCGCCGAACTGGAAGAGGTCCGCAACACGATGCTGGGGCTGAGGGCGCAACTGGCCGCCGAGCTGCGTGATCTGACGGGAAGCGACCGGTTTGATTTCGTGGCCGATCACCGGGGCATGTTCTCGCGCCTCGGGGCCTCGGCCGAGCAGGTGGCGAAACTGAAAACCGGCTCGGGCATCTATATGGTCAGCGATTCACGGTTGAACATCGCCGGGCTGAACCGCGACACTGTACCGGTTCTGGCCCGCGCCATTGCCGATGCGGGGATTTAAGCCGCACTTTCGGGTTCCTGTCTCAGCGTTTCGGCATAAGAGGCCTCGGCCTGCATGACGAAACGCAGCATCCGGTCATGGGCTGCCAGCGTATCGCGCCGCTGAAAGGTGCGATACAGATCCTGCTGTCCCGCGACGATCACGTCGCGGGTTTCGGGATCGCGCATCGTGGCAACCCGCACCGTCTGCACCTGCGCCAGATAGCGCTGGATCGTCTGGCGCAGTTCCGCATTCGGCACCGCCCCCAGCCAGGTGTTGCGGAATGTCTCGCTGGCTTTGAAGAACAGGCCCAGATCGTTTGTTTCGACGGTTGACCGGGCCTCGGAGACCGCACGACCCAATGTTGCGATATCGTCATCCGTCAAGCCACGCGTGGCCAGTGCAACGGCCCTTGGTTCCAGCAGCCGGCGCAGTTCAAAGATGTCCATCACCTGCCGGGACGACAGGCTGGGCAGGGCAAAGCCGCGTGTCGTGCCCTCAAGATAGCCTTCATGGGTCAGTTGCATCAGCGCGTCGCGTACCGGCATGCGCGACACGCCCAGTTCTGCCGCGATGATCGTATCGACCAGCCGGTCATCCGGCCCGATCTCGCCGCGCTGAATGCGGGCGCGATAGTCGTTGTAGATCTGCAAGCGATAGCTTTGTCGCGCCATGAGGCCCTCGTGCCGAAAGAATGTGACAGGCTTATCTGTTTCAGGATCGGTCAAAAAGCCGAAGAATAGTATACGGCTTGGGCGTTTCGGGCAATCACGGGCCCGTTTTTTGAAACAATCAGTCGAAATATGTTGACTTGCAGTATACGATTTCAGACCCTCGCCACCATCCGCCAGGGGAAGGGGGAACGATGCGACGCCAGCAGCTTGTGCATGTGGCCGCGACATGGGCGCGGGTCGGTCGGGGTGACGCCTTTGCGGCGCTGTCGGATGCCGGGTTCGTGGGGGGATGGGCGCTTGGCTCGATGGGGCTGAAGCCTGCGGGCGAGGCAGGGGTCTTTACCGGCGCGTCGATCTTTGACGGGGCCAGGGTGCGGGTACGCATCGTGCCCGACGCTGCCCTTGGGCTGATCGATTTCCATGTTGGCACTGATACCCTGTCGCCGCGAATCTCGATCCGGGTCACGGACGGGCCGGCCATCGGTGGTCAGCCGGGGGAATGCCTGATCGTGATGACGGCTTTGCGCGCGCCCGGCACCGGTCAGGAAAGCTGGGATCGTACCTGCGCCTGTCACGAGGCCGAGATCCTGATGATCCGGGCGCATCTGGAGCGGCTTGCGTGATGCGGCCGCGCGACATCCGGCGGCGTTTTCGCGAAGGGCGGCAGGCCGGGCAGACGGCGGGGTTGGCGCCGGGAATGATGCAGGCCAATATCGCCATTCTGCCGCAGGCGATGGCCGACGGCTTTCACGCATTTCTGCGCGCGAATCCGGCGGTTTTTCCGCTGCTGGCGCGTGGCAGGCCAGGCGATCCGGCCCTGCCCGAACTGGGCGAGGGGATCGACATCCGCCGCGATCTGCCGCTGTACCGGGTGTTCCGCCATGGGCGCCCGGCGGGCGATGTGGCCGCGCTGACCGGTCTGTGGCGGGACGATCTGGTCGCCTTTGCCATCGGCTGCTCGCTGAGTTTCGAGGCTGATCTGATCCACGCGGGCGTCAGCCTGCGCTGTCATGGCGGGGGGCGGTCCTGTTCGGCCTTTGACTCGGCGCTGCGGATGGCCCCGGTCGCACCTTTTGGCGGCAATCTGGTCGTGTCGATGCGCGCCATCCGTGATGAGCATCTGGAACTGGCGGCAGAAATCACCCGCGCGCAGCCCTTGGCCCATGGCGGGCCGGTACATGTCGGCGACCCGGCGCGGATCGGGGTTGATCTGTCGCGGCCGGTGGACGGGTTGGGGCTGAGCGATGTGCAAAACGGCGAAACGGCAATGTTCTGGCCCTGCGGCGTCTCGGTCGAGCGCGCCATCGCCCATGCAAAGCCCGATCTGGCGATCACCCATGCGCCCGGTCACATGCTGATCACCGATCTGGAATGCCCGCCCGTCCGGCGGTTTGAACATTGTGCCGATCCGCGCTGATCGAAAGGAGGAATGACGATGAACACCATGTTTGCTAGGCTGGCCGCCCTGTCGGTCGTTGCGGTCCTTGGCGTGCCGGGGGGTGCTGCCGCGCAAAGCATCACCGTGGGCTTGTCATTGCCCGAGACGATCGAGGGCTTTGACTTTGTCAACGGCATGTACCGCACCTTCAAGGATGAGGTCGAGGCAAATTCCGACATGACGGTGGAACTGGTCTATGGCGGCGCGCTTGGGGCCCCCAATGACCGGCTGGCGCAGATGCGGCGCGGCCTGCTGGAGATGACTGATGCCTCGGATGGGAATTACGCGACGATCCATCCCGACATCATGGTGTTCAACGCGCCCTATCTGTTCCAGACCGAACAGGCGGCATGGGCGGTGCTGGATGGCCCGCTTGGCGATGAGATGGCCGCCGATATTCTGGCAAAGACCGATATTCGCGTTCTGGGCTGGTGGGAATCGGGCGGGTTCAAGCATTTCAGCGCCAACAAGGCGGTCGAAAGCCCGGCGGATATGGCCGGGCTGAAAATGCGGGTTCTGGGGCCGCTGGCGACGATCCCGGTCGAGGCGATGGGGGCCTCGGCCTCGCCCGTGGCTTTTGGCGAGCTTTACACCGCGCTGGCGACCAGGGTTGTCGATGGGCAGGACAATTCGGTTTCTGTCTTTAATCTGGTCAAGCTGTACGAGGTGCAGTCGCATCTGATGCTGACCGGGCACAGCTATGCCTTTGGTCCGCTTGGAATTTCCGAGGCGTTCTATTCGTCGCTGACGCCGGATCAGCAGCAGGTGTTGCAGGATGCCGCAGACAAGGCCATCGCCTATAACCGCAAGACATCGCGCGAGGTCGAGGCTTCGGCCATCGCATTCGCAGGCGAGCATGGGGTGAATGTCATCCGCCCAAGCGACGAACAGCGTGATGCCTTCCGGCAGGCGATGCAGCCCGTCGCGCTGGACTGGTTGCGCGCCAATATCGATACGCCCGATCTGATCGACCAGGCGCTTGATGCATCGGCGGCGGCGAACTGAGGTGCAGGCGCTGGCGGTTGCGGTGCGGCTGATCGAGGCGGCGTTGCGTGCGGTCGCGGCCCTGTGTCTGGCCGCGATGTTCCTGCTGCTGATCGCGCAGGTCGTGCTGCGCTATGCCGGGGGCGGGGTGCCGGTCTTTACCGAAGAGGTCGCGCGTTACGCGATGATCTGGATGGCGCTGCTGGCCTCGGCGGTGGCGGTGCGCGAGGGCAGCCATATCCGCATCGATCTGGTGCCCGCGCTGCTGCGCCATATCGCGCCGTGGTCGGGGCGGGCGCTGGATGTCCTGCTGGATCTGATCGGGCTGGCGGTGTTTCTGATCCTGCTGCGAGAGGGGATCGGCATCGTCGAATTCGCCGCCAGCCAGAAAAGCGAGGGGCTGCGGATCCCGCTGTCATGGCCCTATCTGTCGATTCCGCTGGCCTTTCTGTTCGCCAGCCTTTTCGCCCTTGCCCGCCTGTTCCTGCACGGGGGCAACGAGGCATGAGCGATACGCTGATCGTTCTGCTGACCGCCTTTCTGGGGCTGATGGTGCTGGGTCTGCCGATTGCCTGGGCAATGATCGCGGCGATGCTGGCCTGGATGGCATGGGGCGATTACTGGCGTTTTCTGCCGCTGGCGGCGGAACGCATCTATCAGGGCATGGATTCCTTTGTGCTGATGGCGATCCCGCTGTTCATCCTTGCGGGCGAGCTGGTGAATACCGGCAAGATTACCGACCGGCTGATCCATTTCGCGAATGTCATTTTTGGCTGGATGCGGGGCGGGCTGGCGCAGGTGAATATCGGTGCTTCGATCCTGTTTTCGGGTATTACCGGCGTGGCCCTTGGCGATATTGCCGCGCTTGGCCGGGTGTTCATCCCCGCAATGGAACGGCAGGGCTATACCGCTGCCTATGCCGGGGCGGTCACGGCGGCATCGTCGATCATCGGTCCGATGGTGCCGCCTTCGCTGGTGGCGGTGATCTATGGCTCGATGACGGGGCTGTCCATCGGGGCGCTGATGGCCGCGACGCTGATTCCGGGGCTGGTGATCGGGCTGGTGCAGATCGCGCTGGTCGCGGTTCAGGCGCGCATCCACGACTATCCCCGGATCGAGATGCAGCGCACGCCCGCCGTCATTGCCCGCGCCACCGGCGCGGCGCTGGTGCCGCTGATGATCCCGGTGATCATTCTTGCCGGGCTGCTGGGGGGGCTGATGACCCCGACCGAGGCCGGGGCCGTCGCCGCCGCCTATGCGCTGATCGTGTCGATCTTCCTGTACCGCTCGATCAGCGTGACGGCGCTGGGGCAGGTCTTTTCGCGATCCGCCATCTTTTCGGGCCAGCTTCTGATCATCGTTGGTTGCGGTGCGGCCTTTTCATGGGTGATGGGCCGCGAGAATGTGCCCGCCATGCTGGCCACACAGATCGCCGGGTGGGAGATGACCTATCTGCAAACCATCCTGATCTTTAACGCGGTGCTGCTGGTTCTGGGAATGTTCATCGACCCGACGACGGTGATCATCCTGTTCGGCCCGATCCTGTCGCAGGCCGCCGTCAGGGCCGGAATTGACCCGCTGCATTTCGGCGTCGTGGCGATCCTGAACCTGAATATCGGCCTGCTGACCCCGCCGCTTGGGGTCTGCCTTTTTGCGGCCGAGCGTATCGCCGGATGCGGGCTGGTTCCGCTGATCCGGGCGATCCTTCCGTTTCTTGGCGTCAATCTGCTGGCGCTGGCCATCATCGCGGCGGTTCCGGGATTCAGCCTGTGGCTGCCCTCGGTGATGGGTTTCTGACAAGGACTGACAATGACCAAGGCAATCAGGGGCCATGACGGCTATTTCCTCTATCACGGCATCGGGATGTATCCCGGCAAAGAGGCCGATCTGGCCCGCGCCAGCGCCGTTTTTGCCCGCCACTGGTCCGCGCCGGACGACGGGCAATGGGGCTTTCTGCTGGGCAGACGGCAGGGGTTTATTGATCGCTGGCGGGCGCTGCTGAACGCGCCTGAAGGCACCGTGACCACCACCGACACCGTGACCGAGGGCGTCCACCGCGTGATGCGCGCCCTGCCCGAAGGGCGGCTGCGGGACAAGCGTGTGCTGATTGCGGCGGATTGCTTTCCATCGGTGCATTTCCTGCTGGCGGGACTTGCGCCGAAGATGGGTTTTACGCTGGATACGGTGCCGCTGAGTCAGGGCTGCAACTGGGTCGCGACCGGGGATTTCATCGACCGGTGGGGCAGGGATGTCGGGCTGGCCATGCTGACCTGGATCAGCTCGACCGCGTCCTCGCGCGTGGACCTGACGGCGCTGGCCCGCCACGGGCGCGAGATGGGCAGCCTGATCGGCGTGGATGTGACGCAGGGGATCGGCCTCTTTCGGTTCGACGCGCGCGATCCGGGCGTGGATTTTGTCGTTGGCAGCAGCCTGAAATGGCTGTGCGGCACGCCGGGGGCGGGGGCGCTGCATGTCGATCAGGCGCTGATCCCGGAACTGCGGCACGAGGGGCGCGGCTGGTTCTCGCAGGACAACCCGTTTTCCTGGGATCTGGACAAGTTCGCCTATGCCCCTGACATCCGCCGCCTTGACGGAGGCACGCCCGGCGCGGTTGCGGCCCTGTCCTCGCTGCCTGCGCTGGACTGGCACGCCGGGCAGGACGCGGATGCGCTGACCGCGTGGAACGGCAAGCTGACGGCGCAGATCGTGGCGCGGGCCGATGCGGCAGGCCTGCCGCTGCAATCCCCCCGCGATCCGGCGGCGCGCGGCGGCTCGGTCATGCTGCGCCTGCCCGACGCCGCCGCTGCTTCCGCGACGGTCGAGGCCCTGGGGCGCGAAGGCATATGGGTCGATGCGCGCGGCCCGGTGCTACGCATGTCCCCCGGCAACATGACCCGCCCCGAGGCGATAGACGCGCTGTTCGATCTGATCAATCTCATCCGGGGCTGATCCCGTCGCGCCGCTGGCCGGGGTGTTGCATTGGCCGTTTGCGCAACGGGCGTTCCGGTTGGGCGCAAATTTCCCAGCAAATGCTGGGGTTGGGGCGGCACAGGGCGGCACAGGGGCGGCACCGGATGTGCACAGGCTGTACACCGCTGTTATGCGTTACCGGGAACGTTCGGGGAACTTCACCGCTGCTGGTTTGCGTCCCGCGATGGCCGGGGGGGCTATGCGCCCCCCGGACCCCCGGCATATGCCTGCGGCGCGCTGGCTGTGCCGCCTGTTACGGTAGGGTCGATCACGGCATGAGTTTTCGCTTGATGCGGGCGCGGGCGGCGTTTGTTCAGCGGTTTTCTGTTTTGAGGCTGTGCGCCTGTGTGGCTTGCGCTGGGAATATGGCGCTGACTTTGCCGTCCGCAGGCTGACTGCGCGCGAAGCGCGCCTCCGGCCGGGCGGCAGCGACGGGCCGGGCTTTGCCCGGCCCGCCCCCCTTTCCTGCCTTCACGGCGTTTGCCGGGTTTGGTGCTTGTTCCGGGGGGTGAGTTGGGCAGCGTGGATCCGGCCTTCGCCGTGCCGGGGTGAGCGGGGCGGTGAGGTGGGAGGTTTGTGCGCTCATGGTGGGGGGGCGTGAGGGCTGTGCGCCTGTGGGGCGGCTTGCGCTGGGAATATGGCGCTGACTTTGCCGTCCGCAGGCTGACTGCGCGCGAAGCGCGCCTCCGGCCGGGCGGCAGCGACGGGCCGGGCTTTGCCCGGCCCGCCCCCC
>NZ_JBKEBL010000055.1:0-24350 GCF_047973135.1 Paracoccus sp. (in: a-proteobacteria)
GCCGACGGTGCGACGCGCGGTATGCGAACCCGCGCAATGATGCGGACCGTTGCCAAATGCCTGATGCGGGTTCTTGTCGCGGAAATCGAAGAACTCCTCGGAATTCTCGCCGAACACGTCTTCATCCCGGTTGGCCGAGGCCTGGATCGTCATCACGGTATCGCCCTTCGGGATATCATAGCCGCCGATCTGCGTGTCGCGGGTGACAAGGCGTGAGCTGGCCTGAATAGGCGCAACCCAGCGGACCGATTCCTCGAAGGCCTTGCCCCAGGCATCCTTTTCGCGGACCTCCTGCAACTGATCGGGATTGGTCAGCAGCCCATAGATCAGCGTGCCAAGCGCATCGCGCGGTTCATTGATGCCACCGCCGATCGCGATCTTGATATTGGCGTAGATCTGGCTGACCGGTATCGGCTCATCTGCATTGACCATCACCGACAGGGCCGACGCGTCGGGCACAGCCCGCAGCCGTTCGGCCGCCTTGTCCAGCAGCGCATCCATTTCGTCATTTGCCTTATCCGTCACCTCGAACGGACCGGGGCGCCAGGCAAAGTTTCCGGCGCCGTCAATCAGGTTCTGCGACCACCGCATCATCTGTTCGTCCGTCGCCTCCGGGATGCCCAGGATATGCGCCAGAATCCGTGCCGCGATGGGCCCGCAAAGATCGGTGAACAGGTCAGCCGGCCCCGTCCTGGGCAGGCGGTCCAGATATTCGGCGACGAATTTCTCGTAAAGCCCGGCCCATTCGCATTGGATCGCCTTGGGCGTCAATGCGGGCATCATCGCCTTGCGTTCCGACAGGTGTTCCGCCCCATCCTTGCGCATCAGCGTATGGGCGCGAAAGGCCGGCTGCATCGGCGTGCGCGGATCGTCCGAGCTGAACAGCTCGGGGTCGTCCTTAACCATCTTGGTATCGGCTGCCTTGACCAGAAAAGTCCGCTGGACCGAGGGCACGCGGATTACCGGCGTCTCGCGGCGCATGCGGTGATAGATGGGATAGGGGTCCAGCGTGAGCTGGTCGAATGTGATGGTATCGTCGGCTGGTGCTAGCGACATGAACTATCCTCCCTGGCTTGCCTTGCGAACCTAACAAATCCTTGACCATGCAACAATGCGATGCAATTCATTACCGCCATCAAATTCCCTGATGGTGCTGCGATGACCAAACCGATCACCGACCCGCTGAGCCTTGATTTCGCGACCCTGCGGACCCTGTGCCTTGTCCACGAGGCCGGCTCCTTCACCGCCGCGGCCGAGACGCTTGGCGTCAATCAATCCGCCATCAGCTATACCGTGGACCGGCTGCGCAACGTGTTCCACGACCCGCTGTTCGTGCGCGAAAAGGGCCGCCAGATCGCCACGGCCCGCTGCCTTCAGATCATCGCGCAGGTCCAGCCCATGCTGACCGCGATCGAACGGCTGGCCCGCCCCGAAGAATTCGACCCCGCCCGTGCCCGTCAGAAACTGACACTGGCCTGCAATTATTATGAACGGCTGCTGATCGTGCCGCCGCTGGTGCGCGAACTTCGGCGGCTTGCGCCGGGGATCGAACTGAATGTGGTCAATTCGCGCGGCATCGGCCCGGAACGCCTGCTCAGCGGCGGGGCGGACCTGCTGATCGGGCCCTATCCGGCCAAGCAGACCGGTTTCTATGTCAGCCGCCTTTGCCGCGAGGATTATGTCTGCCTGATGGATCCGGGGCACCCGATGGCGGGGCGGATACCTGGCATCGCCGATTATCTGTCGCTGGACCTGATCGACATCACCTACGAGGGGAACTGGGTGTCGTCCTATGTGGCCGAGTTGCAGGCGCGCGGATACCGGATGCGACCCCGGCTGATGGTGCCCAGTCCTGCGGGCGTGTCGCGGCTGGTCCAGGGTTCTTCGCTTGTGGCGACGGTGCCGCGTCGGCTGGCGCATGAGATAGGCGAGGGGCTGTCCATCGTCGAATGCCCTTTCAAGGGCGCTTTTGATATCGCCCTGGTCTGGCCGCCGCGATTTCATGCCGATGCGATGCATCAGTGGATGCGGGGCGTAGTGATCGGACTGCGGCGCGAACTGGAAGATATCGGCAAGGTGTCACCTCGATCCGGGTAATTGGTTTTTGCCATGCGCCCCCGCCCGAAATCTCCGGGTAGGGGCGGTTGTCATTGCATCATCGTTCCGGGCAGGAACAGCGACAGTTGCGGAATTGCAACCAGCAGCGCCAGCGTCACCAGCATGGCGATCCAGAAGGGCATCACACCGATGAAGATCTGGCCAAGCGGAACCTTGGGCGCGACCGATTTCACGATGAATACGTTGATGCCGACCGGAGGCGATATCAGCCCCATCTCAAGCGTCAGCACCACCAGCACCCCGAACCAGATCAGATCGATCCCCAGCGAACTGACAATGGGAATGAAGATCGGCAGGGTCAGGACCAGCATCGCGAAACCTTCAAGGAACGCCCCCAGCACCATATAGATCGCCAGAATCACGATCAGTGTGCCAAGCGGCCCCATGTTCTGCGCCGTGATCACCTCTTTCACGAAATCGGGGATGTGGCTCAGCGCCAGGAACGGGTTGAAGATATGCGCCGCGATCAGGATCAGCATGACCGATGCCGTGGTCACGATGCTGTCCTTGGCCGCCTGCCACAGCGCCCACAGGCTGAGCGTGCGGGTCAGGAACCCGGCCAGAATGACCGCGCCCGCACCGACGCCTGCCGCCTCGACCGGCGAGAACAGCCCGCCATAGATCCCGCCGATGGTCAGCAAGGTCAGGATGATGATCGGCAGGGCGTTGACAACCGCATGGACCTTTTCGGCCATGGTCGTGGACGGCCCGCGCGGCCCCATGGCAGGGTGGACCAGGCACAGCACCCAGACCGTCAGCAGAAACATCGACAGCAGCAGCAGGCCGGGGATAACGCCGGCCAGAAACAGCCGCCCGATGCTTTGTTCGGCCAGAATCGCATAGATCACAAAGCCGGTCGATGGCGGGATCAGAATCCCCAGCGTGCCGCCGGCCGCGACCACGCCCGTGGACAGGCGCGGGCTGTAATCATAACGATCCATCTCGGCCAGTGACACCTTGCCCATGGTCAGGGCCGAGGCAACCGACGACCCCGACAGCGCCGCGAAACCGCCGCAGCCGATAACGGTGGCGGCGGCCAGCCCGCCGCGAATCTGCCCTATGACCGCATAGGCGGCCTCGTACAGGCGGCGGCTCATGCCGGTGATACTGGCGACATTGCCCATCAGGATGAACAGCGGAATGACGATCAGTTCCGGGTTCGAGGCCAGTGTGAAGGATTCCGATGCCAGCAGACCCGTGGCGGCGTTCAGCCCGTTCAGCATCCAGATCCCGACAAAGCCGATCAGGAACATGGCAAAGGCAACCGGCACGCGCAGCGCCAGCAGGATCATCAGGATGGTCATCCCGGTCAGGGCGATTGTGACGGGGCTCATTCGAACGGCCTCGGATCATGGCTGGATTTGCCGGAAAGGATGAAATCGACCGCGCGCAGCAATAGCGCGATCCCTGTCACCAGCGACAAAGCGGCCAGCGTCCACTGGAACCAGGCCAGCGGCAGCCCCAGCAGGTTCGTCCGCAGGTTCAGCATCACGCTGAGCTTGGCGGATTGATAGACCGAATAGGTGATGACCAGAAAGATCACCCCACCCAGCAGATCGACGGCGATGTCGATCAACAGGTTCATCGCACGCGAGAAATAGCGTTCGAACAGGTCCACGCAGATATGGCTGCCACGCTTGTCGCACAACGCCATGCCGCCAAAGACGACGATGACAAAGGCCGTCGTTGTCATGTCAAGAGAGCCGTATAACGGATGCCCGAAGCCCCGTCCGATCACATCGGTCAGCACGATCACCACGACGAACAGCAATGCCGCCGCGCCCAGAAACGCGGACAGGCTGATCAGCCTGTCCGTCCACATCCTCAGCGACGCCAGCACCTTATTCGCCCCGCATCGCTGCCAGTGTCGCCTCGCCACCGACCTTGGCGACATAGGCTTCGGTCACGGGGGCAAGAACCGCTTCAAAAGCCGCAATTTCGTCGGGCGTCAGATCAATCACCGTGTTGCGGCTGTCGGCGCGCGCGGCCTCCAGCGCGGCATCGGCCGTGATCAGCCATGCCTCTTCCGCCGATTTCGAAAGTTCCATCCCGGCAACCGCATCCACCGCAGCCTTTTCGCTGTCGGACAGGCCGTCATAGACCTGCTTGCTCATCACTGTGTAGAAGGTCAGGCGGCCCAGATTGGCGCCGATCGTCAGGGTGTCGGAAACCTCATCCAGCTTGAAGTCAATCAGCGTCGAAACGCCCGAAATCGCCCCGTCGATCAGCCCGGTTTGCAAGCCGTTGTACACCTGCGTCATCGGCATCTGCACCGGCGTCGCACCCAGCGCCTCCATCGCGTCAGCGGCAATTGAACCCGCCACGCGGATTTTCAGGCCCTTGAGATCGTCGGGGGTGCGGATCTGCCTGGTTTTCATGATGAAGATGTTTGGCTCAGAGGTCCACAGCGCCAGCGGAACAGTGGCAGGAAATTCACCCGTCAGATTGTCGGGATAGGCCCGCAGCAGCGCGACATATCCCGGCTCGTCCAGCGGCAGCACGCCCGGTGCCTCGGCGATCATGGTCTTGGGGAATTGCGACGAGGTGTAGCCCTGCAACCCCCAGGCAATGTCGGCAACGCCCTGCACGACGCGCACATATTGATCGGCCGGCCCCGACCCCAGCTCACCCCCGTGATAACCGCGCACCGTCAGTTCGCCCCCCGTCGCGCCGCTGAGGCTTTCGTTCAGCTTGTCGACCACCGAGGCGGTGATGGTATGGGTCGGTGCCGCGTAATTGGCGAATTTCAGTTCCTTGGCCTGAACGCCCAGCGGCGCCATGACTGCCGCAAATCCAGCCGCAACGGTAAAAGCGCGGTTCAAAGTCATCGGTTTCTTCTCCCTGTTCGAGCCTGCGGACGAGTCACCAACCCGCCGAGATATAACCAGCGTAACCTAGTGTGCCCTTTGCCGAACGGTCCATTCAAATTTTCAATGCTGCATAAGTATTGGCTATGGCATGTTCCTTATATCTGGATTCTGGCGCCGATCTTTCAGTGGCATGACCGCATTCGAACTGACATTGCATATCGCATGTTATATTTTAAAAATCAGTGAATTAGAATGATATTATACATTGCATTCTACATAAAATCCGCTCGACCCGTGGTCGACCTTAAGGCAATCTTCATTGTTGCCGGATTTATATGACCGGTGGCAAAGGGGGATTGCGTTGGGATGTTCGCAGGGGTTAATCGGATGGGGTGGCGGGGGATCCACCTCTGCTTGACGGAGTTGCAGGATGATCGAAGCCTTGATCGTGGCGGCGCTTTCCTTCGCTGCTGGCGGTATTCTCAAGGGCGCGATCGGGGCCGGTACCCCGGTCGTGGTGATCCCGCTGATGTCGATCTATTTCAACGTCCCTTACGCCGTCGCGGTCTTTGCCCTTCCGGCACTGTTGTCGAACGCCTGGCAAGGCTGGCAGTTCCGTCATGCGCTGCTGGAACGCGGTTTCGTGCTGCGTCTGGCGCTTGGTGCCTCGCTGGGGGCACTGATCGGCACTTTGCTGCTGGCATCGCTGCCGACCGATATCCTGTCACTGGCCGTGGGCCTGCTGGCGTTGTGCTATATCGGTTTTCGGTTGTTCAAGCCGGAATGGAAGCTGGATTTCAGGCTGGCGAAGCGGATCGTCCTGCCTGCGGGCTTTCTGTCAGGAATCCTGCAGGGCGCGGCGGGAATCTCTGCGCCGGTGTCGATGACATTCATGCACGCTCTGGGACTGACCCGCCCGCAATTCATCGCCACGATCTCGGTTCTGTTCAGTTCGATGTCCATCGTGCAGCTCCCGTCGCTTGCAGTTTTGGGCGTGCTGGACGGTCAGAGATTTCTCATCAGCGTGCTGGCCTGCATTCCGCTGTTCATCGGCATGCCTGTGGGGGCGTGGATGGTGCGGCATATCCGGCCGCAGGTGTTTGACCGGCTGATCATGCTGATGCTGTTCGCCATCGCGGCGCGCCTGATCCTGAAGGCGTTTTGACGGTCAGAGATTCTTGTCCGAACTGTCCGCTTGCCCTGCGACCCAATATCCGGCGGCTTTCATCCAGCCCCGGCCCAAACCACGTTGCGTCAGGTCGTCTCGCACCGCGCGGGCGACACGGGCCTCGGCGGCGATCCAGACGAAACAACGCGAGGGAAGATCGACATGCGACAGGGCTTTTCGCAACGGCACGGGATCTGCGGGGTCGTCGCGATGGACCCACAGGGCGGTGTGATCGGCGCGCGTGTCGATCCGCTGTTCATCCGCCTTGCCTGGCACGCTGACAAGGCTTGTGACCGGCATGTCCGGCGGCATTTCCTCGATGCGGCGGCCAATGGCTGGCAGGGCGGTTTCATCGCCGATCAGCAGCCAGTTTGCGACCGGGCCGTTGATCACCTGCGATCCGCGCGGCCCGCCAATGGTCACGGGGTCGCCGGGCTTCGCCCCCAGTGCCCAGATGGTCGCGGGACCGGCATCATGGATCGCAAAGTCGATCTCAAGCGTCAGCGCCACCGGGTCGAAACGGCGGGGGGTATAGTCGCGCATCGCCTGACCGCCCGCGCCATCCGGCACGATCAGTTTCACGTGATCGTCGGGCGAGGCGGACAGAAAGCCCGCAAGCTCGGGACCGGCAAGGGTCAGCCGCAGCATCACCGGGCTGAGGCGTGTCGTGGCGGCGACGGTCAGATTGCGTCGTACTGTGTCGTGGCGCAAGCGTTCGATGCGGGGAACGTTATCCATAAGGTGTCCTTTCGCTGTGATCCCCTTCTGGCGGCGGCTGGACGGGTTGCGCCAACCTTAGCGCATCAGGGCCACGCGGCAAGGGTACGGTCAGCCGGGAAAGACGCGCCCGTCGAACAATTTGCGGGCAGTCCGAACGGTTCCGGCGCGGATGACCCGTCCCTGACTGTCGCGTTCAAGCTGGACTTCGGCTGCGCCCGAGGGGTGTTCAATGGCGAAAACCGCACTTTTGGGCATGCGTGCGACCAGGGCGGCGGGCGATCCCGGCAGGGTGCAGGCGGTGGCGACGCTGACGGCGGCAAAGACTCCGATCGAGGCGTGGCAGCGATGCGGGATGAAGCTGCGGGTGTTCACCACCCCACCCGTCTGCGAGGCGGAAACCAGCGTCATCTTTGGGACCGATTTCCCGGTCACGTCGCCAAGGTTCATCAGCGGCCCGGCCTTGAGGCGGATCGCCTCGACCCGTTGCTTAAGGGCGGTATCGGCGTCCAGTGCCTCGCGGGTTTCAAGCCCGGTCACGCCCAGATCGGCGGCACGCATGATCACGCAGGGCATGCCATTGTCGATCAGCGTGCAGTCGATGCCGTCGATCACATCCACCGCATGACCGGATGGCAACAGCGCGCCGCACATCGACCCGGCGATATTGTTGAACATCAGGGGGATGGGCGCCGCTGTTCCCGGCACGCCGTCGATGGCGCAATCGCCCGCATAGCTGACGCGCCCGCCCGGGGTCTGCACCGTGGCCACCGCCACCTCGCCCGTGTTCCGCATATGGATGCGGACGGCGGTTTCGGCCGCGGCGACGGGGATCAGCCCGCGTTCGATCGCAGCGGGGCCGACACCGGCAAGGATATTGCCGCAGCCCTGCGCATCCGTCACCACCGGCCGGTCCACGAAAACTTGCAGGAACAGGTAATCCACATCCGCATCGCCACGCGAGGGCGGCGACAGGATCGCCAGTTTCGAAGTCAGCGGATCGGCCCCGCCGATGCCGTCGATCTGACGCGGATCGGGGCTGCCCATGATGCGCAACAGCAGCGCGTCGCGGGTAGCCGGGTCGGCGGGCAGATCGGAGGCCAGAAAATAGGCAGCCTTCGACGTGCCCCCCCGCATCCACAGGCAGGGAATGCCGCCGTCAGACATATTTCAGCCCCTTTTCCTGCAGGCGCCCGCGCATGTCATAGATGTCCAGGCCCAGCTCGCCCGCCGCCAGTCGCTTGCGCTTGGCCTCTTCGGCGTCGATGCGCGTGCGGGCGGCGGCCAGAACCCGGTCGGCCTCGTCCCGGCGTACGACACAGACGCCGTCGTCATCGGCCACGATCACATCGCCCGCCTCGACAAGCTGGCCGCCGCAGATGATCGGCACATTGACCGACCCCAGCGTTTCCTTGACCGTGCCCTGCGCGCTGATTGCCCGCGACCAGACCGGAAAGCCCATCTCGGTCAGGTCGCGCACATCGCGCACACCCGCGTCGATGACCAGCCCCCGGCAACCGCGCGCCATGGCACTGGTCGCCAGCAGGTCGCCGAAATAGCCAGTGTCGCAGGGCGAGGTGGGTGCAAGGACCAGAATGTCGCCCGCCTGCAACTGTTCGATGGCGACGTGCAGCATCCAGTTGTCGCCGGGGGGCGCGCTGATGGTGACGGCGCTGCCTGCGACGCGGGCACCCGCCCAGATCGGGCGCATGCGGCTGGCCAGACAGCCCTTGCGGCCCTGCGCCTCGTGGACGGTTGCGACGCCGGCTTCGGCCAACCCTGTGACGGTGTCAGCGGATGCGCGTTGGATACTCTGAACGACAACGGCCATGATTCAGCCTTTCTTGACCGGCGGAGTGCCGTGCGTGTGGAAGCTTTCGATGGTTTTCAGGCCCCAGGCCTGACCCTTCTTGCGATCGGCCTCGGTCCAGATGACGGGCGGCCAGTCAGGAGCAAGGATCAGCCGCGCGCCGGCATTTGCCAGCTCGACGCGGTTGCCCGCCGGTTCCCAGACATACAGGAAGAACGTCCCCTGAATGGCGTGCTTGTGCGGGCCGGTTTCGATATGGGTGCCGTTTTGCAGGAAATGGTCGGCGGCGCGCAGAATGTCCTCGCGCTGGTCGGTGGCATAGGTGACGTGATGCAGCCGCCCCTGCCCGCCGCCATGTTCCTCGGTGCAAGCCAGGTCATAGGTCTTGTTGTTTACGGTGAACCAGCAGCCGCCGATGCGGCCATTGTCAAGCCGGATCAGCTCGGTCACGCGGCTGCCAAGGCAGGTTTCCATGAAGCGGCGAAATTCGGTCACATCATCGGACAGCAGGTTGATGTGATCCAGCCTGCGGGGGGCCGCGCCGGTAAAGGCGCTGGCGGTGTTCTTAAGCGCGGGCCGATCTGCCTGAGGGGCCTCGAACCAGATCGTATCGTAATAGATTTCAAAGACATGGCCAAAGGGATCTTCGAAGCGGAAGGCGCGGCCATGGCCCATGTCGCCATCGACCCAGCCATGGGTCTTGTAGCCCGAAGCCTCGATCGCGGCGACCCGCCGGGCCAGGGCCTCGGGCGAGGCGGCGCGATAGGCGATATGGCCGACCCCGGTGGTGTGGTGGCGCGTCAGTTTCAGTGAGTGAAACTCGTAATCGTCCCAGGCACGCAAATAGGCGCTGGTACCGTCCTGCCCGGATAATTTCAGCCCGTAGACGCGGGTGAAGAAATCAAGGCTTTCGTCGAACTTGTCGGTGTAGACTTCGACATGACCCAGATGGGCCAGATCGAAAGAGGGATTGGTCGGCGTGGTCATGGCGTTATCCTTACAATTCGTCCACGGTACGCGGAAAGATCGACTGAAAGCCTTCGGCATACTGGCAGTCGCGACCGCCGGACTGACCGCCGGAGTTACGCTTGAAATGGTTGGCGCGCTGCTGCGCCACACGGGTGTAATATTCCCACAGATGGACCTGCCCGTTCATATGTTCCATCGCGGCGCGCTTTTTGTCCCAGACGGGGGTGATGTCGAGAAACGTGTCGGGCTTCCAGCCCATCTGTTCGGTCTGATGAGGTTCGAACAGGTAAAGCTGCGGGGCGCCAAGCACCTTTTCACCGGGATTGTGGCCCCAGGCCTGTGCGATCATCCGCGCCTCCAGCGCCACCTGCGTCATGTACATGTGGTCGGTGTTGTAGGGGTCGTACTGGCTGTGGCTCATCATGAAGCGCGGCTGCACCTTGCGGATCAGATCGACCAGCCGGAATTTGTCCTCGCGGTCCAGATGCAGCGGGTAATCGCCCAGATCGAAACATTCCAGATGATGCACGCCCAGCACATCCGACGCTGCCTCGGCCTCGGCCCGGCGGATCGCCTTGACCTCGTCCAGCGACTTGCCCTCTTTCCACAGCCGCGCGCTTTCGCCGCGCTCGCCGAAGGACAGGCAGGCCACCGTGACCTGATAGCCCATCTGCGCATGCAGTGCGATGGCACCGCCGCAACGCCAGACGAAATCGGCGGCATGGGCGGAAATGACAAGTGCGGTCTTGGGCGCGGACATGGGGAACCTCTTTCATCTGCGATGGTCGGTTATGGATGACACCACACCCGCTGGACGGACAATTCAGAAACCGGGGCGGGACGATAAATTTTAGCTATAGGGGGCTTGGCGAAGCGCCGGAAAACGGCCAGTCTGCACCAAAAAATCAAAGGTAAAATCAAGGGAGATGTTCGGATGGGCGCGACAATCGCATTCATCGGCTTCGGTGAGGCCGGACAGGCCATCGCACAGGGTTGGGGGCCGCGCCTTTGCGCGTCGGTCGCGGTCTTTGACCAGAAGACCGGCGGTCCCGAGGCCGAGGCGATCCGCGTGGCATGCGCGGCGACCGGGGTCGTTTGCGCCGATGATCGCGGCGCGGCGCTGGCGGGGGCGCGGTATGTGCTGTGTCTGGTGACGGCGGATCAGGCGGTCGCGGCGGCGCGTCAGGCCGCCCGGCATCTGGCACCGGGTGCTATCTGGTATGACGGCAATTCCTGCGCCCCGGACAGCAAGCGCGAGGCGGCTGCGATCATCGGCGCGGCGGGCGGGGTCTATGTCGATCTGGCGGTCATGGCCCCCATCCATCCCCGGCTGCACCGCACGCCGATGCTGGTTGCGGGACCGCAGGAAGCGACGGGTTTTCTGGACATGATGGGGATGGATTACCGCTGGCGCGGGCCGGAAATCGGCTCTGCCTCGGCGGTCAAGATGATCCGCTCGGTCATGATCAAGGGGATCGAGGCGCTGACGGCCGAGTGTTTTCTGGCCGCTGGCCGCGCCGGAGTTCTGGAGGATGTGCTGGCCTCGCTGCAATCTTCGGACCCGCAGACCGACTGGCGGGGGCGGGCGGATTACAATCTGGAACGGATGATGCAGCACGGCCAGCGCCGTGCCGCCGAGATGCGCGAGGTTGCGGCGACCGTGGTGGCCCTTGGCCTGCCCGACCGGATGGCCGGTGCGACGGTGGGCTGGCAGCAGCATATCGGGGATTTGGCGCTGCGTGGGCGCGAGGGTGGCCTTGAAGAGCGGCTGGCGATGGTGGAAAAAGCCCTATGCTCGTTGGAAACCTCCGTCATCTGAGGGTTTTTCTGTCGGTTGCGGAATGCGGCTCGGTCACGCAGGCGGCGGTGGCGGGGTTTGTGTCGCAACCGGCGGTCACGCAGGCGATCACCAAGCTGGAAACCGCCGCCGGCATGCCGCTGTTCCTGCGCAGCCAGCAGGGATTGTTCCCGACCGAGGCCGGGGCGCTGTTCAGTAACCGCGTGGCGCGCGCGCTGGCGCGGCTGGATGCGGCGATGGCCGATATCGCGCCGCGCCTGACGGTGACGGCGACGCGGGCGCAGCTAGTGGCGCTGATCGCCACGGTCGAGGCGCAGAATTTCACGCTGGCCGCGCATCGCCTGGGGATCGCGCAGCCCACTGTTCACCGTGCGATTACCGGTATCGAGGGCGCGGTCGGGCGCGCGCTGTTTCAGCGCAGCCCGGTCGGCGTGGCGCCGACGCGGCAGGCGCAGGCGCTGGCGCTGGCTGCGCGGCTGGCTTTTGCCGAGCTGGATCAGGGCGTGGCCGAACTGGCCGAGTTGCAGGGCCGCGAGGTCGGCGAGATCGTGATCGGTGCCCTGCCGCTGTCGCGCGCCCATATCCTGCCGCGCGCGCTGGCCGGGTTCCGCGACATCCGCCCGCGTCAGCCGATCCGGGTCATCGACGGGCTGTATGACGACCTGCTGGGCGGGCTGCGGCGGGGCGAGATCGACGTGATGATCGGCGCGCTACGCGACCCGGTGCCGGTGGCCGATGTCGTGCAGGAACGGCTGTTCGACGATGTGCTGGCGATCCTTTGCGGGCGCGGGGATCCGCTGCTGCCGGGGCCTGCGCCGCTGGCCGGTCTGCGCGACCGCCCCTGGCTGGTGGCGCGGCGCGGCACCCCCACCCGCAACCAGTTCGAGGCGCTGTTTCGTGATGCCGGGCTGGACCCGCCCGCCAGTATCATCGAAACCGGATCGGTCATCCTGATGCGCGAGATGGTGGCGGGCGGGCATTTTCTGGGCTGCATCTCGAAGGCGCTGGCCACGCAAGAGGTTGCGCGGGGCATCCTGGCCGAACTGCCCTTTCCCGGCACGCCGGACCCCCGCCCCATCGGCCTGACCCTGCGCGCCGGCTGGCAGCCCACCCCGGCGCAGCAGGCGATGCTGGAGGCGATCCGCGCGGGGTTTGCGTGAGGATCCGGACATCGCCGCCGCGCGCTGCGCGGGATCCGTTGCGCAACGTTACCGCCGGATGATTTGCGTCCCGCGATAGCCGGGGGAGTTGCACCCCCCGGACCCCCTGCCCTTTCCGCGACCCCACCCGCAGCCCTGCAAGCGGCTGGTCACGCGCTCAGCGCCTGCGGCACGCCGCCGGTTTCGGGAGCAATCATCTGGGCCACGATTCTGGCCAGCGACACGTTGCCCGCGACATCGCCGCTGTCATCCGAGACATTGGCGCGGCTGACATCGGCCGCGGTCATCGCGCGGGCGGCCTCTTCCAGGGTGGTGTCCTGCGGAAGGCACAGCGCGGCGTCGGCATTCACCCCCCGGTGCATGATCGTCCGCAGCCGGATGACCTTGCCGCGACTGACCTCGCGCACGAAATCGGCGATATAGCCATCTTTCGGTTTCAGCACGATCTGTTCGCCCGTGCCTTCCTGCACGATGCGGCCCGCGCGCAGGATGGCGATGCGGTCGCCAAGGCGCAGGGCTTCGTCCAGATCGTGGGTGATGAAGATCACCGTCTTGCACAATTCGGCCTGCAAATCCAGCAACACGGTCTGCATGTCCGTGCGGATCAGCGGATCGAGAGCCGAGAACGCCTCGTCCATCAGCAGGATTTCGGCGTCGTTGGTCAGCGCGCGGGCAAGGCCGACGCGCTGCTGCATGCCGCCCGACAACTGGTTGGGATAGCTTTCCTCGAATCCCTCAAGCCCGACGCGGGAAATCCAGCGGCGCGCGCGTCCGGTGGCCTCGACCGTGTCGATGCCGCGAACGGTCAGCCCGTAGGCAGTGTTTTCCAGCACCGTGCGATGCGGGAACAGCGCGAATTTCTGAAACACCATCGCGGTCTTGCGGCGGCGAAAATCGCGCAGTTCGGGCTGTGACATGCCCACGATGTCGTGGCCATCGAACATGACCTGTCCGGTCGTGGGGTCGATCAGCCGGTTGATATGGCGGATCAGCGTCGATTTGCCCGAACCGGATAACCCCATCACCACCTGTATCTGCCCCGCCGGGATGGTCAGGTTGATGTCGTCCAGTCCCAGAACGTGATCGTGCCGGGCCTTCAGTTCGTCCTTTGTCATACCGGCCTGGACTTCGGTGACAAGGGACGCGGCCCTTGGTCCAAAGATCTTGTACAGGTTGCGGATTTCGATGTCGTGGGTCGCTTCAGCCATGAACGGCCTCCAGATGTTTCTGCAACCGCTTGCCATAGGCCTGGGTCGAGCGGTCAAAGATGATGGCGATGGCGACGATGGCCAGCCCGTTCATCACCCCAAGCGTGAAATACTGGTTGTTGATGGCCTGCAACACCGGCTGGCCCAACCCCCGGACCCCGATCATCGAGGCGACGACGACCATCGCAAGGCTCATCATGATGGTCTGGTTGACGCCCGCCATGATCGTCGGCAGTGCCAGCGGAAGCTGTACATCGCGCAGTTTCTGCCGCGCGGACGAGCCAAATGCCTCGGCCGCCTCCAGCACGTCGGCGGGTACCTGGCGAATGCCCAGATTGGTCAGGCGGATCACCGGCGGGATGGCATAGATCACCACCGCGATCACGCCCGGCACCTTGCCAAGGCCAAAAATCATCACCACCGGGATCAGATAGACAAAGCTGGGCATGGTCTGCATCAGGTCGAGGATCGGCGTGATCAGCGCGTTCGCCCGGTCGGACCGCGCCATCAAGATGCCCACCGGAATGCCCACCACAACTGCGATCAGCGTGCAGACGGCAACCATCGCGATGGTGCGCATCGTGTCGTCCCACATGCCGAAAAAGCCGATCAGAAGCAGCGCGATTACCGTACCCGCGACGATCCTCCAGCTTCGGCCAAGCGCCCAGACGATCAGCGCAAGCGCGGCCATCACAAGGGTCCAGGGGCTGTCGATCAGCAGATCCTCGATAAAGACCAGCAGCGTCTGGATCGGGTGAAACAGCCGTTCAAGGGAATCGCCATAGGCCCGCGTAAAGTCGCGAAAGCCCGTGTCCACGGCGTTGCGCAAATCGCGCAGGTCGCCACGGCTGAGCGAAGGGAAATCCACAAGGTCCATGGTGTCACATCCCTGATCCGGTGCCTGCGATCACAGCGCGTCTTTCACTTGCGCGGCGACATCCTCGGGCAGCCATTGTGTCCAGACATCTTCGTAATTTTGCAGGAAATACCAGGCGCCATCCTCGTTTGTGGACTGGTTGTCGCCCATCCATGCCAGCAATTCGTTGACCGTCTGGTTCGACCAGGCGCGCTTGCCCAGATAATCCATCGTCACCGCGTTACTTTCGGCAAATTCCTTCGTCACGGCGGTGAATACCTCGGAACGCGGCCATTCGCTCAGTTTTGGATCGATGCAGTCCTGAACGACGATACAATTATCCCATTGTGCCTGATCATGATCGACCCCCAGTTCCAACCGGGTCATGTCGTATTTTCCCAGAATCGCGGTTGGTGCCCAGTAATAGCCCAGCCAACCCTCGTTGCGGGTAAAGGCGCGGGCGATCGAGCCGTCTAGCCCGGCGGCAGAACCAGAATCGACCAGTTCGAACCCATGCCCCTCGCCATCCAGCGCGCGGAACTGGTTCGCGGTGATGATCTGGCAGGCCCAGCCTGCGGGGCAGTTGAAAAACGCCCCCTTTCCCTCTTCCTCGGCACCGGGGAACAGTTCCGGATGGGCCAGCGCGTCCTCGATGGTCTTGATGCCATGTTCCTCGGCCAGTGTGGTCGGCACCCAGAAACCTTCGACCCCGCCATCGGTCAGGATTTCCGAGGCGATGATGATCCGGCCCTCGGCCATTGCGGCATCCAGTGGAATCTTGACGGCATTGACCCACAATTCCGGGGCAATGTCGGGCTCGGCTTTTTCATTCATCGAGGTGAAGGTCGGCACCGTGTCACCCGTCACCAGCGCCACGTCACAGCCGTAACCCTCTTCCAGAATGATCTTGTCCACCCATGCGGCCAGCCCGGCCGAGGCCCAGTTCATTTCGGCGATGGTCAGGCTGCCGCATTCCTGTGCCGCCGATACAGACGGCACAGCGGCGATCAGGCCCAGAAGGGCCAATGCGGGTTTCAGCGATGTCATGGGACTTCCTTTCGTTCTCGTCAAACCGGGGCAACTTGTGCCCGCGCGACAGACCGTCACGAGACCGTCACGGGGGCCGACCATTATCGGCCTTGGTGTATCCCAGCATAGCCCGGCAATGCCGCGTTGTCACTTTTTTGCGGCATATATTTTGTAATATACTGAAAGTAATCATATAATATTCGATCTAAAAGTTCCATTTGCGACATGCATGGCCACGCACGGCGGATTTGCGCCTTGGGCCGGTCACACCCTGTCAAAGGGCTGGACAAATGCTGTGGCATCGGCTTGCGGGCAAATCCCTGCCGCAGTAACATTGCAGTTACCTGAGCCGGCCCTGCGCGGATGCCCGGTACCATTACCTTGCCCTTGCCGACCGGACGACTGAAGTATTCGCCAGATGAGAAAATCCCTCGGAGCCTTGCTTGCCATCTGCCTTGCCGGGCTACAGTTTATTGCCGTTCTGGCGGTGGTTTTTTCGTCCTATCTGACTTCGGAACGGGTGCTGCTGGCCCATGCCCGCAAGCTGATGGGCGATGTCGGCATGAACACCGCCGAACATTCGCGCAGCTTTCTCAGCCCCGCGCAGGACGCCGCCGAGCTGGCCGCACGTCTGGCCCAGCATCGCGTCGTCGCCAGCGAAGACCCCGAGCGGCTGGAACAGTTCCTGTTTCAGCAATTGCGCATCACGCCGCAATTCTCGGGGCTGTATTACGGCGGTGAGGATGGCAGCTTTATCTATGTGATGCGCAGCGATGGGCCGGGGCCGTTCCGGTCCAAGCTGATCATCTACAAGGATGGTGTGCGCACCGTCGATTTCATCTGGCGGGACGAGAATTTTCAGACCGTCAGCGAATCGGCGGATCCTGCGGACACGTTCGATCCGCGCGAACGGCCTTGGTATAAAAGCGTCGTCGAACACAAGGCGACAAGCTGGACCGAGCCCTATATCTTCTTTTCCTCGCAGCAGCCGGGGATCACTCTGGCCGCGCCGGTCACTGATCACGACGGCAGCCTGCGGGGCGTAATCGGCGTCGATATTGAAATCAGCAGCATCTCGCTGTTCCTGTCGCATCTGAAAATCGGCGAACATGGCATGGCGCTGATCGTCAACCGCAACGGAGACGTGATCGCCCATCCTGACCAGTCGCTGATCAAGACCCGCAGTTCCGACGGGACACTGCGTTTCGTCAGCATAAAGGATTTGCAGGATCCGCTGGCCCGCGCCGCCTTTGAGGCCGCGCGCGACAAAAACGGCAGCTTTCCGTTAAGCCGCGACGAGTTTTCCGAATTTACCCATGACGGAAAAACCTATCTGTCCTACATCATGCCGATCATCAGCGAACAGATGCCCTGGACCATCGCCGTCTATGCGCCTCAGGACGATTTCATCGGCGCGATCAAGCGCAACCGGGTACAGAACATCTGGATCGCCGCCACCGTCGCCCTTGTGACCGCCGCCATCGGGCTGTTGCTGGCCAATTACATCTATCGCCCGGTGCGCGCCTTTGCGGTCAGGTCGGCGCTGATTTCGCAGGGGGAAATCGACCCGTCCGAGCCGCAGCCCCGGACCTATCGTGAACTGGAACAGGCCAATGAAACGCTGGTCCAGCAGATTGCGGCACGCAAGAATGCCGAACGCGAATACGGCCAGACCTTCGATCTGTCGGGGCGGGCGATGGCGCAGGTCTCGCCCCGAACGGTGCGGTTCCTGAAGGTCAATCACCGGCTGTGCGAGTTGACCGGATACAGCACCGTCGAATTGCTGAATATGTCCTTCGCCCAGCTTCTGCCCAAGGACGAGCCGCTGCCCGAAAATGGCACGGATCTGGTCGCCGACGAAATGCTGTCCGCGAATCGCGAGATCCGGCTGCGGCGCAAGGACGGGCGAATTCTGGACGTGGTGGTGAACTCGATCCTGATCCGCGATGACCGGGGCCAGCCGCAGCATGCCGTGGTGACGCTGAGCGACGTTTCCGTCAGCAAGGCGCGCGAGGGGGAAATTGCCAGACTGAACCGCGATCTGTCGCATCTGGCGCGCGGCAATACCATGGGCCAGATGGCTGCCGGACTGGCCCATGAACTGAACCAGCCGCTTGCCGCCATCGCCCAGAATGCCGATACCGGCTTGCTGATCGTCAATCACGCCGACAACAGCGCCCCCGAATTGCGCGAAATCCTGCAAGAGATCGAACGCGAATCGCTGCGGGCGGGCGACATCATCCGCGCGCTGCGCAGCTTTATCAGCAAGGATGAGACGCAGACCAGCGATTTCAGCCTGGCCGGGCTGCTGGATCAGGCCATCCGGCTGGTTCAGGCCGAGGCGAAAGAGGCGCATGTCCTGATCACCCCCGCCCTGCCCTCCCTGCCCGCCGTGCGCGCCAATCGCGTGCAGATTGCGCAGGTTCTGGTGAATCTGCTGCGCAACGCGATCGAGGCCATCGACTCGGCCAGCAGCCCGATCCGGCGGATCTGGGTTCGGGCGCGGGTGTTGGGCGATCTGGTCGAGGTCGAGGTCCGTGACACCGGCCCCGGCGTCTGCCCCGAGGTGACGCTGTTTGCCCAGTTCGAGACCACCAAGGTCGCCGGCATGGGCCTTGGCCTGTCGATCTGCCGCTCCATCATCGAGGCGAATGGCGGCGAACTGACGCTGGACCGCGAGGTGGCCGAGGGCGCGCGTTTCCTGTTTACGCTGCGGATTGCATCGTGATGCGCGAATTTTGTGCCTATGTTCAGGAAATCTTAGCTGTCAGATATTATGACGGCTGAAAATCATGCAAGGCCGTGGGGGTGCTTTGGTGCCCCTGCGTGAAGTTGAAGAGGAACGATGACGACGCTCAGGGGAACCATCTTTCTGGTCGATGACGATCCGGGGATCAGATCGTCGCTCAGCCGGGCGCTGCGCGTGCGCGGCTTTGATGTCGAGGCGTTCGGCTCGGCCGCGGATTTTCTGGCCGTTTATGACGATGACAGCGTGGGCTGCCTGATTCTGGATCACGGTATGCCCGACATGACCGGGCTGGAACTGCAAAAGCACCTGACCGGCATGGGCTGCAAAATCCCGATCATTTTCATTACCGGGCATGGCGGAGTACCCGAATCAGTTCAGGCGATGAAGGCGGGGGCACTGGATTTTCTGGAAAAACCGTTCCGGCAATCTGATTTGCTCGAACGGGTCGAGACGGCGCTGCAATTGTCGCAGGGATTGATGCAGTTGAAACAGCAGGCCCGCGCCACCGGGGAACGCCTTGCGCGCCTGACCCCCCGGGAACGAGAGATCGTCGATCACATGCTGGCTTTCCCGGCCGAGATCTCAAGCAAGGAAATCGGGCGACATCTGGATATCAGCCCCCGGACAGTCGATCACCATCGCGCAAGAATCCTTGAAAAAATGGGGGTTGGCTCGATTGTCGAGATGATCGACCTGCTGCGGCGCACCGGAAACTGATATGGGTCGCGGCGATTACGGGTTGACGAATCCCATACCATTAACCATGCAGAAAAGCTGGCGACGATACCTTGCCGGTACGGTGCGGCAATGGTTTCAGCCATTCTGGCCTGCCCGGTTCGAAAAACCGGCTATTCGCCTTGCAAATCATGCACCTGATGGTTGTTTTTTATATCCAAAAATTCGTCTTTTACGTATAGGTAGTTCTACCTGCGCAATCTTGCGAATAGCGCAACCTATACGTTTGGGCTATACCCGTCTTGTCACCTACTGCGAACCAGGTGGCGCATTTCTAAGTCAGTATTTTGATTGTGGTCCTTCTGCGAACTTTTCGTTCAAAGGTCGGGGGCATGATCAGAGCTACGACATTGAAGGCAGTACTTTAGCCGCCGGGATCAGATGTGTAACAGCATCTGATCCGGCGGCACTAATTCGTCTTGCCTGTGGACGCATTCCTCTCCGCACCTGCCGAAAGGCGATTCGCCCTCGATCCGCTCTGCGCCTGCGGGTGGATTGTCATCGCCCGGCCTTTGAATTAGCCAGATCCGATAAATCCGGGGGTTGGCGGTCCCCGGTCGCGGAAAGTCGGTCCCGAAAGGGCGTCGTAAAGATTGATGAGCAACAACCTTGACTGTGGATGACGATGACCTTTCCAGGCAGCGCGGCCTTACGGCCCGTCATCTGCGCGGCCTGTTGCCCTATATGCTGGCATTGCTGTTGTTCGGGCTGGGGATTTCGGCCCTGTTCCGGCTGCTGTCACCCGTCGATATCCATGCCGTCGTCGCCCAGATCCACACGACCCCGTGGCGGCTGATCGGCATCGCGCTGCTGTCCACCTTTGCGGGCTATCTGTGTCTTGCCGGCTATGACTGGTCGGCGCTGCGCCATATCGGCAAACCCCTGCCCGGCCCCGTTACCCTGACCGGCGGATTTCTGGCCTATGCCTTCGGCAATACGGTCGGGCTGTCGGCGGTGTCCGGTGGTGCGGTGCGCTGGCGGGTCTATTCGGGGCTGGGGCTTGATGGATATGACATTGCCGCAGTGTCCAGTTTCACCGCCATCTCGTTCGGGACGGCGGCCACGCTGGTCGGGCTGGTGGCGCTTGCCGTACATCCGGCGGCGCTGGCCTCGGTGCTGCCTCTGGCACCTCCGGGGGTGAGGCTGCTGTCGATCCTGGCGATTCTGGTCATCACCCTGCCGCTGATCATGGCCTCGGTCACGCAGCGCAAGTTGCGGCTTGGCCGTTTCACGGTGAACGCGCCGACGCCGGGCATTCTGCTGGTGCAATTGCTGATCAGCCTGGGCGATATCGGCTTTTCGGCGTTGACCCTCTATGTGCTGCTGCCGGTGGGCGAGCCGGGATTTCTGGCCTTTCTGGCGATTTTTGCGGCCGCTACGATGGCCGGGATCGTCAGCCATGTTCCCGGCGGCATCGGCGTGTTCGAAACGATTCTGATCGCCGCCCTGCCTGCCGGTGCCGGCGTGGACAAGATCGCGGCGGCGCTGCTGCTGTACCGGCTGATCTATTACCTTGTGCCCTTCGCCCTTGCGCTGGTCCTGCTATCCCTGTTCGAGGCGTGGCGCGTCCTTGGCGGCGATCCGCGCCAGACCCGGCCAGGCCGCATCCTGACCGCGATCGAACCCGCCTTTCGTGCGGTCGAACCCGCTGCTCCGCTGCTGCTGTCGGTGATGACCTTCGGATCGGGGCTGTGGCTGTCGCTGTCGTCGCTGTTGCCGCCCATGACCAAGGCCGCCGAGGCCGCCGAAGCGTTTTTCCCGCTCGCCTTCATCGAAGGCTCGGCCCTGCTGACCAGCGCGCTTGGCGCGGCGCTGATCGTGCTGTCGCTGGGGCTGGTACGGCGCAGTCTGGGGGCGTTCTGGCTGGTCATCCTGACCATGCTGGCCGGGGCCTGCATCGAGCTGGTTCAGCAGATCGAGACCGAACAGACCCTTGCCCTGCTGTTGGGTACGGCGATCCTGCTGCCCTTTCGCCGCGCCTTTCACCGCCGGTCGCTGCTGACCCATTCGGCGCTGACGCCCGGTTGGGTGATCCTGCTGCTGGCGGCTGTGCTGGGTTTTGGCTTCGTGCTGTTTTTTGCCCATAAAAGTACACCTTACGGGCATGAACTTTGGTGGCAATTCGCGACCGATGCCAACGCGCCGCGGGCGTTGCGTTCGGGTCTGCTGGGGGGGCTGCTGGTGGGCTCGGGGTCGCTGTTCCTGCTGCTGCGGATTCCGCGCTATCGCCCCGAGGCACCCGGTCCCGAGATGCTGGAACAGGCCCGGCAACTGATTGCCGCCTCGGACCGGCCCGAAGCGGGTTTCGCCCTGACCGGAGACAAGACCCTGCTGTTTTCGGATGACCGCAAGGCCTTTGTGATGTTTGGTGTTTCGGGAACCTCGTGGCTGTCGCTTGGCGCGCCTGTCGGCGAGGCCGAGGCCGCCGAAGAGGTCGCCTTCACCTTTGTCGATGCGGCGCGGCGCGCAGGCGTCAGGCCGGTTTTCTACGAGGTCGGCCCTGGCGACGTGCCGTTGATGCTGGATCTGGGCCTGACGCTGCACAAGATGGGCGAAGAGGCGGTGATCGACCTGACCAGCTTTTCGCTGGATGGCCCGGCGCGCAAGAAGCTGCGGGCGGCCCATGCGCGCGCCGGCCGCGACGGGCTGAGTATGCAAATCGTGCATCCTCCGCATGACCCGGCGCTGCTGCGGCGAATGCAGGCGGTCTCGGACGAGTGGCTGACGACGAAGAAATCGCATGAAAAGGGCTTTTCGGTCGGGCGCTTCGATGCCGGTTGGCTGAACCGCTGGCCGCTGGCGCTGGTCTGGCTGGGCAAGGACGATCTGGTCGCCTTTGCCAATCTGCTGGTCACGGACAGCCAGCGGGGTTGCGCCATCGACCTGATGCGCCATACCGGGCAAGCCCCTTCGGGCACGATGGAGTTTCTGTTCACCGACCTGATGCTGCAACTGAAGATGCGCGGCTTTGGCCAGCTTTCGCTGGGAATGGCCCCGCTGTCGGGCCTGTCGCCGGATCGCAGCGGCAGGTTGTGGGACCGCTTTGGGGCCATGGCCTACCGGCATGGCGGTGCCTTCTACAATTTCGAGGGGCTGCGCGCCTTCAAGGCGAAATTCGATCCCGACTGGGTGCCGCATTACCTTGCCACGCCTTCGGGCCTGCCACCGCTGCTGCCTCTGGCCGATGCGGCGCGGCTGATCGCACGGCCCTTGTCGGCGGGTGGCAAGACGGCGGCAGTGGCGATGCGCCGGGGTATTCTTCGATCCCTGCCGCGTGGTCGCCTGGCACTGCCGACCCGCAGGCAGTAGAGCGACCAGTCCTTTTTCAGCGAGTGTCGGTTTCCTGCTGAAATTCCGACCCGAAACAGGCATCGGCCTTTGGATAAAGCAGAGCCGCGTTGCCTGCGCGGAAAGGGGGCCAACGCGAAAAAAAGGATCGGGCCGGGCAAAGCCCGGTCCGGTGCAGCCCCATCCACAGGATCTTTGGCCAGACGTCAGATGCCCATCGGGATCCGTACGCCGCCGCAGGCTTTTGCAAGGGGTCCGGGGGGGGCTGCACAGCTCCCCCGGCCACCGCAGGACGCAAATCTGCGGCGGTGCCGCCCGGCACGCTATGAAATTCGCACATCTTTCTTGCGGGCGGTGATTGTCTCTGATTCTCTTCTGGAAACAGGAGGGTATCATGGACATGAGCTTGGGCGGTTTCGGGGATCGGCGGCTGGAAAAAGGGGGGGCGATCTGCGGGCGCGGCTGGTCAGCCATGGCGCGCGCGGGGTTCGGGTGCGCCGGTTGGGCGGGGATCGCGCTGGCGAGATCCGTTTCACGCGGTTTCTGCGCAACCCGGCGGTGAGCGTAGACGAAATCGTCGCCACGGCGTTCGAACGCACGCAAGACGCTCGCAAAGGCCGCGACGTTCTGGCGATCCAGGACACCACGGTGACGCAGTCGTCGGGCGGCGGTGGCAGCTTTCTGCACGCGATGATCGCGGTCGATGCCGAGAGTGGCGCGGTTCCGGGTGCGCTGGACGCGCAGTTCATGGAGCGGACCGAAGGCGGCAAGGCGACCCGCCGCAGCCGGGCTTTTGAGAACCGCCAGAGCATGCGCTGGCTGGAAGCGACGCAAAAGGCCGGGCAGATTACGGGCGCGGCGCGGGTGACCGTCGTCGCCGACCGCGAGGCCGACATGTTCGGGTTGTTCGCCCATCGTCCGCCCCATGTGCAGTTGCTGGTGCGCGCCACGCATGACCGGGTGCTGATGGACGGCGGCAAGCTGGCCGACCGGATCGCAAACGGCCCGCGTCTGGGGTATGCGGCGCTCGATCTTCCCGCCCGGCCCGGTCGCGCGGCGCGCGCAGCGCAGCTCTCGGTGCGTTTCGGCCGGCTCGACCTGCGGCCACCGCGCGAAGACCGCAAGACCTGCCGGGAGGCGGTCTCCATGGCTTATGTCGACCTGCGCGAGGAAACGCCGCCCGAGGGCGAAAAACCCTTGCACTGGCGGCTCTTGACCACATTGCAGGTCGAAACCGTGGCTGACGCGCTCGATGTCGCCGCGCGTTATGCCAGACGCTGGAAGATCGAGGACCTCTTCCGCACCATGAAGCGCAGGGGCTTCGACATCGAAAGCCTGAGGATCCGGCAGGCGGAGCCACGCAACCGTCTGTCAACGGCGGAGCAAAAGCCGGCCATTGGGCGGCGCAAAAGTAGGCCACTGGCGCTGCGAGCGGGGAACGTCGGGAAGGCGTAGCCCGACCAGAGTTTCCCGCTCGCAGCGTCGGCAATCTTATGGGGTGGCGTCGGCGGTTTTTCGTGCCCGGCTTTGCGCGAGGCGATAGCTGTCGCCATTCATCTCGAGGATGCTGACGTGGTGGGTCAGGCGGTCGAGGAGTGCGCCTGTGAGGCGCTCGGAACCGAAGGTTTCGGTCCATTCGTCGAAGGGCAGATTGCTGGTGATCATGGTGGAGCCGCGCTCGTAGCGCTGCGAGATTAGCTCGAACAGCAGTTCCGCTCCGGTCTTTGACAGCGGCACGAAGCCCAGCTCGTCGATGATGAGCAGCTTGTAGCCGGCCATCTGCTTCTGGAAGCGCAGAAGGCGGCGTTCGTCGCGCGCCTCCATCATCTCGCTGACGAGCGCGGCGGCCGTGGTGAAGCCGATAGACAATCCCTTCTGGCAGGCTGCCAGACCGAGGCCGATCGCGACATGGGTCTTGCCCGTGCCGCTGGGCCC
>NZ_JBKEBL010000157.1:0-4365 GCF_047973135.1 Paracoccus sp. (in: a-proteobacteria)
AGTTGGGCGGTGATGATGGTGGACCGCCGCTGGTAGCGTTCCTCGAAGAGTTCGAGCAGGTCGAGGCGCTGGTGGTCGGTCCAGCCATGCGTGCCCCAGTCGTCGAGGACCCGCAGCTGGACGCGGGCCAGCTTGTCGACGAGGCGGGGGACGCGGCCATCGAGACGGGCCATGGCCATATCCTCGACGAGGCGGGGCATGCGGATATAGGCGACGGAATGATCCAGACGGGCGGCCTGGTGGGCGAAGGCGCAGGCAAGCCAGGTCTTGCCGGTGCCGGTCTGGCCAGTAAGGATGATCTGTTCGCGGGCCTTGATCCAGTTGCCTTGCGCGAGCGCGAGGATCTGACGCCGGTCGAGCCCCCGGCTGGCGGCGAAATCGACATCTTCGATGCAGGCGTTGGGAAAGCGCATCTTCGCATTGCGCAGCCGGTTGGCGAAGCGCTTGTCGGCGCGGGCCGCAGCTTCGCGGTCGAGCATGAGACCAAGCCATTCATTGCGCTCGAGCGCCTGACCTGAATCCTGTTCGGCCAAAGCCTTCCAGGCGTCGGCCATGCCTGTCAGGCCGAGCGCCGCCATCTGGTCGAGTGTGGGGTGTGTCAGCATCTGTTTGTCCTTTCCTGGATTACTGGTAGTAGCCGGGGCCACGGATATTGTCGTGGACCGGCGTGGCGGTGATGGGGTCTGGCGGGCTGGGCGCCCGATCCAGACCGGTGATGAGGATGGAACGGACCGAGGCATAGTTGACGGCGCCGACCGTCAGGGCGCGTTCGCATGCGGCCTCCAGCCTGCCCGCGCCGAACTGGCGCTGCAAGCCAAGCACGCCGAGGGCCGAGCGATAGCCCTGTTCCGGATGCGGCCTGTCGCGCATCAGCCGCTCCACGAGCGCGGCGGCATGATAGCCGGTGCGGGCGGCGCGGGTGATCAGACTTTCCGGCGTCATGCCACCGTAGCGCTGATGCGCCTTGGGCATGTGCTCCTTGATGGTGCTATGGCCGCCGCGCTGAGAGCGGCGGTGGTGAACCGCAACCCGTTCATGGTTATGGAAAATCTCGATCATGCGGTAGGTCAGGCGGACATCGACCTGGCGTCCGATCAGCCGGTGCGGCACGGAATAGAAGCCGTGCAGCACCTCGATGTGGTAATCGGGATGCACTTTGGCGCGCTTCCACTCGGCATATTCGAAGGGCGCATCGGGCAAGGGGCTGAGCGCGGGGTGTTCGATCTCCTCGAACAGCTCACGCCGCGACCGTCCGACCCGGCGCATGATCCGCCCGTTCAGGTCATCGAGCAGCTCGGCAATGGCGACGTTCAGGGCTTCGATGGAAAAGAACTGCCGGTTGCGCAACCGCGCCAGAATCCAGCGCTCCACGATCAGCACCGCGCCTTCAACCTTGCCCTTGTCCCGGGGCTTGCGCGGTCGCGTGGGCAGCACAGTCGTGTCGTAATGCGTGGCCATGTCGGAGAAGGTCCTGGTCAGCGACGGCTCGAACCAGAGCGGCCGCGCCACGGCGGCCTTCAGATTGTCGCACACGATCGCCTTGGGGACTCCGCCGAAGAACTTAAGCGCCCGGACCTGGGCTTCGATCCAGTCGGGCAGCTTCTGGCTGAGGCTTGCCCAGGCGAAGGTGTAGTTTGAAGCACCCAGAACGGCGACGAAGATTTGCGCGCGATGCTCAGCCCCCGTGCCCGGGTCGATCACCGGGATCGTGTGCCCGGCGTACTCGGTCTGCATCACCGCGCCGGCCTCATGGCGGTTGCGATACCGGGGGTTGATGCGGCTCTCGAACGCGCGGTAGCGTTCGCAAAACCAGGTGTAGCCATAGCCATCGGGATGCGCCGCCCGGTATTCCTCCCAGAGCAGAACCAGCGTCACCCCCTTACGCTTCATCTCCGCGGCCATCTTGGGCCAGTCGGGTTCGCTCAGATCCCGGGGCGGGCGTCCGACACGCTGGAACAGGACCTGCTTCAGCGTCGCATCGTCATCGCGACCGGATGGCAATGGCCAGCAGTTCAGACCTGCCTCCCGAGCGCGAAGCAGGTAGGTCGCCACGGTCGTCTTGCTGAGCTTCAGGCGCAGACCAACCTCGCGCACCGAAAGGCCCTGTTCATGCGTCAGCCGCAGTATTGTTCGTATGTCTCGCATGGTCGTACGCCTCGGTTGCTTGCGTCTTGGCATGTCCCCTCCCGGTCTCGCTCAAGACCGGGAGAATGCCGTGACGGCGCAGGCGATGACCAACCGTGCCCAAGGCCCCCGGTGCTGTCCGGGAATTACCGAAATACCTGTCCGGGATTTACCAAAACGCGTGTCCGGGAATTACTGAAATCCCTGTCCGGGAATTTGCGAAACCCGCACCGGTTTCGCGAACCCTATTTCTCCGGCGGCGTCGAGGAGCACCAGCTGGGCGAGGCGACGATAAGGATGTACACGATATCGAAGACGCTCGCCGACGCATTCCGGAACCAGCGCCTCGTCGATCGTTCGGTCGCCATCGAGGCGCTCAAGACCGCGATCGAACAACGCAAGGCGACGGCGTCAGCGATTGCCGAGGCCGCGCGGGAATACGGTGCCTGGAACCAGATGCGTCCCTACCTCGAGGCCGTGACATCGAATGGCTGACATACCCAAGAATATCGCCGCATCGGTTCGGCAGAGACTTCTGAACCTCGCACGCAAGGAGGGACAGGCCTTCGACGTGGTATTGGTCGCATTCGGGCTGGAACGGCTCATCTACCGCCTGTCGGTGTCGGCACACCGCGATCGGTTCGTCCTGAAGGGCGGCATGCTCGTGACTCTCTGGACCAAGGACAAAGGCCGTTTTACCCGAGACATCGACTTCCTGTCGTTCGGCGCCGAGGACGAGGCAACCCTGAAGACGACCATCGCGGAGATTCTCGCAATCGACGCAGATGACGGGCTGATCTTTGACGACGCCAGTCTTACCGCGGCCCCGATCAGGGAAGATCAGGTCTACGGCGGCATGCGCCTGAAGACGACCGCGTATCTCGAGAAGACGCGGATCCCGATCACGATCGATGTCGGATTCGGAGATCCGGCGCATCCATTCGCGCCACCGAAGCTCGGCCGGTAGGTTCTCCAGCTCGCGGTCCAGATCGGGTTCAGGGTGGTCCTTGGCCATCATCACACCCCGTAGAGCCGGAATGTGTCGCGCCCGGTCAGCTCGCGCACGGCGCCGAGCTCCACCAACCGGTCGCAGAACCGGCGCGCGGCGCGGTCGGACCGCAGCGAAGTCAGCGACGTGGGCGCGACGGCATCCTGCGTCAGGAACAACGCCACAGCCTCCTCGGCGCCCCTGGCCCGCAACTTCGGGGCCACGGCCTTCAGACGCGCCGCGCGGCGGGCCAGGTCGGCCGCCTCCCGCGTTGACTCGACCGCTGCCGTCCCAATTGCCCGATGACAGGCCAGCTGCAGCGCCTCGCCCGTCTTCCGCAGATCGCCGCGCTTGAGACCGAGCGTAACGAGCGGCAGGACGTGGTCCCATCCTAGGGCCTGCCCCAAAGCCGCATCAGCCAGGATCACTGCCGTGGCGAGATCCCGCGGTCGATCCTCCAGAACCGCCTGCAGCACGGCCGCGGCCCGCCGGACCGGCGCCCCTTGCCCCGCGTCCAGCCAGGCCGCGATCTGCTCCGCCTCGATCTCAGGCAAGGCCCGATGCAGCGCCTTGACAGACACCGGTCGCTCTACCGCGCGCCGCCAGCATTGGTAGACCTCGCCAGCGGGACCCGGATTGTCGCCGGGTTGCAGAAACGCCACCGCATCCCGCAGCTCTCTCGCCCGTTCCGGGCGTCCCGACTGCGCCACGCAAGCCTCCGCGGCCCGCAGCGACATCCGCGCCCGGAGCAAGCTCTGGGGCACGTCGTCCCGGCTTTGCACAAGATTGAGATGGGCCAGCGCCGCGCCGGACAAAAACGCCACATCCTCAAGGGTTTCGGCCGGCGCGCCGGTGACCCAGGCGGGCAATTGCGGTAGGCTGCATGGGTCGTTGGATATAGTGGTCAGCTGGCATGTCATGCCACAAGACTAGACCGCGGCGGCGCTTTCGTCCACAATATGATGTGCAAACCGCCCCACCCTGTAGCTCCCAGCCATGTCCAATAATCTGGCCTTATCGGACATACAGGGATAGGCTGCCCGACATGAGCAAAAGCGCCAAGAAACCGCCCTCAGAGGCGTCAGATCACGCCTTTAACCCTCAACAGGACGATAGCGTGCCCGACCATGTTGCCGGTTCAGGCGTGCTGGACCGTCTGGCGGATCGGGCGCAGGATTATGCGCGCCAGGCCATCGCGGAAAACACGGCGCGGGCCTATGCGAAGGATTGGGCGGATTTGTCCCGCTGGTGCC
>NZ_JBKEBL010000277.1:0-22593 GCF_047973135.1 Paracoccus sp. (in: a-proteobacteria)
CGGACCCCCCGCCTTGCGCGCAAGGGCGATGGTGGGACGGGCCTGATGCGCTGCCTTGGGGGCGACGGGTGTGGCGTGTGGGGCTGGAGCGGGCCGGGGCACCGGTCTTTCGTGCCTGATCCCACGCCCGCAGAGCAGCCGCGCGCCGAAGGCGCGCCTTCGGCCGGGCGGCAGCGACGGGCCGGGCTTTGCCCGGCCCGCACCCCCTTTCCACAAGCACGGCGGGGGGGCAGCGATTTGGCTGGCCGGACGCCTCATGCCGTGCGGAACGGGCACCGGGGTCCGGGCAGTTCCGGGCGGGATGGGCGGAGGGCGATGCCGCGTGCACGTATTGCGCTGTTGCGCCTAGCCGGAGAACGTGGGGTGACGTCGCCGTCGCGAAGTTTGCGTCCCGCGGTGGCCGGGGGCGCTGCGCCCCCCGGACCCCCCGCCTTGCGCGCAAGGGCGATGGTGGGACGGGCCTGATGCGCTGCCTTGGGGGCGACGGGTGTGGCGTGTGGGGCTGGAGCGGGCCGGGGCACCGGTCTTTCGTGCCTGATCCCACGCCCGCAGAGCAGCCGCGCGCCGAAGGCGCGCCTTCGGCCGGGCGGCAGCGACGGGCCGGGCTTTGCCCGGCCCGCACCCCCTTTCCACAAGCGCGGCAGCGGGGCAGCGATCTGGCTGGCCGGACGCGTCATGCCGTGCGGAACGGGCACCGGGGTCGGGGCAGTTCCGGGCGGGATGGGCGGAGGGCGGAGGGCGGAGGGCGATGCCGCGTTCCTTCTCTACCGGATAGGTATATCAAAAAATAATTATTGACTATAACCATTATGCTAATGTAGCTTTCGCTCATGCAAGGGGGGGAAACATGCCGCAAGCCGACCGAACCGAGGATGACGACGAAAGGTCCGAGGTAATGGACAGTGTCCTTGGTGATCTGATCGGCTATCGCCTGAAGCGCGCCTATATGCGCTTTCAGCCCGAGGCGCAGCGCGTGCTGGCCGAGGACGGGTTGAGGGTGGTCAGCTTTTCCTGCCTGTCCATCATTGTGGACAACCCCGGCATCGTACAATCGGAACTTGCCGGGGCCTTGCAGATGGAACGCTCGAATCTGGTCGTCATCATCGACGAGCTGGAGGAGCGCGGCCTGATCGGTCGCAAGCGGGTTCCGACCGACCGGCGGCGCTATGCGCTGACGGCGACGCTGCGCGGGCGGCATTTGCGCGACCGGGTGGCCGACAAGGCACGGATGGCCGAGGATGCGGTCCTTGGCCAGATCGACGACGAGGACCGCGCCCGCCTGATCGCGGTTCTGGAACGGCTGGAGGGCCGGCAGACAGGCTAGAATACAATGATTTGCGCGCACCGGCTGCAACGGGCCGGGCGCAATTGCCAAGGGAGGAGTTTCATGACCACATGTATTGCCACGGTCGCAGTTGCCTGCGCCATCTCGGCGCTGGCCGTTTCGGCCTCGGCCGAGACGATCCGCGCCACCAGCGGCTTTGGCCCGAACCACGCCATCGCAAAGAACGTCTATCCGGCGACGTTCGCAAAGCTGGAGGAACTGACCGAAGGCCGCTGGACCGGGCAGGACACGCCCTCGGGTCTTGTCGCCCCGAACGAGATGTCAAATGCCCTGCGCGACGGAGTCAGCGATTTCGGCCCCATCCTGATCCCCTATTTCGTGTCGGAATATCCCGAAACGAACCTGCCGGCGGAATTGTCCACACTGGGCTCCAGCCCGGCGGTGATCGCGAATGCCGTTACCGAATATGTCGTCACCTGCGAACCCTGCCAGGCCGAGTTCAGCCGCAACGGTCAGGTCTATCTGGGATCGGACGCAACGCCGCTGTATCAGCTTCTCAGCACGAAAAAGGTCACGAAGCTGGCCGATCTAAAGGGCCTGAAAATCCGCAGCGGCAGCCCGTTTTATGCCGCCTTCATCGAAACCATGGGCGGCGTACCGGTGCAGATGCCGTCAAGCGAACTGTTCGAAAGCCTCAGCCAGGGGGTGATTGACGCGACCATCAGTTCCCCGCATGAGGTGATCGCGAACCGTCTGGGCGATGTGACAGGCTTTGTCACCGAAATCGACGAGGGCGTGTTCAACAGCGCCGCCATCACCACCGCCAGCAAGATACTGTGGGAGCGGATGGACGAACAGGACCGCCGGGCGCTTGCCTCGGCCGCACAATTCGGCGTTGCCTCGGGCATGGATGCGTTCGATCAGCAGATTGCCGAAGTCAAGGACAAGAACATGGTCGAGTTCGTCCAGCCCGATCAGGGACTGCTGGATGCGCGCGACGCCTTCAACACCGGCCATCTGGAAAAGGCCGTGGGCATTCTGGAAAGCCGTGGCGTGACGGATGCGCAGGCCAAGGTGGACCGTTACACGGCGCTGATCGAGAAATGGGAAGGGCTGATCCCCGAGGGCGGCGTCTCGGTCGATGAGATGGCGGCGCTGCGCGATCAGGAGATCTGGTCCAAGGTGGATATTGCCACCTACGGTCAGTAAGCCCGGCGGCGCGCGTATGCCGCGCGCGCCCTTTGCCTTTTTCACCGCCAGATACCGGAGGATCGGATGTTCAAACCGGTCGAGACTGTCATTGCGCGGTTCAGCATGATCATGGGCGGCATCGTCTTGCTGCTGATGATGATGCAGGTCGTGGTGGATGTGTTCATGCGCGCCTTTCTGGGCGCGGGATTCCCCGCCACGCCGGACCTTGTGGGCAAGTATTACATGGTCGCGGTCAGCGTGCTGCCGCTGGCGCTGACCGAACTGAAGCGCCGCCATATCGAGGCGACGATCTTTACGCAGGGCCTGTCCGGCGTGCCGCTGAAGGCGGTGCTGCTGTTCGGGTTCCTGGTCTTTGGTACGGTGCTGGCCGTGCTGACATGGGGATCGGCGCAAGAGGCGATCAGCAAGACGCAGCGCGGCGCCTATATCGAGGCCGGAATGATCCGGTTCATCACATGGCCAAGTTACTGGATCCTGCCATTTTCGTTCGGCCTTGCGCTGCTGGTCATCCTGATCCGCATCGCCGAGGTGCTGACCGGCCAGTTCCGCAGCGGCGAACATGACGTGCTTGAGGAATTGCAGGCCCTGAAGGAGGATGTGTGATGGAACCCGTCACGATTGGCATTCTGGCGCTTGTCGCCCTGCTGGCGCTGATCGCGATGCGCGTGCCCATTGCCGCCGCGCTGATCGGGGTGTCGTTTCTTGGCATCTGGGGCATTGCGGGGCTGCGCCCGGCAATGTCGATGCTGTCCACGATTCCCTATACCACCTCGGCAAGCTGGACCCTGTCCTCGATCCCGATGTTCCTGCTGATGGGCTATATCGCCTATCATTCGGGCCTGACGCGCGGGCTGTTCGAGGCCGCGCGGGTCTGGTGGGGCTGGATGCCGGGCGGGCTGGCCATCGCCTCGCTGGCGGGGGCCTCGGGCTTTGCCGCCGTGTCGGGATCGTCGGTCGCCTGTTCCGCAGCCATCGGCCGGATCGCAGTGCCGGAAATGGCGCGGCAGGGATATAACCTGTCCATCGCCACCGGCTCGGTCGCCGCCGGGGGCACGATCGGCGCGCTGATCCCCCCCTCGATCATCCTGATCCTGTTCGGCATTCAGGCGGAAACCTCGATCAACGCGCTTTTCCTTGGCGGGCTGTTCGTGGGCCTTGCCTCGCTGGCCTTCTATATCGCCGCCGTGCTGATCGTCTGGATGCGCGATCCCGCAAGCCTGCCCCGCGCGGAACCCTATACGATGGGCGACCGCTGGCAGAAGACGGCGGAAATCTGGCCCGTTCTGCTGCTGATCGGGGCGGTGTTCGGGGGGCTGTTCAGCGGCTTTTTCACCGCGACCGAAGCGGGCGCGTTCGGCAGCTTTGTCGCCATCCTGATCGCGCTGATCCGCCGGTCGATGACATGGGAGGGCTTCAAGGAAAGCCTTGTCGATACGCTGCTGTCATCGGGGTCGCTGTTCATCATTGCCATCGGCGCGAACCTGTTCACACGGCTGGTCGCGATGTCGGGCCTGTCGATGCAGGTCGGCCATTTCGTCGAGGGGCTGGGGCTGGGTACATTCGCGCTGTTGCTGGCCATCGTGGTGATCTATCTGATCCTTGGCATGTTCCTGGAACCCATTGGCGCGCTGTTGCTGACGCTGCCGCTGTTCCTGCCAATTCTGGCACAGCACGGGGTGGACAAGCTGTGGTTCGGCCTGCTGGTCGCCAAGCTGCTGGAGATCGGGATGATCACCCCTCCGGTCGGCCTGAACGTCTTTGTCATCCATTCGGTCGCGCGCGACTATGTGCGGCTGGAACAGGTCTTTGCCGGAATCGTTCCGTTCATTCTGGCCGATCTGGCGCTGGTCGCCTGCATGCTGGCCATTCGCGGCTTTATATAAGGAGGTTTTCACATGCAGATTTCGGGTCAAACCGCGCTGGTCACAGGTGCCGGCAGCGGACTGGGAGAGGCGACTGCCCGCAGGCTTGCCGCACAGGGTGCCCGCGTCGCGGTGGTGGATCTGTCGCCTGACGCCGCCGCCCGCGTGGCGGACGGAATCGGCGGGATGGCGATTGCCGCCGATGTGTCGGACGCCGCCGCCATTGAGGCCGGGTTCGGACGGGCGGCCGCGGAACTGGGCGTGCCGCGCATCGTGGTCAATTGCGCGGGCATCGGCACGGCGGGGCGCATCCTGCCGCGCGACGGCAAGCTGCCCTTCGAGGCGTTCGAACGCACGCTGCGGGTCAACCTGTATGGCAGTTATGTCGTTCTCAGCCTGGCGGCCCGCGCGATGGCGGCGGCGGATCCGCTGGACGATGACGGCGCGCGGGGCGTGATCGTCAACACCGCCTCGGTCGCCTATCAGGACGGGCAGATCGGTCAGGCGGCCTATGCCGCGTCCAAGGGGGGCATCGCTTCGCTGACGCTGCCTGCCGCACGCGAACTGGCGCGTTTCGGCATCCGGGTGATGACCATCGCGCCGGGCCTGTTCGAGACGCCCATGGCCAGCGGGCTGACGCCGGAAATCAAGGCCTCGCTTGAGGCCGGGCTGCCGTTTCCGTCGCGCATGGGCCACCCGGACGAATATGCCATGCTGGTTCAAAGCATCGTCGAGAACCCGCTGCTGAACGGCGAGGTGATCCGAATCGACAGCGCCGTGCGACTAGCACCGAAATGACCGCCCCGAAGGAGGGAACCATGTCCGATCATGCGAAATACCTGACCACCGAGGTGGACGGCCAGATCGCCACCATCACCCTGATCCGCACCGCCAAGCGTAACGCCATGAGCGACGGGCTGATCGCCGCTATCGAACACGCCTATACGACCATGCCGAAACCGGTGCGCGTCGTGATCCTGACCGGCGCGGGCGGGCATTACTGTTCGGGCCTCGACCTGTCCGAACATGCCGAACGGTCGGCGGAAGAAGGCGTCTATCATTCTCGCTACTGGCACCGGGTCATGGACATGATCCAGTATGGCGGGCTGATCACCGTTTCGGCCATGACCGGCGCAGTCATCGGCGGCGGGCTGGAGCTGGCGACCGCCACCCATGTGCGCATCGCCGAACCCTCGGTGATCTTTCAGTTGCCCGAGGGGCGGCGAGGGATCTTTGTGGGCGGCGGGGCATCGGTCCGGGTCGGCAAGATCATCGGCCCCGACCGGATGACCGAGATGATGCTGACCGGGCGCAAATACAACGCCGATGAAGGCTTGCGGCTGGGGCTTGCGCATTACAGCGTGGCCGAGGGCGAGGCGATGCCGCTGGCACGCAAGCTGGCCGCGCAGATCGCCGGAAACGCACCCATGTCGAATTATTTCATGGTGCAGGCGCTGTCGCGGATCGGCGACATGTCGCGCGGCGACGGTCTGTTCACCGAAAGCCTTGCCGCCTCGATGGTGCAGACCACGCCCGACGCGCAAGAGGGGCTGCGCGCCTTTCTGGAAAAGCGCCCCCCGGTCTTTCGCTGACAGGAGGAAACGATGACACAGATCCCGCCCCTGACTGCGGACAATATCGAGGAACGCGCCGCATGGGCACGCGAACACACGACCGTGCAGTGGATCCCCCATGACACCCTGCGCGAGGATCGTCCGGATGGCACGATCATCCTGCGCGCCGCGCAACAGATCGGCGAGGTGGTCCCGAATACCGGCGCATGGCTACATCACTGGGCCAAGGCCGCGCCGGATCGCGTGGCACTGTCCGAACGCAGCGACCCGTCATCGGCTGACAGCCCGTGGCGCGATGTCGGCTTTGGCGATCTTCTGGGCCATGTCCGCGCGGTCGCCTCGGCGCTGCTGGCGCGGGGGCTGGGTGCGGATGACACCATCGCCATCATGTCGGGCAATGGCATCGACCACCTTATCCTGTCGCTGGCAGGGCAATATGTCGGCGTGCCGGTCGTGCCGCTGGCCGAGCAATATTCGCTGATCGAAGAGGCCCACGGCCGGTTGCTTTTCGTGCTGGACAAGGTGCGCCCTGCCCTTGCCTTCGTCGATGACGCCGCCCGCTATGCCGCCGCGCTGCGTCTGCCCGAACTGGCCGGGGTCGAGATTCTGGCCACCCGGACCCAAGGCGCGCCGCGCGACGTGACCGCCTTCGCCACGCTGCTGGCCACGCCCGACCATCCACGTCTGGACGCGGTGCATGCGACCATCGGGCCGGATACGCTGGCCAAGATCCTGTTCACCTCGGGGTCAAGCAGCGATCCAAAGGGCGTGCTGACCACCCATGGCATGATGTGCGTCAATCAGGCGCAGATGGCGGCGGCGATGCCGCTGCTGGCCGCCTCGCCGCCGCTGATCACCGACTGGCTGCCCTGGAACCACGTCTTTGGCGGCAGTCACAATGTGAACCTGGTGCTGTCGCAGGGCGGCACGCTGACCATTGATCACGGCAAGCCCACGGCACGCGGCTTTGACACCACATTGGCCAACCGCCGCGACCGCCCCGGCACGCTGACCTTCAACGTCCCCGTCGGCTTTGCCATGACCACCGAAGCCGCCGATGCGGATGCCGGATTGCGCAAGGCCCTGTTCGGCACGCTGGACCTGATCTTCTATGCGGGGGCCTCGTTGCCGCAGGATGTCTGGACGCGGCTGGAACGGTTCTGCATCAAGGAACGCGGCGGGTTGCCGATGATGGCATCAAGCTGGGGGCTGACCGAAACCGCGCCGGCCTGCGTGATGGTGCATGAACCCTTTGGCCGGTCCGGCGTGATCGGGGTGCCCCTGCCCGGTGTCGAGGTCAAGCTGATCCCGGATCAAGACATGCGCTGCGAAATCCGGGTGAAGGGGCCGAATGTCTTCAAAGGTTATTTCGGCGATCCCGACAAGACCGCCGCCGCCTTTGACGACGAGGGGTTTTTCATCACCGGCGATGCGGTGCGTTTCGTGAATCCCGGCGACGCCTCGCGCGGGCTGATCTTTGATGGCCGCGTCTCGGAGGATTTCAAGCTGAACACGGGCACATGGGTGCAGGCGGGTACCCTGCGCATGAATGTGCTGGAGCGGTTGAAGGGGCTGGTGCAGGATGTGGTGGTCTGTGGCCATGACCGGGGCGAGATCGGGCTGTTCATCTTTCCCCTGCCCCAGCAGGTCAGCGCCGAAAATACTGCCCATGGTGCCTTTGTCGAACCGCATCTGTCCGCCCGGATCGAGACAGCCCTGCGCGACATGAATCAGGACATCTCGGGTTCGGCAAAACGCATCACCCGCGCGATGATGCTGGCCGAACCACCCTCGCTTGCCGCGCAAGAGGTGACGGACAAGGGCTCGCTGAACGTCAGAAAGATCCTGACCCGCCGCGCCGATCTGCTGGAACGGCTGTATGACAACGAAGACCCGGCGCTTATCCGCGTCTGAGGAGGCATCATGAAGAATATCGATTTCGACAAGGTCCGCGCCATCGACTTTCACACCCATGCCGAGGAATCCTGCGGCTGCCATGCCGATGACGGCTATGACGATCTGCAATCGGCTATGGCGAAATATTTCGGCGCGCCCTGGGCACATCCGCCCACCATCGACGAAACCGCCGCTCATTACCGCGCGCATAACATCGCGGCGGTGATCTTTCCCGTCGATGCCGAACGAGAGACGGGATACCGCCGGTATAACAATTACGAGGTCGCCGAGGCCTGCGCGAAACATGACGACATCCTGATCCCGTTCGCCTCGATCGACCCGGCCAAGGGGAAACTGGGCGCGCGCGAGGCCCGCGATCTGGTGGAAAATCACGGCGTCCAGGGCTTCAAGTTCCATCCGACCATGCAGGGATTCTGGCCCAATGACCGCGCGGCCTATCCGCTGTACGAGGCCATCGCCGAAAGCGGCAAGCCGGCGCTGTTCCATACCGGCCAGACCGGCGTGGGCTCGGGTATGCCGGGCGGCAACGGGATGCGGCTGAAATTCTCGGACCCGATGGTCATCGACGATGTGGCCGTCGATTTCCCCGACATGCCGATCATTCTGGCGCATCCTTCCTTTCCCTGGCAGGAAGAGGCGCTGTCCGTCGCGCAGCACAAGCCGAATGTCTATATCGACCTGTCAGGCTGGTCGCCGAAATACTTTCCGAAAATCCTGATCCAGTATGCCAATACCATGCTGAAGAAAAAGATGCTGTTCGGCAGCGACTGGCCGATGATCGCGCCGGAAAAATGGCTGAACGCCTTTGACAAGGCCGATTTCCGCGACGAGGTCAGGCCCCTGATCCTGAAGGAAAACGCCCTGCGGCTGCTGGGTATTGGCTAAGCCCGCCGCGCGGATCACTGCGCGGCACCATTGAAACGGGAGGATTTCAAGATGTCGTTTTCACCCATATTCATGCGGCCTCTGCCGCCGTTGACCGCCCTGACGCTGTGCCTTGCCGCGCCTGCATTCGCCGCGCCCATGGCCTGCGACGGCCTGACGCCCGAAGCGATGGGCCTGACCGGCGTGACCTTCACCGATGTCGCGACCGTCCCGGCGGGCGAGGACAGCCCCGCCGCGCAATGCCGCGTCCGGGGCCACACCGCCGAGCGTACCGGGACCGACGGCAAACCCTATGCCTTGTCATTCGAGCTGGCCCTGCCCGACGACTGGAACGGCGATTTCGTACATCAGTTCAACGGCGGCAACGATGGCGAGGTTGATCCCGCCACCGGCGCGCTGCGCAGCGGCACGGGCGACATGGCACCGCTTGCGCGTGGTTTTGCCGTGATCAGCAGCGACGCGGGCCATGACGGCAAGGCAAACCCCGACATGGGTCTGGCCGGGGCCGCAGGTTTCGGTTTCGATTTCGAGGCGCGGCAGATGTATGGCTACAAGGCCGTGGAAATCTTGCAGCCGCTGGCGTTGCGGATGGTCGAGGCCTATTACGGCCAACCCGTCGCCCACAGCTATGGCATCGGCTGTTCGAATGGCGGGCGTCACGCGATGGTCGCCGCCTCGCGCATGCCTGACGCGTTCGACGGGCTGCTGGTCGCGGCACCCGGCTTTAACCTGCCGCGCTCGGCGGTACAAAGCGCCGTGGACCTGCAAACCCTGTCCGCCCTGACCGGCGACATCCGTACCTCGCTGTCGCGCGACGACATGGCTCTGGTTGCGGCGGGGGTGTTGGCAGCCTGCGATGCGCTGGACGGGCTTGAGGACGGGCTGGTGCAGGATAATGCCGCCTGCCAGCAGGCATTCGACATCACCAGCCTGCAATGTGCCGAGGGCCAAAGCGATCAGTGCCTTGCTGCGCCCAAGGTCGCGGCGCTGCAAGCCGTCTTTGCAGGCGCGACCGGGGCCGACGGGCAACTGATCTACAGCGAAAAGGTCTGGGACGGCGGCATCGGTGGCGCGAACTGGCGCGCATGGAAGATCGAAAGCACCGTGCCGCCATGGGATAGCATGCCGATCACGGCGGTGATGGGCGCATCCTCGCTGGCCCAGATCTTTACCGTTCCGCCCACGCATGTCGGCAGTGCCCCCACCGATCTGATTGCCGCCAGCCTTGCCTTCGATCCGGCGGTGGATGCGCAACGGATCTTTGCGACGTCGGACGAGTTTCCGGAATCGCCCATGCAGCTTATGACACCCCCCGATGCCGAGGATCCGACCCTGCAGGATTTTCAGGACGCGACTGGCAGAATGATCATCGTGCATGGCAGCAGCGACCCGATCTTTTCGGTCAGTGACACGGCGCGCTGGTATGACCGTCTGAATGCCAATCTGGAGGGCATGGCAGGTGATTTTGTGCGCTTCTATCCGGTGCCCGGCATGAACCATTGCAGCGGCGGGCCTGCGACGGATGCCTTTGACCTGCTGACCCCGCTGATCGAATGGGTGGAAAACGGCACCGCGCCCGAAGCCGTCATCGCCACTGCCCGCGCGGATAACGCCGAGCTGCCCGAGGCACTGCAAGGGGCCAGCCGCCCGCTTTGCCCTGCCCCGCTGATCGCGCGCTATCAGGGCGGCGATCCAAAATCCGCCGACAGTTTCCAGTGTCAATGAGGTTCAGATGATCCCCTTTCAGGCCCCCGTCGATGACATTTTCCTCAGCCTGCGGCGCTTTGCCGGCGATCTGCCGGACTGGGACGCCGATCTGTCGGAACAGGTCGCACGCCATTTCGCCAGCTTTGCCGAAGGGGTGGTCGCCCCCCTGAATGCCAGTGGCGACCGGCAGGGGTGCCGTCTGGAAAACGGCCGCGTACGAATGCCCGACGGCTTTGGCGCGGCCTATGCCAAGCTGGCGGCGGGGGGCTGGCAGGGGCTGACCGCGCCCGAAGAATATGGCGGGCAGGCGCTGGATCATCTGACTGCCGCCGCCATTTCGGAAATATTTTCCGGCGCGAACCATTCGCTGCAAATGGTGACGGGGCTGGTCTCGGGGCTGGTCTCGGTCCTGATGAAGGACGGTACGACCGCGCAGCGCGCAGCCCATATCCCTCGCCTTGCTTCGGGCGAAGTTCTGGCGACCATGTGCCTGACCGAGGCGGGGGCCGGGTCCGACCTGTCGCGTATCCGCACCCGCGCCACAACCGACGGCGGTCACTGGCGGATCAACGGACAGAAGATTTTCATCTCGGGCGGAGATCAGGACATCTCGCAGGGGATTCTGCATCTGGTGCTTGCGCGTACCGGCACGCCCGAGGACGGGGTCAGGGGGTTGTCGCTGTTCCTGAGTTCACCGGAACATGGCGGCATCACCGTAACCCGGATCGAAGAAAAGCTGGGCCTTCACGCCTCGCCCACCTGCCAGATGGAGTTTGACGGCGCGCGGGCCGAACTGATCGGCACCGAGGGCAAGGGGCTGGCCGCCATGTTCACGATGATGAACCACGCGCGGCTGGACGTGGCCTTGCAGGGCGTGGCCCACGCCACCCGCGCCCATGCCATCGCCGCCGCCTATGCCGCAGAACGCCAGCAAGGCCGCCACCCCGATGGCCGCCCCGCCGTTCTGGCCGATCACCCGGATGTGCTGCGGATGCTGGACGAACAGGACGATCTGGCCCGCACCGCGCGCGGCATGTGCCATATCGCGCTGGCCATGATCGAACGCGGTACCAGCCCCGCGCTGGTCGAATTTCTGACCCCGCTGTGCAAGATTTACGCCACCGGGGCCGGGATTCGCGCCGCCGATCTGGGCATTCAGATCCTTGGCGGCTATGGCTATCTTGAGGAATACGGCATGTCGCAAATCTGGCGCGACGCCCGGATCACGGCGATCTATGAGGGCGCGAACGGCATCCATGCGCAGGCGCTGGCAACGCGCGGGCTGCGCCTTGACGCAGGTGCCGCGATCCCGCAATTCGCCGCGCTGGTCACGGGCCTTGCCCCGGACGATGCCGGAATCGCCGCCCTTGCCGATGAATGGCAGGCGCTGGCCCGCGATCTGGCGCAGCAGCAGGATGTCCGGGCGCGAGCTCGGGATTTCGCCGACCGCACGGCTGCATTGCTGGCGGCGGCGGTCCGCATCGCGATTGCGCGCGGCTGACGGTCAGGGCTGCCTGTTCTCTGGGCGGGACAGCCATTGCCGCAAAAATCCGCAGGGTGAACGCATTTGGGCACTTTACAGTTTTCGCGCCAGCGGGTTGTGCTGAGACTAAACAGCCTGTCCCAGCGGAGTGCACGGAATGGCGATACTTGCCCATGTCTATCACCTGACCCACTATCAATATGACCGTCCGGTCACGCTGGGGCCGCAGATCATCCGATTGCGGCCCGCGCCGCACAGCCGCACCCGTGTGGTGTCGCATTCGCTGAAGGTCTCGCCCGCGCTGCATTTCGTGAACCAGCAGCAGGATGTCTATGGCAACTGGCTGGCGCGATTCGTCTTTCCCGAACCCGTACGCGAGTTCAGGATCGAGGTCGATCTGGTCGCCGACATGACGGTCTATAACCCGTTCGACTTTTTTGTCGAACAAAGCGCCGAGGTCTTTCCCTTTGCCTATCCCGACGAATTCGCCGAGGATCTGCGCATCTATCGCACGCCGGAACCGGCGGGGCCGCTGCTGACCCGGTTTCTGGGCGCGGTCCCGCGTTCCGCGCCGAACACCGTGTCTTTCCTTGTCGAACTGAACGCCCGCCTGCAACGCGAGATCGGCTATGTCGTCAGGCTGGAACCGGGCGTCCAGACGCCCGAGGAAACGCTGAAACTGGCGCGCGGTTCCTGCCGCGACACGTCCTGGCTGCTGGTACAGGCGCTGCGGAATCTGGGCTTTGCGGCGCGATTCGTGTCAGGCTATCTGATCCAGCTGAAACCCGACCTGGTGTCGCTGGACGGCCCTGCGGGCACGGATCACGATTTCACCGACCTGCATGCCTGGTGCGAGGTCTATCTGCCCGGCGCGGGCTGGATCGGGCTGGATCCGACATCGGGGCTGCTGGCCGGTGAAAGCCATATCCCGTTGGCCGCCACCCCGCATTACAGCAATGCCGCGCCCATCGTTGGCGGGTTCTCGTCCGCAGGCACGCCGCAGACTGAATTCCATTTCGACATGAAGATCGCGCGTATCGCCGAACAGCCGCGCATCTCAAAACCCTTTTCGGACGAGGCATGGGACGCGCTGGACCGGCTGGGGCATCAGGTCGATCAGATCATGCAAGCGCAGGACATGCGACTGACAATGGGCGGCGAGCCGACATTCGTATCCATCGACGATTTCGAAAGCGCCGAATGGAACACCGCCGCCGTCGGCCCGACCAAGCGCGACCGCGCCGACACGCTGATCCGGCGGCTGCGCGACCGTTTCGCGCCGAACGGCTTTCTGCATTACGGGCAGGGCAAATGGTATCCAGGCGAGACCCTGCCCCGCTGGACCTTTTCGCTGTACTGGCGGCGCGACGGCAAGCCGGTCTGGAAAAACGCCGATCTGGTCGCGACCGAAAGGGCGACCGGGGCCAGCGCGGAACAGGCGGATCGCTTCCTGTGCCGTTTTGCCGAAAACTTGGGGTTGAACCCGGCCTTCGTGCATCCCGCCTATGAGGATCCGGCGGAATGGATTCTGAAAGAGGCAGAATTGCCGGTCAATGTGACACCCGGAGATTCGCGCCTGAAAGACCCCGAGACGCGGGCGCGGATCGCACGGGTCTTTGCGCGCGGTCTGGGGGTACCGGCGGGCTATGCCCTGCCGCTGCAACGGCAGTGGCAGGCACGGGCCAGCGGGCATCAATGGCGCTCGGAACAGTGGGAAACGAGGCGCGGGCATCTGTTCCTGGTACCGGGCGACAGTCCCGTCGGCTTTCGCCTGCCACTTGGTGCGCTGCCTTACATTCCGCCGGCATCCTACCCCTATATCTACGCACCCGATCCGACCGCCGCGTTGACCGACCTGCCCGATTTCCACGCCCGTCAGCAGACCCGGCGTCAGTCGCTGATGGAAGAGTTGCAGCGCATCGCCGGGGAAGAGGCCGCCTTCCTGCCCGAAGTCACGCCGGGGCACAGGCAACCGGTATCCGATGTGGCAGCCCCGGAAGGCGGAACGGTTGCCCCGCGCAACGTCGCGCCCGAGGCGGGGTTGAGCGGTTCCATCCGCACCGCCATCGCGGTCGAGCCGCGCGACGGTCGTCTGTGCGTGTTCATGCCACCGGTCGAGACGCTGGAGGATTATCTTGATCTGCTGGCCACCGCCGAGGAAACCGCCGAACAGCTTGGCCTGCCGATCCACATCGAGGGTTATACCCCGCCGCAGGACGCGCGGCTGAACGTGATTCGCGTTGCCCCTGATCCCGGCGTGATCGAGGTGAATATTCACCCCGCCCATGACTGGCCCGATTGCGTGGCGATCACCAACGGCGTCTATGACGAGGCGCGGCAGACCCGGCTTGGCGCCGACAAGTTCATGATCGACGGCAAACATACCGGGACGGGCGGCGGAAACCATGTCGTCGTGGGCGGGCTGACGCCCAATGACAGCCCCTTCCTGCGTCGGCCCGATCTGCTGAAATCGCTGATCCTGCACTGGCAGCGCCATCCTTCGATGTCCTATCTGTTCTCGGGGCTGTTCATCGGCCCGACCAGTCAGGCCCCCCGCATCGACGAGGCGCGGCACGATACGCTGTATGAACTGGAAATCGCGCTTTGGCAGATCGCCGCTCCGGGGCAAGGGCCGGACACGCCGCCCTGGCTGGTGGACCGGCTGCTGCGCAATATCCTGATCGACGTGACCGGTAATACCCACCGCGCCGAAATCTGCATCGACAAGCTGTTTTCGCCCGATGGCCCGACCGGGCGGCTGGGTCTGGTCGAGTTTCGCGGCTTTGAAATGCCTCCCGACGCGCGGATGAGCCTGGCCCAGCAGGTACTGATCCGGGCCTTGCTGGCGCGGTTCTGGAAAGCGCCGTTGGGGGGCGATCCGATACGTTGGGGCACGGTTCTTCATGACCGCTTCATGTTGCCGCATTTCGTCTGGCAGGATTTTCTGGACGTGCTGCGCGACCTGCGTGATCACGGCTTTGACATGCGCCCCGACTGGTACGAAGCGCAGGCCGAGTTCCGCTTCCCCTTTGTCGGCGAGGTCGAATACGAGGGCGTGCATCTGGAACTGCGGCAGGCGCTGGAACCGTGGCATGTCCTGGGTGAACGCGGGGCCATCGGCGGCACGGTCCGCTATACCGACAGCTCGGTCGAGCGGATGCAGGTCAAGCTGACCGCACCCGCCACGGGCCGCTATATCGTCTGCTGCAATCGCCGCCCCGTGCCTCTGACCCCGACGGAAACCTCGGGTGTGGCCGTTGGCGGTGTCCGCTTCAAAGCCTGGCAACCAGCCGAAGGGATGCACCCGGTCCTGCCGGTCAACGCCCCGCTGACGCTGGATATTTTCGACACCTGGACCGGACGCGCCCTTGGCGGCTGCACCTATCACGTCGCCCATCCCAGCGGCCGCAATTACGAGACCTTCCCCGTCAACGCCAACGAGGCCGAGGCGCGCAGGCTGGCGCGGTTCGAAAAGATGGGCCACAGCGCCGGCAGTTATTGGCCGCAGCCCGAAAGAACCGCGCCCGAGTTTCCGATGACGCTGGACCTGCGCAGGACGTCAAGCTATTGAGAAATGGTGGAAACCGCATGGAATGTCATAGGACCGGATCTTGCCCGGTTTCTCGCGGCCTATCCGGCGCGAACAGGTGCGGCGGATGAACTGCTGCAACCTGACGGCAGCTTGCGGCCCGTGTGGCAGCCGCTGGTTCAGCTTCTGGCCAGCGAAAGCCCCGCCGAACTGACTGCGCGCTTTGCCCGTGGCGATCAGTATCTGCACGACACCGGGGTCTATTTCCGGCAACATTCGGGCAATGGCTCGATGGAACGGGACTGGCCGCTAAGCCATGTCCCGGTGGTCATCGGCGCGTCGGAATGGACAGAACTGGCCGAGGGAATCGTGCAGCGGGCCGAACTGCTGGAACAGGTGATGGCCGATCTTTACGGATCGGCCACTCTGGTACGCGACGGGCTGTTGCCTGCCGAACTGATTGCCCGCAACCCCGAATGGCTGCGCCCGATCGTCGGCATGACCCCGCATTCCGGCGATTTTCTGCATTTTCTGGCCTTCGATGTCGGTCGCTCGCCGGACGGGTCATGGTTCGTTCTGGGCGACCGGACGCAGGCGCCGTCGGGGTCGGGCTTTGCGCTGGAAAACCGCATCGCCACCTCTCGCGTGTTTCACGATCTTTATCCGCAGTCCAATGTCGAACGCCTTGCCGGGTTCTTTCGCCGGTTCCGCGATCAGTTGAACAACCTGCGCCGCGATGGCGATGGTCGGGTCGCGATCCTGACGCCGGGACAGCACACCGACACCTATTTCGAACACGCCTATATCGCCCGTTATCTGGGCTTCTTGCTGCTGGAAACGTCCGAGATGACGGTCGCCAATGGCCGTCTGTCGGTGCAGACGATCAACGGGCCCGAACCTCTCAGCGTGGTCTGGCGGCGGCTGGATTCGCGCTTTGCCGATCCGCTGGAACTGGACGAAAGCTCGACCATCGGCACGCCGGGGATGATAGCCGCGCTGCGATCAGGCTCGTTGACGATGGTGAACTGCCTTGGCTCGGGCGTGCTGGAAACCCCGGCGCTGCTGGCCTTTCTGCCGACCATCGCGCAACATTTGCTGGGCCAGCCGCTGAAACTGCCGAATATCGCGACATGGTGGTGTGGCCAGGCCGCCGAACGCGCCTATGTCCGCGAGAACCTGCACCGGATGAAGATCGGTCCGGCCCTGTCTACCCGGCAACCCTTTGACCGCGACGGCTCGACCGTGCTTGGCGGGAAATTCCGTGGGGCACCCCCCGATTCGGTTCGTGACTGGCTAGAGGATGAAGGCTGCAATCTGGTCGGGCAAGAGGCCGTGACCCTGTCCACCACACCCGCGATGATCGACGGACAGCTTGTACCGCGCCCGATGATGGTGCGGGTTTTTGCGGCACGTACGCGCGAGGGCTGGACCGTGATGCCCGGCGGCTATGCCCGCATCGGCCGTACCGAGGATCCGACCGCGCTGGCCATTCAGGCAGGGGGATCGGTCGCCGATGTCTGGGTCGTCAGCGATCACGCCGTGGGCTATGACACGCTGACCCCACCCGCCGATGGCCCCTTCATCCGCCGCATGCCGGGCCTTCTGCCAGCGCGCGCCGCCGACAACCTGTTCTGGCTGGGCCGCTATGTCGAGCGGACTGAAACCGTCGTGCGCCTGCTGCGCGCCTATCATCAGCGGCTGGAAGAGGCAGGCGGAACACCTCTGCCGCTGACAGACTATCTGGCCAGCTATCTGGGTCAGATGAACCTTGATCTTGACCGCGCCGTCCCTGACGAGCTGTTACAGCTTTTCGATCTGTCGCTGGCCTGCGCGGCCAAGGTGCATGACCGCTTTTCCGTTGATGCCTGGAACGCGCTGAACGATCTGTCGCGCACCGCGCATGCGATGGCGAAGCGCATCAGCAATGGCGACGATGCCGCCCGCGCCATGAGCGTGCTGCTGCGCAAGCTGGCGGGCTTTTCCGGGCTGGTGCATGACAACATGTTCCGCTTTACCGGCTGGCGCTTTCTGGCAATGGGCCGGGCGCTGGAACGTGCGCTGCAATGCGCGCGCTTTCTGGGCGCCCTGACCAACCCCACCGCGCCGCAGGGCTGCATTGATGTCGCGGTCGAGGTGGGTGACAGCGTCATGACTCACCGCCGCCGCTATTCGGTCGAGACGAATATCCCGACCGTGATCGATCTTCTGGCACTGGACGGCGACAACCCCCGCTCGATCCGGTCGCAGATCGACATTCTGCGCGAACAAGAGGCCCTGCTGCCACGCGGCGACGAACCGCCGGGCCTGACCCCGGCTGCAAAGATGATCATGCAATTGCAGACCGCTCTGGCCGTTGCCGAACCCGAAGATATCACCTGCGACCGCCTTGTCGGCATCGCCTCCGAGATCGCCGCGATCTCGGAGGCCCTGTCGCAACGCTATCTGGGTTAGGCGATGACGACCGCCTCGCTTTACGACATCGGCCTGCGCATCGGATACGATTACGACCACCCCGCCGCCGCGAATCGCACGATTCTGCGAATGCTGCCGCTGACCCGCCCCGGACAGCAACTGATCACCGGGCTGGTCGGTGCCGATCCGGCCCCGGATTTCCGTCGCGACGGGGTGGATTTCTTTGGCAACCCCATGGCCGAAATGGCCTTTGACCGCCCGTTAGGGCATATCGAGTTCCGGTTTCATGGCCGGGTCAGGGTCGAAGCCTCGGAGGCGGGGCTTGATCTGTCGCAGGGGCTGGCGGAACTGGCCGCTGAAATCACCGCCTGCCGCAGCATTCGCCCTGACTCGCCGCATCATTTTCTGGGCAGTTCGCCGCGTGTCCGGCTGGACCGCGAATTTTCGGATTTCGCGGCCGAGGTTCTGGCGGGTCCGCCCGCCTCGGCGCGGGAGAGCGCGATGACAATCTGCAACGCGCTGCATGACGAATTCGACTTTGACCCAAGCGCCACCGATGTCACGACCTCACCGCTTGAGGCGTTTCGCAACCGTCGCGGCGTCTGTCAGGATATCAGCCACGCGGCCATCGCGGTGCTGCGCGCGGCGGGGATCCCGGCCGGCTATGTCTCGGGGTTCATCCGCACCAGCCCGCCTCCGGGCCAGCCCCGGCTGGAGGGGGCCGACGCCATGCACGCCTGGGTGCGCGTCTGGTGCGGTTCCGAAACCGGCTGGATCGAAATTGACCCGACCAACGCCATGTTGGCGGGCAGCGACCATATCGCTGCCGCCATCGGTCGCGACTATTCCGACATCGCGCCGGTCAAGGGGGCGATGCGTTCGGTCGGGCGGCACCGCACCTATCAGCGGGTCGATGTCGTGCCGGTAGGCTGAGGCACGCGCGGCAATCAGATCATGGCCAGATTGCCGGTCGCCACCGCAACGGCGAAAACAATCAGATTGGCCAGCGCATGCGCCGCAATCGCGTCCGAGATGCGGCCCGCGCGCCCGGCGACATAGGAAAAGGCAAGCCCGGCGACCAGCGCCTCGATCCATCGGTCATGCAGGGCGGCAAACAGGCCCGCCGTCACCAGCGACGCCAGCAGACAACGCCCCCGCGAAGCGGCGGCCCCCAGTTCGGCACCCCGGAGCCTGCTTGCCAGATAGTCGCGGAAAAACAGCTCTTCCACCAACGGGACCAGCAGAACGGTGCCGATGCCGCGAAAGACAAACCACAGAATGACCAGACCGCCGCCAAGCGCGCCATAGGGCGGCGGCCCTTCCGACGGCACCACGGGAATCGCCACCCACATCACGCCAATGGCCGCACCAATCCCCCATGACAGCGGCGAGACCGCCCATGGCAGCTTGCGCAGCTCTGGCCAGACCAGCCAGATCACCGCCCCCAGCAGCAGCACCCGGATCGGATAGAACATCGCCGGGTTCTGGCTGATCGCAGGGGCGACAACCGCAGTCAGCATGAAGATCGCAAAGGGCAGGATCCGGGCGGCAACGGGATCCTGCCGCAGGGGCGGCAGTGGGCGCGACGCAACCGGCTGCGCCGACTGCCGGTGCAGCCACGGCAGCTTTTGCGCAACCGCAATGATCCCCAGCGCAACCAGAGTGAACATGACCCATCCGGCATGGCTGTGAAACCCGCCTACAGCCAGTTGCGGATGCCCCTCAAGCCCGATGATCAGCAATGCCGCGATGCGCACCACATTCAACAACGCGCTGGCGGCAATCCCCATGGGATACAGCAGCAGCGCACGCGGAAACCGCAGATCCTGACGGAACAGCCACAGATACAGGCTGACAAAAATCGTGACCAGCGCGATCCCCTCAAGCCCGGAACAGGCGGGCGCGACCGCGATCAGGAAATCCTGCGATCCGATATGTTTGCGCACCGGATCGGCGATAACGTCATAACCCAGCACCCGGATCATCCCCGTCACCGCGCTGAAAGTAGCGTCGGCGATCAGCTCGATCCGCCAGATCGGCTGCAACCGGGCGGCCAATGCCGGGGCCAGCGCACCCGCCACCACCACCACGGACAGGGTCGGGCCAGCCTCGCGCAGGAACACGCGCCATCGCGCCACCGGCGCAAGCCAGCCCAGCAACCCGGTCAGCAGCAGCGCCATCCCCGGCACCCACAGCAGAAACGCAAGCGGCATCATCCGCGCGCCATCGCCTTCCCGCAGGAACAGCACCGGGATCATGGCCAGCCCGAACCCGGCAAGGTTCAAACCCAGGGCGCGGGCGTCATGCCCCGTCTCGGCCAGCAATCCCCGGAACAATGAGGGCCGCAGCAGGGCGAACAGCCCGATCGCGGCGATCACGCAATACAGCGCCGCAAGGCTTTTGCTGGCGGTCCCGCAGGCCGCATTTCCCCAATTCGCCCGACAGTCGAAATTGATCCCGAATTTATAGACAAAACCAATGACGAGAAATTCGAAAATAAGCAAAAACGCCGCACCCAGCAGGGGACGGAATGGCAAGCGGGCAGCAGTTGCACCGACAACACTCATGACAACGACTTCCGGATACCTTCAGGTAATGACAGGCCCGCTTTTGGGGCGGGCCTGTCCGTTCTATTGTATCGGTTTAACTTAGCTGGCCCGACGACGACGTTCCCAGGTCAGCAGCACGATGGCAGCCAGAGCAGCCAAAGCCGCCGTGCCTTCCAGTGCGCTGATTTCCGGAACGGCGTGCGGCGGCGGGCAAACGCCGCCACCACAAGCGAATGCGGCCGTGGCACTCATCATCGAGGCCGCAGCGGCAGCAGCACTTACCAAACCGCTTACAATAGCATATTTTTTCATGGTTCGAACTCCTGAAAACAGACGGTGGTCCAAGTTACCGTCACTCTCATCAACATGACTGTCTAATGGACAGCCTGATCCCACACCTTGGACGTGCGGGATTTCTGCGGCGCCACCCAAAATCGGGTGACGCCGCGTCGTTCTTACACGCAAACGCATTCCTGCGTCAGCTCGTCAAAGGGCACGCCGATGATAAACGGCTGAGCATTGCCGGCGGCTTCTGCCGCAGCCGTCGGATCCAGAACCAGACCGACGATGTCACCCTCACCCGGCACATAGCCGTCACCCTGCGCCTTCGCCAACTGATATATCTCGTTCGCATTGGCATTGGTTCCCAACCCGTTTTGAACGAACACGATGTTATCGGTCAGCCCCCAGATCGCGCCCTGGATTTCAGCCTCGGTATAGTTGGTACCGGTGTTGTCACCGTTATCCTGCGAAGTGAAGTCCTGATTCAGGATCCAGTTAATAGAGTCCAGATATTCGGGATGAGAAACAACCCCCGTCGGTACCGAGCCTTCCTTGGCAAGGTAGAAGTTATAGGGGATCGACACACCTGTGCTAATCGGTTCATAGGCCGACAGGCAATAAGCCGCCTCAAAGATGATGCCGTCAAAGCGATCATCACCGGTACCCGACAAGGTCGCGTTGTAGAAATCCCCGCCAAAGGTCTTGTCAAGGGTCAGCAGCAGGTTTCCGCCGGCGGGAAGGCTGGCTTCGATCGTTTGCAGCGTGTTGGTCGCACCGCAGAAGGTCATGGCGACATTCGCCGTGTCGAAACCACCATTTCCGTCGCTGATCTGATAGCTGTAGGTCGCGTTGTTATGCGTCCCGATCAGCGCCGCCTCATAGCTGGTGCCGGTCGCGTCAAAGACCAGTTGCCCGGCCGTCAGCGTGATCTTGACCCCATCCGAAGCCGTGACGGTCTGCCCCTCGGTGATCGTCTGACCGGCCACCTGCGTGATGGTCAGGTTGTCGCCATTCGGATCCGTATCATTGGCCAGAACGTCGATCGCCTTCGGCATGTCAGCACAGGTCTTGCCGCCATCGTCCTTTGCATCAGGGGCATTGTTCAGCTTGACCAGACCCGCATCGACGTCGCGTTCAGCCTCGCCGATGGACAGGTTGATGGTCCCGGTCAGACCGCCCGTCCCCGCATCGCTGTCATTATTCACAGCATCCGGGGCGACCGTGCTTTGCGTCGTGAACTCGTAACCGTTCGGGGCCACGAATTTCACCTGATAATTGCCCGCGTTCAGGTTGCTGAACAGATAGTTCCCGTTCGCATCCGTCACCTGCGTCGCAATTACCGCGCCGGTCGTCGGGTTGATCAGTTGAACCGTCACGCCCTGCGCCCGGCCCTCGCCAGCATCCAGCGTGCCGTTCTTGTTGGCGTCGTACCAGACCGTATCGCCAAGCGAGGCCGTCCCGGTGTCTTTCTGCACCAGACCCGCATCGACATCGCGTTCAGCCTCGCCGATGGACAGGTTGATCGTGCCGGTCAGACCGCCCGTCCCCGCATCGCTGTCATTATTCACAGCATCCGCAGCAACCGTGCTTTGCGTCGTGAACTCGTAACCGTTCGGGGCCACGAATTTCACCTGATAATTGCCCGCATTCAGGTTGCTGAACAGATAGTTCCCGTTCGCATCCGTCACCTGCGTCGCAATCACCGCGCCGGTCGTCGGGTTGATCAACTGAACCGTCACGCCCTGCGCCCGGCCTTCGCCAGCATCCAGCGTGCCGTTCTTGTTGGCGTCGTACCAGACCGTATCGCCAAGCGAGGCCGTCCCGGTGTCTTTCTGCACCAGACCCGCATCGACGTCGCGTTCAGCCTCGCCGATGGACAGGTTGATCGTTCCGGTC
>NZ_JBKEBL010000267.1:0-7345 GCF_047973135.1 Paracoccus sp. (in: a-proteobacteria)
CCATGTTCTGCTGGGTCGGCGCGTCGGCATGGGTGAAGATGCGGCGGGCGCATTCGGCCTTGATCTCCTCGCGGCGCTCCTTTGCCAGCGCCGCGTCGATCGCGGCCTGGGGCACGCCGGCCTCGATCAGCTCCTCGATGGAGAAATCCTGATAGCCGCGTCCGTCGTGGATCAGATTGTGAATGATCATCGGCATTCTCCTAGATGGCGGTCAGGGTGGTGCGGAAATATGCTGGCGGCGATGCGCCGTTGGTGTCGGGATAGCCGCGCAGCACCGCACCGTTGGTCGTCGTCCGGCCGTTGACAGTGGTGATGGCGGATGCCGCGAAACTCTTGATCTGGTTGGTCGGGAACAGCGCGCAATAGGGCGGCTCGGGGATCGACAGGTCGCATTGGGTCATGATGACGGCCTGGCTGCCGCCGACCTGGGCGCCGTTGGCGCCGAAAATCGCCGTCGTGTTTATATCCGCGTAATTGCCCCAGTTGCCGTCGAGCGCCGGCACGTTGAGCCTGAGACCGATGAGCGAGACCGTGGCATTGAACTGCATCCGGAATGCATCGACGACGCGCAGGTTTCCGCCGGTCGAGTTATCGAGCCGGCGGGTGAAATTGAGTGCGTGGCGCACGCTGGTGGAGCTTTGCAGCAGCAGCGAGCGCTGCACCACGGTCAGCGGCGCCTCAAAAGTGTAATCGGCTTGCAGGATGGCGGTACAGCGGCCGCCCAACGGCGTCATGTCGAGCGCCTTCTGGATGGTCTTGAACGGCGCGGCGGCGCTGCCGTCGTTCAGGTCCGCGCCGGTTGCGTAGTTGACGTAATAGGTCTTCTGCAGGCTGGCGATATAGGTCTTCTGCAGGCTGGCGATGCGGTTGACCATCTCGTTGCCGATGGCGACGATGCGGCCTTGCGCCGTATCGTAAAGCGCCTGCGGCAGGTCCATCAGCAGCCCGGCCTGCTGGGTCAATGCGGCGATCGCCGCGCTTTCGGTGGTCATGCGGAAAAATCCTTTCTCAGACGTGCGGCGACAGCGCCGCGATCAGCGGCGTCAGGCGCAGGTTCTCGGTTTCGACCGCGCGCCGCTGCAGCCGGATGATCTCGGCCGAGATCTGGGCGAACGGGCCGACGATCAGGATGTCGACGTTGGGGGCTGCGGCGATGAAGGACACCCGGTCGAGGCTGATGCCGGCCAGCACGATGGTTTCGGCAAAGACGTAATCCTCGCCGGCCAGCCTTTCGCCGATGGCTTCGCCGGCGTAGAGCGCGAACAGGGTGCCGTCGGCCAGAAACAGCCCGACCTCGCGGATGATGCCCGAGGTATTCGATGCCCCGGCGAACAGCGCCTGCACCGCCATCTCGTTGTTCGAGTGAACCGCCCCGGGTTTACCGGAGAGTTTCTGGTTCAATGATTAGGCTGCTTTTTGGTGAGCGTTCAAGGTTTCGTAGAATACCTCCTCTGCTTCGTTCGGCGTGACGTAGCCGATGGCACTATGCAGGCGGGTGTTGTTATACCAGTCGACCCATTTCAGGGTTTCCCATTCGACCTGGCCAACGGACTTCCACAGGCCGAGGAACTTGATCACCTCGGTTTTGAACAGCCCGATGATGCTTTCCGCCAGAGCATTGTCATAGCTGTCGCCGACGCTGCCGACCGAGGTGTCGATGCCTGCCTCGGCCAACCGCTCGGTGTATCGGATCGACAGATACTGGCTGCCGCGGTCGCTGTGATGGATCAGGTTGTCTGCCTCGGACGGCGCCCTCTGGCAGATGGCCTGGTTCAGAGCATCCAGCACGAACCCGGTGGTCATCGAAGTGGAAACACGCCAGCCGACGATTTTGCGAGCGAAGACATCGATCACAAAAGCCACGTAAACCATGCCCTGCCAGCTTGAGACATAGGTGAAATCCGAAACCCAGAGTTGGTTCGGCATATCGGCGACGAAGGCACGGTTCACCTTGTCGTCCGGGCAGGGTTGGGCAGTATCGGGGTTGGTCGTGATGACGCGTCTGCCCCGGACAACACCTTGCAATCCCATGATCTTCATCAGCCGTTCCACCGTGCAGCGGGCGATATCGTGGCCGCTGCGGCGCAACTGATGCCAGATCTTTCGCGCGCCATAGCGGCCCCGGCTGCCATCGAAGGCCTGCTTGATCGCAGCCATGTCCAGGCGATCCTGTCTGGCTCGGTCCGATGCCAGACCAGGATCGCGCTCAATGGCCTTGAAGGCATAGAAGCTTGATGGTGCGATCCCCAGAACACGGCAGATCGGCCCGACACCAAAGACGCCTCGGTGATCGTCGACGAACGCGATCATTTGCGGAACGGGCGGTCGAGCTCCGCCATGGCGAAATACGCGCTCGCCTTCTTCAGGATCTCGTTGGCGGTGCGAAGTTCACGTTACTCCCGCTCCAAGTCCCGGATCCGATCCTTCTCCGCGTTCGTCAGCCCGGACCGCTGCCCGGCATCGCGTTCGGCCTGCTGGCACCAGACGCGAAGACTGTCCGGTGAACAGCCAAGCTTCGGCGCAATCGCCTTGTAGGCTGCCGTATCGCTGGCGTAATCGCCGCGGTGCTCTCGGAATAGTCGAACGCCGCGTTCGCGAAGCTCGGCCGGATAGGCGGGGGTGAATCTCGGCTTTGTCATAGGGCTCATCCTTTGAGTGTTTTACTCTCCGGTAAACCCGGGGCGGTTCATATTGACGGTCGGCGGGCGCTCGATCATCGCGATGTCTTCTGCGACGCCGGGCCAGAAGCATTCCAAGATCGTGGCGAGCCTGGCGGGGCGGCCCGTGACGACGGCGCGCTCGGATGTCGATCTGGTCGTCACCGAATATGGTGTCGCCGATCTGTGGGGCCTCGACTTCCCCGGCCGTGCCGAAGCTTTGGTCGGGATCGCTCATCCCGCCTTCCGCGACCAGTTGGCGCGGGATTTCGAGCAGAGCCTGGAGGCGATCAGATAAACATGACGGAGCCAAACATGTCCGCCGATATTCTGGAAGAGTGGCCGACCGAGCGTATCTGCGTCCTCAGGCTGAACCGCCCCGAGGTGTTCAATGCGCTCATACCAACGGCCCTATTCATTGACCTTTGCCCAGTCTCTTGATGTGATCGAGTTGATGTGCCGGGGCAGTTGGCGAAGAGGTTCCATGCGTCGCAACATATGCCGACGATATCGTCGCAGCCGTTGAAGACGGTGATCGGCAGTTTGTTGGATCGGAAACAGGCCCAGACGTTTTCGATCGGGTTGAGCTCGGGTGCATAGGGCGGCAGGGACAGGAGCGTGATATAGCTGACGAAACCGGCGCTTTGGTCTTTACGCCGCAGGATGGGCAGGCGCAGGACAGCCGTCGGTGGCGCTCCACGACCGGCGTGATCGGCGGAATATCGATCCGGTAGCATTCCCCGATCACCGCCCCCGGCGCATCTGCGGTGATCGCCGCGCCGCAGCCCGAATACGCGCCGGACCGGTGGTCGATGATCCGGTCCGGGTTCTCGGCCAGCCGCCGGTGACGACCCTCATGCCCAGGCTTCGCCCCGCCCGGCTTGCTCTTCGCCCGCCGCGCCTTCCGGTCCGTCGATGGCGGCTTTGACGACGTCCGCGACGTCTTGCCGGGGCGGCCCAATCGCTCCTGAAGCGCCAGATACGCTTCAACCAGCTCGTCCTTGCTCAGCTTTTCAAGATCATCACGGTTCATCTCCAGCGTGAATCATGATCCGCGCGCCGCTGTAACCGGGGGGTGGGTAATTACCCTCTGGCCGTCGGGAGCGGTCATTCGCCGGGGCCGCTGGTATAAGGCGCAACCTGCATCTTTTCGCCAGAGGTTTAGCTGTGACGGCATCGCCGCAGATTTGCGTCCCGCGAGAGCCGGGGGAGCTGTGCGCCCCCCGGGCCCCCTGCAAAAGCCTGCGGCGAACCGTCCGTCTTGTTTTCTGGCGTTTGCTGCCTGCCGGGCAGTGGCGCAGGCTTTGCTTCTGCGCAGGATATAGCCAGGCGCGTTTGAAATGATTATCCTGTCTGGCTATAATCATTTGATTTTAGGCTGATGCTGTGCAGATTTTGTGATCAAAACCTGCTTTCGTCAGCTATACCTTGCGCGGGTGGTGCGCGGACCAGCGGCTTGCATCAACCACCCGCAGACCGCCTGCGCGCGAAGCGCGCGTCCGGCCGGGCGGCAGCGACGGGCCGGGCTTTGCACGGCCCGCCCCCCTTTCCTGCCCAGGCTGCGCCCGGAGTCGCGCTGTCGCCCAGGCCCAAGCCGCATGACATGCCCCGCCCGCTGCCTGCGCATCGCGGGCGGAGGGCTATCGGGACAGCCAGGATGCGATCTGTGCCGCCAGTTCATCCGTTGGCAGGGCGATGTCCACCGTCAGCGCCCGTTCCCCGGCGGTCGGAGGTTCCAGCGTGGCGAACTGGCTGTCCAGAAGGGCGGGCGGCATGTAATGGCCGGTCCGGGCCTGCATTCGCGCAAGGATCAGCGCGCGGCTTCCGGCCAGATGTACAAAATGCAGCGGTCCACCGGCGCACTGGCGCAGCAGGTCGCGATAATCGCGTTTGAGCGCCGAGCAGCCGACAATCACCGGAGCCTGATCGCGCAGCACATCCGCGACGGCGCGCAGCCACGGGGCGCGGTCAGCATCGCTCAGCGGAATGCCCTGCCGCATCCTTTCGACGTTTTCGGGCGGGTGCAGGTCGTCTCCGTCACGATAGGACAGCCCCAGCCGCCGCGCCAGCGCCAGGCCGGTACTGGATTTCCCGCAGCCCGATACTCCCATCAGAACCACTCGCAGGGGCAAGACACTCTCCTTTTTTGCATGGCAGGTGACAGGGCCGGTCATCCGTCCTAATCAGGTGCCGGGACATCACGCAAGAAGGCGCATTGCTATGGCAAAGGCAAGGATCGGGTTGATCGGACTGGGCACGATGGGATCGGCTTTGGCGCTGAACATCGCCGAAAAGGGGTTCGGGATCGCGGTGTTCAACCGCACTCCGCAGGTCACGCGCGATTTTCTGGCCGGGGCGGGCGATCTGGCCGGGCGGATTACCGCGACCGAAAGCCTTGCGGATCTTGTCGCCGCCATCGAATCGCCGCGTGCGATCATCCTGATGGTGCCAGCGGGCGAGGCCGTGGATCAGCAAATCGCGGCACTTGCGCCGCTGCTGGGCGGCGACGATCTGGTCATCGACGCGGGCAACGCGAATTTCCACGACACCAACCGTCGCGCGGCCTCTGACCTGCCGATGCGTTTTCTTGGCATGGGCGTGTCCGGGGGCGAGGATGGCGCGCGGCATGGTCCGTCGATCATGGGCGGAGGCGCGCCGAAAGACTGGGACCGGGTCGCGCCGGTTCTTCGGGCCATCGCTGCGCGCGCCGAGGATCGCAGCCCCTGCGCGGCATGGATGGGGCCTGCCGGGGCGGGGCATTTCGTCAAGGCGGTTCACAATGGTATCGAATATGCCGACATGCAGATGATCGCGGAAAGCTATGGCCTGATGCGCGACGGGATGGGCCTCTCTGCCGCTGCCATCGCCACGATCCTTGGCCACTGGAACGACGGCCCGCTGCAATCCTATCTGATCGAAATCTCGGCCCGTGTCGCGTCGGCCACCGATCCGCATGGTGGCGGGCCGATTCTGGACGCGATTCTTGATAAGGCCGGACAGAAGGGCACCGGTCGCTGGACTGCCATCGAGGCGCAGCATCTGGCCGCGCCGGTGAATGTGATCGAGGCGGCGGTGATGGCGCGCAACATCTCGGCCCGGCTGACGGAACGGCAGCAGACCGAGGCGCGTTTCGGGGCCGCGCCCCAACCGCTGAGCATCGACGAGGATGTGCTGAAACGCGCGCTGATCGCGGGCAAGATCCTGTGCTATGCCCAAGGCTTCGCGATGATCGCGTCGGCATCGGCGGCCTTCGGCTGGTCGCTGCCTTTGCCCGGCATCGCGCGGGTCTGGCGGGCAGGCTGCATCATCCGATCAGCCATGCTGAACGACATGGCCGAGGCGCTTACGGAAAACCCTGACCGCAACCTGATCATGGCCCCGCATTTTGCCGCGCTGCTTGATGAATCCATCCCGGCATTGCGGCTGGTCGCGGGACAGGGGCTGGCACAGGGGCATCCGCTGGCCGCGCTGGCCTCTGGACTGATCTGGTTCGACATGATGCGAACCTCGCGCGGGACAGCAAACATGATCCAGGCGCAGCGCGATTTCTTTGGTGCGCACGGGTTTCAGCGGCTGGACGGCATCGACGATCCGCATGGCCCATGGGGCGCGTCGTAACGATGCGTCTGGCCGGTTTCGCCGTGGCCGTTGCGGCAGGGACCGAGGCCGTCTGCCGTGGGGAAGCGAGTTGGCGGGCGTGTTGCAGGGTACGCGGCCACGCAGGCAGCAGATTGGGTGGGCGTGTTGTGTTTGCGGAAAAAGGGGGGGGGGCGGGGCGTGCAAAGCCCGCCCCGTCGCTGCCGCCCGGCAACCGAAGTTGCCCCAAACCGCGCAGATATAGCCTGACGACTTTCTTCTGATTGTGTTGTCAGGCTATAATCATTTGATTTCAAGCTGATTCTGCGCCAATTTGATGATCAAATTGGCTTCCGTCAGCTATAATGCGACCCGTGCAGCGCGTCGCCCGGGAACCGGCTTGCAAGATGGCTCAGCTTCACCGTTCGCCGGACGGTTCATCAACGCAACTGTGTCGTGTACCGTGCCTGACAGCGGATATGCGTGGAAAACGCGAAAGCTTATGGGGCACAGGCACATGCGAAGAATCTGGTGCCCCCACCACGACTCGAACGCGGAACCTGCCGATTAGAAGTCGGCTGCTCTATCCAGTTGAGCTATGGGGGCCTGTGCGGGTCTGTTTAAACGACGCGTGTGACTTGGGCAAGCGATCTGGGGGCAGATCAGGCCACTGCCTCGCGGACCAGCGCGCCGCGATGGCGGATCACCTTGCGGCTGAGGTCGTGGGCCTGGCGGATTGCGTCCTCGACCCCCGCGCCCTGCAGGGCCGCTGCCAGATAACCGGCATTGAAGCTGTCGCCCGCCGAGGTCGTGTCCACCGGCACCTCGCGCGGCAGGCCGGTCACGACGCCCGTGCCCCCGGTCCCGCCGAAATGCACATCCGCGCCGCCGGCCTTGACGATCACCTGCCCCGCGCCAAGCGCAAGATAGCGCGCCAGCGTCGCCTGCGGATCGGCATCGCCAAAGAACTCGCGTTCGTCGTCAAAGCTGGGCAGCATGATATCGGCCGCCGCCGCCGCCACCTCGATCTGATGGCACATGGTCGGGATATCGGGCCAGAGGCGCGGGCGCAGGTTGGAATCGAATACGATCAGTGTGCCGGTCGCGCGCGC
>NZ_JBKEBL010000299.1:0-2876 GCF_047973135.1 Paracoccus sp. (in: a-proteobacteria)
CGTGATCTACACCTCTGATCACGGAGATAACGCCGGAGCCCGCGGGCTTTGGGGGAAATCCAACATGTATGAAGAAAGCGTTGCGATTCCGATGATCGCGGTGGGGCCGGATTTTCCGCAGAAGGTTTGCGAAACGCCGGTGAACCTGATCGACCTGTCGGCTACAATAACCGACCATTTCGGCGTCGGACTGAACAGCCCCGCTGCGGTGAAATCCTTGCGCAGCATTTCAAACGACCCCGATCAGCCCGACCGTATCGCATTCAGCGAATACCATGCAGCAGGGGCGGTGTCAGGCGCATTCATGATAAGACAGGGCCGGTGGAAATATATCCACTATGTCGGCTTCTTGCCCGAGCTGTTCGATCTGCAAAACGATCCCGAAGAGACCAGAAATCTTGCCTGCGAACCGGAACATGCCGAAACACTGTCGCGTATGCGCAAACGTCTGCGGGAAATCTGTGATCCCGAACGGACCGACGCAGAGGCCTTTGCGGATCAGGATGCACTGATTGCGCGTTTTGGCGGGGTGCAAGCCGCTTCAAGGATAGGAGCAGCGGCAGCAGAGCCGATCCCGACCATGACTGACCCCGGTTAAACGGGGTAATACACAGATGATCCTGCGTTCCGCTATCCTGATCGGTCAGATTGCTGATGACCGTGCCGAGATTTTCGACCGTTTCATGCAAAGGAAGGTCGTTCCCGCGCTGAGAAGATACCCCCGAATCCGAAAGGTCACATTGAGGCGCCACCTTGAAAGGGATGACGATTGCCCTCCGGTCCTGATGCAGGTCGATATGCTGTTCGATACATTCGAGGACATGCGCCATGCACTGGCCAGCCAGGAATGGCACGACGCACATGAGGTGATCGCAAGTGGTTTCGGCGATTTCAGGGGCACGGTCACGCATATGGTTTGTGACCTTCTGGTCGAATAGGCAGCATGACGACAACCTGACGACGCGCCCCAAAAATTGAATGGCCATGCATCAATCCACGCCCCCGTGAAGGTGCAGGGCAGCTGCGCCGCCTCGTTCCTTGCCCGACGTGATGCGCGGCGCGGAAATCAGCCCGGAGGGGCGATACCCACAGCAACCCGGCGCAACAGCCCCAAAAACCTTAATTACCCACCCCCCGGTTGCGGCGGCGCGCGGGTCGTGATTCACGCTGGGGATGAACCGTGATGATCTTGAAAAGCTGAGCAAGGACGAGCTGGTGGATCTGGTGCTGAAGCTCCAGCGCCCCGGCAAGACGTCGCGGAAGTCGTCAAAGCCGCCATCGACGGACCGGAAGGCGCGGCGGGCGAAGAGCAAGCCGGGCGGGGCGAAGCCCGGGCATGAGGGTCGTCACCGGCGGCTGGCCGAGAACCCGGACCGGATCGTCGGCCTCCGGCCCGGCGCGTGTTCGGGCTGCGGCGCGGCGATCACCGCAGATGCGCCGGGGGCGGCGATCGGGGAATACGACCGGATCGATATTCCGCCAATCACGCCGGTCGTGGAGCGCCACCGACGGCTGGCCTGCGCCTGCCCATCCTGCGGCGTAAAGACCAAAGCGCCGGTTCCGGCGGCGGCGCGCAGGTCGTGCGCGCGGTGATGGGCGGTCATCGCCCGGCTTTCCGGACCTCGGATCGCCATTCGGCGCAGCAGGGCCACGGGCTGAGCCATCAGACTTGCCTGGCCCATCTCGCCCGCGACGCCGACCGGGTGCTGGAGGCCGGCTGCGAGCGGACCGGGCTGGCGCTGAAGCACTGGCTCCGCGACGCCTTCGCGCTGGCCGAGGGCCTCGGCGATCTCGCCGCCGCGACCATCCGACAGACACTCGCCGCCTGAGCGGGATGCTCGCCGCAGAGGGGAGTGGGTAATTGCCAGCGCCAACCCCGCATGCGCCCGAAATTTCGCATCCTGCGAAAACAGCCGTTGCGCGCGGAGCCGATACCCCTGAAGCAGCGGCTCAGTCCCACTGCCCCGACATCGTACGGATGGCTGCGGCCCTGTCCTCCAGATCGGGATGCGAGGACAGCCAGGTCGGGGCGAAAGCATCGCCTTCATCGCTCAGCGTTTCGAAAAATTCGGCCAGCGCCGTGCCGTCATAGCCAGCATCATTTGCAAGCCTGTATCCGCGCTGGTCGGCATCGGCCTCTTGATGGCGAGAATAGGATAGGGCCAGCAGGCCGTTTCCCTCGCGCAGCATATCCTCAAGGAACGGACCGGGGTCGCCTGCGATCAGCGCAATCAGCAGATAGCTGGTCCCCGCGCGATAAAGCTGGGACAAAACGTGCTTTTCCGAAACATGGGCGATCTCGTGCCCCAGAACGGCGGCGATCACGTCGTCATCGTCAAAGCGGTTCAGCAACTGGTCGTTCACCACGATGGTACCGCCCGGCATCGCGAAGGCGTTCGGCCCGACCGAAGGCATGTCGCGAAACAGCAGGTGGTATTCGCCCCAGGGGGCCTCGGGCGCAAAGCGTGTCAGCCGGTCGAAAATCGCCTGAACCTCGGCCCGACGCGCCTCTGTCACCTGCGTCTCGTCGGCAATCAGCCGGTCGATGATCACCATATTGCTTTGATCCATCGCACGAACCGGCGCGTCGGGGGTGACGGACATGGCGAGGACAACAAGGATGTCCAGCCCCCAGCGCCAGATCGCCCACGCTGACAGCAAGCAGAGGGCGATCACCGCAGCAAGCCGGGGGTGCCATGCTTCAAACTGCGACAGCCATGCGTCGGGGCGCGGCCCAGGCAGGGCCTCGGGCGACAGGCCCTCGGCCGAAAATACCCAGCCCTCGGGCAGATGCACCAGCAACGGGCCGCCGGGCAACTGTTCGACGCGGTCAATCGGTCCGGCAACCAGTTCCGCGCCCTGCGCATCCAGCAGCC
>NZ_JBKEBL010000290.1:0-7300 GCF_047973135.1 Paracoccus sp. (in: a-proteobacteria)
CTTCACCCCGACGCGCTACACGGTCCATATCAACGGCCCGTGGTGTGTCACGTTCGAGTTCGCAGATGGCGATGCTTACGTGATCGACCTTGTACAATACCACTAGGAGACGGACATGACCCGCGACCCGAACCGCCGCCCGACCCATCCCGGTGAATTGCTGCGCGAGGATGTCATCCCCGCGACCGGCAAACCCAAGGCCGAGATCGCCCGCCTGCTGGGCATCTCGCGCCAGCATCTTTACGACATCATGGCCGAACGCAAGCCAGTCAGCCCGGATGTCGCCGTGCGCCTTGGCAAGCTGTTCGGGAATGGCCCCGGCCTTTGGCTGCGCATGCAGACCGCCTGTGACGAATGGGACGCGATCCGCACCGTCGACGTCTCCGCGATCCCGACGCTGGATGCTGCCGGCTGAGTCGCGGCTGGACATCGTCAGCGGGCCTGCGGCGAGGCTGTTCGAATGGGGATGTGGATCAGATTGCTCATGCGAGCCTCCGAAGGTTAGGGTTAACCCGGCGACAAGCTCTGCGCCGTGGTTACGACCGAACGGCACGGCAACACGATCCGCATCGTCTCTCTGCGCCGCGCCACCAACACCGAAATCGCCCTTTGGAGAAAGGAATTCAGCCATGGCTAAGAAAATACCGCCCGTCATCCACGACAACGCGCCCGACGACGATGCGGAAATCCGCCGTGCCATCGCCGACGACCCAGACACCTGGGAGGCCGCGCCAGATGCGCCGATCATCCGCCGTGGACGGCCGGCGGGTTCCAGCAAATCGCAGGTCACGGTCAAGCTGGACAATGACGTTCTGGAACGGCTGCGCGCCGACGGTCGCGGCTGGCAGACCCGCATGAACGCGGCACTGCGCGAGGCATTGGGGTTGTAGGGCGGGACATGTCCCGCTATCTCGCGGCTGGACATCGTCAGCGGGCCTGCGGCGAGGCCATTCAATTGGGTATGTGGGATCAGTCCGTTCATGACGGTCTCCTACGGTTCGGGTTTACCCGACCACTGGGAGGCCAATCCCTGGCGGCCGGACGCACGGAATTGGCCTTACCGCCCGTAGGAACGGCGCACCTCGCGGTGCTCCCGCACGCCCGACCATAGGAAAAGCCGCGACAAAGGGCGCGGCTTGGTGAGCGCCTACGAACAGACAGGAGGCCAATCCCGGCCACGCCTTTTTCGCGTGACTGGCCCGCGCGATGCGGACTTGCGACCACTCTGCCGTTCGTGGCGCGGTTTGTCAATTGGCGCGATTTTCCGCATATACAGATATTGCCAATGCCGGATTTTTCGTATACACGGAAATCATGGAAAGCAGGATCATCACCTGGGACGAACCCAAACGACAGGCGAACATCGCCAAGCACCACATGGACTTTGCCGATCTGACGGCCGAGTTTTTCGCCGCCGCGCTGGAACTTGATGCCCATAGTGGACGGCTTGCCGCCATCGGCCCGCTGCACAACGGCGTCATCACGGTGATCTGTCTCGAACTTGGCCGCGAAGCGCTGTCCGTGATTTCGATGCGCCCGGCCAGCAAAAAGGAAAGGTTGCTCTATGACCAAGGAAATCTTTGACCCCGACCGTGCCGCCGAAAAGGGGTACACAAGGGCGGACTGGGACGCGGTGGACAGCCCTGAACTGACCGACGAACAGCTTGCGACCGCCCGCCCGTTCCGCAAGGCGCATCCCGAACTGCTTGCCGGGATGCAGGAAGAGGAGGCCCGCCGCGGGCGTCCGCCGCTGGAAAATCCGAAGGTGTCCATTTCGGCCCGGCTGGACGCCGATCTGGTCACGGCGCTGCGCGCGACCGGTCCCGGCTGGCAAACCCGCGTCAACGCGATATTGCGCGAGGCCATGGGGTTGTAGGGCGGGACATGTCCCGCTGTCTCGCGACTGGACATCGTCAGCGGGCCTGCGGCAAGGCCATTCGATCGGGTATGGGGGATCAGTCCGTTCATGACGGGGCTCCACAAGTTCGAGATGAACCCGGAACCCCGTCGTCAACCGGGTGCCTGGGCGACAACAGGTTGACGAACCGGCCTTGTGGAACCGGCAGACCTTTCGGTCTCCCATTGCGCCCAGACATAGTTAAGCCGCACACAAGGCGCGGCTTAGAGCGCCACAAGACAAGCGAGTCGTCAAACCCGGCCACGCCTTTTTCGCGTGACTGGCCCGCAGGACGCGGACTTGCAATCACTCTGCCGTTCGTGGCGCGGTTTGCCAATTGGGCAGTCGATATTGCGCCATAGCGTAACAATTCAGACGCCGATCTGGTCGCAGCGCTGCGCGCGACCGGTCCCGGCTGGCAAACCCGCGTCCGCACCGTTGCGACACAGGCGATCATATCAGCACCTCCTGCGCGGGTGCCTTGGGCGCGGGGACGAAAAGGTCAGGCTTGACCCATATGCAGGCCCGCTTGTACCTCATCGACTGCGGGTTGATGACATCCGCCCACCGCGCCACGCCCTCGATCGTGCAAAAGGCGACAAACCAGCCTTTGCACAGACCGGCACACAACCTGGCGAAATCGTCCCGGATCGCATCGATGCCCGCGAAATCCAGCCCGCGCAGCTCGGGTCCGTCATCGGTGCGCATGCGCCTTTTTGCGTTGTTTTTCAGATCGTGCAGCGATTGTTCATAGGGCGGATCACAGATGATGTGATCCACCGACCCGACCATGGGCAACAGCGCCATCGCATCCCCCTGAAGCAAACGGCAATCCCCGATAGTCACCTCACGAAAAATGGAGCCGCTCATGCGTCACCCCCGGTTTCCGGCGGGGCGATCAGATAGACGGGCCGGTTCTGGCGCAGCGACCAGCACACCTCGCGCCAGACCCCGCGCGAGACGTCCCATCCGGCCATCGGCGGCACGATCACCGCGCCGCTGGCAGCCAGCATGGGCTGGCACCAGCGCGACCAGAACGCTTCATCCAGCGGGTGCGGGCACCCCGTGACGCCGGATTCGCAGATCGCGCAGGCCATCAGGACCGGTGATGCGGCGGTAACGCCCTCAATGGCCAGTTCGGCAGCCCATCTGGATGTGCGGACCCTGACCTTTAGATGCGCCCGCCAGTCGAAATTACGATCATCGTCCAGCACCAGTTTGGTGTAAGGCGTCGCCAGATAGGCCAGCCGTCCGCCGCCGACACGCTGGACGATATCGGCAATCGTACAGTCCTCATGCAGCAGGCATGAGCCCGAAAACACCTGCATGAGCCACGGCCAGTCCGGAACAGTGGCGGGACAGGTATCAGGCATCGCCATGCGCCACCAGGTATCGTGCTGCGATCAGCAGATCGGCCTGACCGTCAAGCGTGATCAGCCCTTTCGGATCAGTCACGTCAGTGTTTGATCTCAGCGCCTTCCAGCGGGCAATGACATCCCGGTCCGCGCATCCCAGATCACGGGCAATCGCTGCGGCCTTTTTGCCGCGCACCAGCCCCTCGATCACGGCCAGATCGTCAGCGTACGAAAAATTATCACCAAGGGCGATCAGATGCGCAACCAGCCGCCGCTGCCGGGCTGTCAGGCTGGTCTCATCTGACGGCACGGGCGCTGCCTTTGGGGTTGGCGCAGGCACTGCCGCAACTTTTGCCTTGGGCTTTTTGGTTGTCTTGGGTTTTTTGGTTGTCGGCGCAACACCACCCGCAGCGCGATGCGGCACCGCTTTACCCGCCTGCACCAGCTTGGTGTATCTTGATTGCAGCGACCGGATTGATCGACCCATGATCCTTGACAGATCGGCATATCCGACCATGTCTTTTCGGCACCGGATCAGCATCAGGTCATCGCCATCCGTCCATGCGCCCTCGCGCGCGGGCGGGCTGACACGCCGCTGTTTTGGCTTGGACTTGGCAGGCTTTTCCGGACTGACAAGCGCCTGCGCAGCCGCCACAACGGCGGGCTGCGTTTCGACCGCCGCGACGGGCTTGGGCAATGTCCCGGCCATGCTGGCCTGCCCGGCGCGATAGGCCCTGTCGATTTCCGCGGCCATGAACCCGGCAATCTTCGCTAGATCGGACGCGCCCTGATCTGGCATGTGCCGCGACAGTTCCGTCAGCAATTCTGTATCGATCAACAGCATCACGTCGTCACCTTTTCAGATTGTTGCCCCGCCGCCAGGGAGGAGGAAGACGGCGGGGCTGACCACCGGGACGGCTCCCGACGCCCCCGGTGGATACGAATAAAAGAGGCGGAACGGCGCATGCCGCCCCGCCAGTTGCCGCGCGCAACGAAGCAGTCAGAATCGCGCGGAAATATGATTGCCCTGCCGTGCAAAGACGGCTGTTGGCCGGGCCAGCCCGGAATGCCGGTCAGGTGTCGCACCGCACATGTGCCTGTTACCGCCATCCCGTAACCCATCACGCGCACCACCTCCGACACGCGGCCAGAACGCCAATAACGGTCAACAGCAGCCCGCCGCCCGCAGGGGCAGGAACGGATGGCAGGAATGGCACAGGATCGGGCGGGCATCCGCAGCCGCCGCCATCCAGCGCCACATCGATGACATGGTTGCTGCGATCGACCGCCCAAGCGGAAAAGGACATGACCGAAGATGTTGCCGCGACGGCGCTGGTATCGCCATCCGACGATCCGCCGAAGCCGAAACCCCCGGCGGGAAACCTGCCGGACGGCCATGGCGACGCGGGCATGGCCACCACATCGGCGACGCGCGCTGCCCGTTGCAGCGACATCCCGCCCGATGCGACACGCGCATCCAAGACCAGTGCCCAGTTTTGACATTCCCCCAGTTTGACAAAGGCATAGCCGTCAATCCGCCAGCCCCATGCGGCGGCGGGAACGTCGCGCTCCACCACCGTGCCGCGCGCATCCATCCGCGCCGCGCCGTCGCGCCAATAGGCCATATGGCTGATCACATCGCCATCATGCACCGGGATATAGGACGGTTCGGGATGCGCTGCGATGGCCGCGCGCAACTGCGCCCGCACCCCGGCAGGTAACTGCCCGATAGCCCAATCCATCCCGCAACGCCCGTCGCAGGCATGGATGCCAGCCCCGGACCAGCGCGCGGCAGGGGCGGCATCAGATGGCGACGCAAGGCCAGTCACGGCCAGCGCGGCCAGCACGGCAGCGACAGCCTTCACGCCCCGCACCGAGCCGTAGAGCATATGACGATCACAAGTGGCCCCGCTTTTGACGACGGCAAGGACACGGTCGGCATTGATCCCGGCAAGGTCGCACACCTCACGAAACCCCGCGCCGCCGAACCACCGCCTTGCGGCCTTGATCTCATGCGGCCTGCCGGACTTTCGCGGGCTGTTGGCCGTCGCCCAATACTCAATAATCACCGCAGCCCATAACCGGCGGCAATCCGCAGCCGTCGGCTCATCCGGATAGACCCACCCGGCCCCCTGTGCCTCGATTTCCGGCACGCTTTTTTTCGCGGCCAGCCTGATACCACAGGCATAGGACGCCTTTCGGACGGTTGACTGGTGCACCCCGACGATCTGCGCCAAATCCACTGCGCAGACCCCGTGATCCGCAGCCCACTGCAGCCGCTCTTTCCACGGCTGCGCGGCGATGTCGGGACGATGGGCAATTCGGTCACTGCCCTGCGTCATGTATCACCCCCAATGCGCCAAAAAATTTTTCCGCCCGCCGCGACAGCCGCACATGGCGGGTCAGGGCGCGCTGCGCCCGCGCCTCGCAAAAACGGCCCAGCAGGTGCCAGATGATCCTTGTCATTTCCGCCCTTCGATCCCTTTGAACACGATTTCGGCCCCGGCAATTGCCATCACGGCCGCGACGTAGCGCAGCGAGGCGTCGTTTTCCTCGCGCAGCCAGTTGATGACCTGCCGGGGCGACACATCCAGCACCACCGCCGCCCGGACCGATAGCTCTCGCTCCGACACCGCTGGAAAGGCCCGCCACAGCAAAACCCGGAACCATTTCCGGGCCAGACCCGGATCGGACGAATGTGCAAGATTTTTCATGGCAAAACCTCCATGCTGATACGCATGAGAACTGTTGAACGAACTGTTTACTTGACGGATGCCGCGATGCGCCAATGGCGATCAAGCCTCCCCCTTGGCCGACTCGGATGGCGCTTCATCCGCATGCTCTGGAAGTCGCATGAATGAGAAAAGCGTCCGATCCGGTTCTGGCATACCCTTTGTCTCGCAAAGGCTGCACATTGCATCGTACCAAGCGGCTGGAAGCACCTCGGATTGCACATGGGTGTAGACGGTTGTCGGCCGCTTGCCGATCTGACGGGCAACCGCTTGGCTGCCGCCCAGGGATTCGATGAATGTGCGCAGCGAGACTGTCATGGGAGCATAGATATTACGTAATATTCGTATCGTTAAGGGTACGTGGTGTTTTTGATGCGGAAATCTCGTAATTTGGTCACTAGAAGGCATGGACTACATGGAAAAGATTCGGCGAATGAGGCGTGGCGAAATCTCGAATGAGGCCATCCACGAGAGGCTGGTCGCGATTCGCAAGGCGACGGGATTTACGGCAAAAGACCTCGCGGCAAGTGCGGGGATGCCTTACACAACATTCAAATCGCAGGAGGTTGCAGGAGCGCCGTCCCTGAAAATGATTGATTTTTATTGGAAATCATTCGACGTTGACGCGAATTTCATCATTGGTGGCGACGGCTCAAGAATTCTGCCCGACACTCTGACAGAGATTTTGACCCATTTGGACGACCCCTCATCCAATACCTCGGAAAAAGCAGGCGGGTAACGTCCCATCCCGCGAACATGGCTGCCACCACCACAACTCGCATCCACATGCGCCATCCCCATTTTTTTGTTCATGCATCGTTCCCGGAGCGAATTTCTTGACAAAAATTTTGAAGTTGCAATGAATACGAAATAATCGTATTTTATGTTGACACATTACGAATATTGCGTAAATCTCCCTCGTCAACCCGAAGGAGGGCGCATGCCAGACACCCAAGCGAAACCTGATCCCGACATTGCCGATCATCTGATCGGTAAAAAAAAAGATATACCGCCCTCACTCCAAAACCCGAAATTTTTCGTGAGTGACGATCCTGAAGTTGTCTGACACTTGGCTGCGGAAGGTTTTCCATTCTCTGGGCAGGGTTTCGCGAAAGAACCTGAGGATCGCATCCGCGAACTGCTTTTGCGTTGGGTAGTGGCGATTGTGGGTTACGCATTGGTGCATGACGGCCCATAATCGTTCGATCGGGTTCAGGTGGGGGCAATAGGGCGGCAGCTGGATCAGGTGGATGCGGCAGTCCGGCCTTGCAAGGAAATCCCGAACGTCTGGCCCTTTGTGGTAGGCGGCATTGTCC
>NZ_JBKEBL010000212.1:0-4143 GCF_047973135.1 Paracoccus sp. (in: a-proteobacteria)
ACCAAGGGTGAAGCTTAGACCCCATGATTGAGGCGTGAACCTGACTGGGCCGGTGGTCTCTCCCGCGGCATTTTCCGTTCAAGTTTGCGCCCGGTTGGCTGGTGGATTTGTCTCTTCATGGAGCTAGAGATAGGCCGGGTGTTCCGTGACGGGTTGAGGGTCTGGGGGAGTGGCCTCCGGCGCCCGTCGCGGAGGATATCCCGATGGCCAGACAGACCCGCGCCGCGCGCGGCGGCACGCGCAGCAATCTATACGACGACATCACCCAAAAGATCATCGCCGAGCTGGAGGCGGGGCGGCTGCCCTGGGTTCAGCCCTGGGGAACGGCGGCGGCCAAGGCGCCGCTGGCGATGCCGAGGAATGCCGCGACCGCGCGGCAATATTCCGGCATCAACGTGCTGATCCTCTGGGGCGCGGTGGTGCAACATGGCTATCCGACGCAAGCCTGGCTGACCTTTCGCCAGGCGCTGGCGCTTGGCGGCAATGTCCGCAAGGGCGAGCGCGGCACAACCGCGCCATCGTCCGCGCCGCGTCGCAGGCCAGCAAGGCGGCGGATTGGCTGCTGGGGCATTTGCCCGAGGCGGATAGCGCGGCTACGGATGCGAGGGCTGCGGCATGATCCTCCTGACCTCTGCGCAACGCGACCGCCTTCTCGCCAATGGCCGGGAACCTGACGCCGATCACGCCCCGGTGGTGAAATTCTTCAACCCCTTCGGCGCGGGCGTCTGGCTCGCCACCGAGTTGGATGCTGAGGGCGATGTCATGTTCGGATTGGCCGATCTCGGCTATCCCGAGCTTGGCTACTGGTCATTCGCCGAGCTTCGTTCGCTCCGGCTGCCCTTCGGCATGGGGATCGAACGCGACTAGCACTTCGCCAGCGACCTGCCGATTTCCATCTGGGCGGAAGCTGCGCGGGAGGCCGGCAGCATTCGGGGCGCTGAGCGGTTGCTTGCCGCCCGCTCCGCGCCGGAAATGCGGAACGTCGCGTCTCCATGAATGTTCAGGTGGGGATCACGCCGGTTGCATGGCCTCAGCCAGCGCCGCCGTATCCTCGTAGAAATGATACAGCACCAGCTTGCCGCTCGATACCTGCGTGACCAGCGCCCAATCGCTTGGAAAAGGGCGACCCGTAGCCCTGACCTTATGGCGAAACTGACCGTAAAGGCAGGCTTGGGTGTCGGTGCCAAACTTGTCCGTGATGTTGAATTCGCCCGGCTCTATCACCTCGCCAAAGGCTGTGAAGAATGCACGCGCACCGTTCGGGCCGATATGCGTGCCAAAGATGGGATTGTCGGATGACGGCTCGGGGCGGCTGCCGATCAGGTGCGCGTCGGGGGCGACCATGGCAAGGGCCTGATCCATCTCGCCTGCAAAGACGTGGCCAAGGAATTTTTCGGTCAGGGTGACGGCATTCATTTTCTTCTCCTGTCGAGATTATGGATTTCGGCGCCTCTTATCTGATGTTATAAATTGATCGGTAATATGGAGATATCTCACATTGTTCGTGAAAAAATGCCCAGATGAACTGGGATGACCTGCAACCATTTCTGGCCCTGATCCGTGAGGGCAGCCTGTCCGGGGCCGCCCGGCATTTGCGGGTCGAGCATGCCACGGTGGCCCGGCGCATGGACCGGCTGGAACTGGCGCTTGGCCTGCGCCTGTTTGATCGTCTGCCGCGTGGCTGGCGGCCAACACCCGAGGCGCTGGCGCTGGTCGAGCGCGCCGAAGCGGCGGAGGCGGCTTTGTTCGATCTTCGCCGGCTGGCGGGCGGCGGGGCCGAAGGGGTGGTTCGCCTGTCCGCCCCACCGCTTTTGGCGGCAGAGCTTCTTGCGCCGCGTCTGGGGCCGTTTCTGGCGGCATATCCCGGCATTCAGCTTGAGATCGACGCGGATGCGCAGCGTGCTGATCTGGGGCGCGGCGAGGTGGATCTGGCGCTGCGCATCGGTCCGGTTGAAGGCCAGACCCTGCGCCTGCGGCGGCTTGGCCAGATCCTCTATCGCCCCTATGGGCTGGACCCGAAGGCAGGTGTCATCCGGCCTCGCGACGCCCGGACCGAGACCGAGCGCTGGATGCATGACTGGTCGGGCAGCCGCCCTGTGGTGCTGGATACGGCGGACACATCGGTGATGCGGGCCGCTGTCGCGGCGGGTTATGGAATTGCGCTGCTGCCGGATTTTTACGCCGGGGATTTGCCGCCAGTTGGTGAGGCGTTTCTGTCGCGGCCCCTGCACCTGACCCTTCACGAAGACAAAGCTCGCGCGCCACGTGTCCGGCTGGTTGCCGATATGCTCGTCGATTTTCTGGGGGCATGGTTCCATGAATGACTCCCGCAGTTTTCAGAGTAAGGGGCGGATTGGGGTTTTCGTGACGGGTTTGGAGGTCGGGAGAGGGTCCCGGCCGCCCGTCGCGGAGCAATCCCATGGCCAATGCCATTCAGAAGATCACCCTCGCGTCCGCGCGCGACATCCCTTTCAACAAGCTGGTGCTGAGCCAGGCCAATGTCCGGCGCATCAAGGCCGGGATCTCGGTCGAGGAACTGGCCGAGTCCATCGCCCGGCGTGGGCTGATCCAATCGCTGCATGTGCGGGCGGAACTCGACGCCGAGGGTCAGGAGACCGGGCTGTTCGAAGTGCCTGCCGGCGGTCGGCGTTTCCGGGCGCTGGAACTGCTGGTCAAGCAAAAACGCCTGAATAAGACAGCACCGGTGCCCTGTGTCGTCTCGGAAGTCAACGATGTGCTGATCGACGAGGTCTCGCTGGCCGAGAATATCGAACGCGCACCGTTGCATCCGCTCGATCAGTTCCGCGCCTTTCAGACCCTGCGCGACCAGGGCATGGGCGAGGAAGAGATCGCCGCCGCCTTCTTCGTTGACGCAAAGGTCGTGAAGCAACGCCTGCGTCTGGCGGCGGTCGCGCCCGCGCTGCTGGAGGTCTATGCCGGGGATGGCATGACGCTGGAGCAGCTCATGGGTTTCACCGTAAGCGGTACGCCGATCACACCGTCGGGGCTTCGTTCCAGGGCAAGAGTTCTTCGATCCGGGACTGCTTGTGTCCGTTGACGATAGCCCGGAGGGTGCCGGTCAGCCAGGCGTGGGGCTCGATGGCGTTGATTTTGCAGGTTTCGATCAGGCTGGCCAGTATCGCCCAGTTCTGAGCCCCGGCTTCATGACCTGCGAAGAGGGCGTTCATTCTTCACCAGCTCAGCCAACCCGTCATGGCCTTTCCGGAAGTCGACTGGTTTCGTCGCCACCACGATCCGAACCCGGTTCGACGGGAAGATCATTCGGCCAATGCCCGGACAATCTCCGCGATCCGCACCGCCGGGGTCTCCCCGCCAAGACGGATCACTACCTCGCCGCAGACGATCTCAAGCGTTGCACCCCCGGACCCCACCGCACGGTCGGTTAACCCTTCGATCACCATCGGCGCGAACATGGGCCCAGAACCGGCCTCCACGTCCGGCAAAGCGGGCAAAACCAGCTTCCCCTCACGCGCCCGCCGCCGCCATTCCGACAGATGATTGGGCCGCATGTCATACCGCCGCGCAACCTCGTTCACCGTCGCCCCCGGCTCCAGCGTCTCGGCCACGATCCGCGCCTTCACCTCATCCGGCCACCGCCTCTGACCGCGAGGCCCGACAATCACCTCACTGAGAAACTCCGCTGAGTGCTCCATGGAGAAAATCCCTGCAAATCTACACAACGCAGGGACTCGCAGATCACGCGCTCACAAGGAAGGTGGGGTCAGAGAACCGCTTACGCTTAAACGAGCACTTGGGTGCCAAGGAGGCCCAGCCATCCTTTCCAGTCTAGATGCGGGCGAGATCAGTGGACCAGCGTTCGTTCAGCGCAGCGGCCACTGACAGCACGGCCTGAATGCGAGGCCGCATGCCCACGGTACGTTTGTAAACCTGCCAGCCCCTGATCTTGAAGATCCGCTGCGGGATGTCCTTGCAAAAGCCGAGGAAATATTGGTGCGGGTGGTCGGACTCGAACCGACACTCCTTGCGGAAAGGGTGTTTGAGACCCTCGCGTCTACCATTCCGCCACACCCGCACGTGCCTGTTCTCTACCCAAAGCCCGGGCCGCGTCTAGTGCCAAGCGACACGAAGATCATGGCATCACATTGCGGCAATTCTGCGCCC
>NZ_JBKEBL010000233.1:0-29845 GCF_047973135.1 Paracoccus sp. (in: a-proteobacteria)
ACCTGACCAAGGACAAGATGGCCCTGCAGCGCCTGAAAGAGGCGGCGGAAAAGGCCAAGATCGAGCTGTCCAGCTCAAGCCAGACGGAAATCAACCAGCCCTTCATCAGCATGGACAAGGACAGTGGCACGCCGCTGCACATGGTGATGAAACTGACCCGCGCCAAGCTGGAATCGCTGGTCGGCGACCTGATCAAGAAGACAATGAAGCCGGTTGCCGACGCGCTGAAGGATGCCGGTGTTTCCAAATCCGACATCGACGAGGTGGTTCTGGTCGGCGGCATGACCCGCATGCCCCGGGTAATCCAGGAGGTCAGCGATTTCTTCGGCAAGGAACCGCACAAGGGCGTGAACCCCGATGAAGTCGTGGCTCTGGGTGCCGCGATTCAGGCCGGCGTGCTGCAGGGCGACGTCAAGGACGTGGTGCTGCTGGACGTGACCCCGCTTTCCCTGGGGATCGAGACCCTTGGCGGCGTGTTCACCCGCCTGATCGACCGCAACACCACCATCCCGACCAAGAAAAGCCAGATCTTCTCGACCGCCGAGGATAACCAGAACGCCGTGACGATCCGGGTGTTCCAGGGCGAACGCGAGATGGCGTCGGATAACAAGCTGCTGGGTCAGTTCAACCTCGAAGACATCCCCCCCGCCCCGCGCGGCATGCCCCAGATCGAGGTGACTTTCGACATCGACGCCAACGGCATCGTGTCGGTCAGCGCCAAGGACAAGGGCACCGGCAAGGAACAGAATATCACCATCCAGGCATCGGGTGGCCTGTCGGATGACGATATCGAGCGGATGGTGAAGGACGCCGAAGCCAATGCCGAGGCCGACAAGTCCCGCCGCGAACTGGTCGAGGCCAAGAATCAGGCCGAAAGCCTGCTGCATTCGACCAGAAAATCGCTGGACGAACATGGCGACAAGGTGGACGAATCGACCGTCGAGGCAATCGAACTGGCCATTGGTGCACTGGAAGAAGCCCTGAAATCCGAAGATGCCGACAAGATCAAATCCGGCATTCAGAACGTCATGGACGCCTCGATGAAGCTGGGCGAGGCCATCTACAAGGCGCAGCAGGCCGATACCGATGGCGGCGATCACGACGATGAACCGCGTGCCGCCGATGATGAGGGCATCGTGGACGCCGATTTCGAAGATCTGGGCGACGACAAGAAACGCGGCTGATCCGGGTCGCACCCCCTGAAAACCGGCCCGCCACGGCGCGGGCCGGACGTCGTTCAGGGAAGCATTGGACGGGATAAGACATGGCAAAGCGCTGCTACTACGAGGTTCTGGGCGTTGCCCGCGGGGCTTCGGGCGACGAGATCAAGAAGGCTTATCGCCGCAAGGCGAAGGAACTTCACCCTGACCGCAACAAGGACGACGCTCAGGCCGAGACGCGCTTCAAAGAGGTCAACGAGGCTTATGACGTCCTGAAAGACGATCAGAAAAAGGCCGCCTATGACCGTTTTGGCCATCAGGCCTTTGAAAATGGCGGTATGGGCGGCGGCTTCGGTGCGCGCGGCGGCCATCCGGGCGATTTCGGCTCGGCCTTTGCCGATGTGTTCGAGGATCTGTTCGGCGACATGATGGGTCGGCGGGGTGGCGGCGGGGGCGGCGGCGGCCGCAGCCGTGCGCAACGCGGGCAGGATCTGCGCTATAACCTCAGCGTGTCACTGGAAGAGGCCTATCGCGGCCTGAAAAAGACCATCGTGGTGCCCGGCTCGGTCGCCTGCGCGGAATGCGAGGGCACCGGGGCCGAGGGCGCAACCCAACCCGCCACCTGCCCGACCTGTTCGGGCATGGGCCGGGTGCGCGCGCAGCAGGGCTTTTTCACGGTTGAACGGACCTGCCCGACCTGCGGCGGACAGGGCCAAATCGTCAAGAACCCCTGCAAGGCCTGCGGCGGCACGGGCCGGATCGAGAAAGAGCGTTCGCTGTCGGTCAATATCCCCGCCGGCGTCGAAACCGGCACCCGAATCCGTCTGGCCGGCGAGGGCGAGGCCGGGATGCGCGGCGGGCCTGCGGGCGATCTGTACATTTTTGTCGAGGTCCGCGAACACGAGATTTTCCTGCGCGACGGTAAGATGCTGGCCTGCCGCGTACCGGTCGGCATGGCCACAGCAGCCCTTGGCGGCGAGGTCGAGGTACCGACCATCGATGGCGGGCGCTCGCGCGTCAAGGTACCGGCGGGCAGCCAGTCGGGGCGGCAGATGCGCCTGCGCGGCAAGGGCATGTCTCCGCTGCGCCACGGGTCCGGGGCAAATGGCGAATATGGGGACATGCTGATCGAACTGGCCGTGGAAACGCCGGTCAACCTGACGCCCCGGCAAAGGGAATTGCTGCGCGAATTTCAGGCCGAAAAGGCCGATAACAGCCCGCAATCAACCAGCTTCTTCAACAAGGTCAAAAGCTTCTGGGATGACATGACGCGCTGATCACCGTGTTTAACGGTTTTTTCACGGCAGGCGACGAAGATGAGGCATGGACCCGAATCATGCCCTTGGCGAAATGCCCCTGCCTTTGTTCCTGCCCGCTGATGACGATACCGTCGCGGCGGCGGCTCCGGGCAGGCTGGCGACCTCTTATCTGGCCGATCACCGCGCGCGGCTGCGGGAACGGTTCATGCAGGGCGGGGCGGCGGCGATCCCCGATTACGAAATGCTGGAACTGATCCTGTTCCGCGCCATTCCGCGTCAGGACGTCAAACCCCTTGCCCGACGCCTGATCGAACGTTTCGGTGATTTCAATCAGGTGCTGTCTGCCCGCCCCCCGCGCCTGGCCGAAATTGAGGGTGTAGGCCCCGCCGTCATCACCGAACTGAAGATCGTCGAGGCCGCGTCGCAGCGTCTGGCGCGCGCCCGCGTGATGCACCGACCGGCCTTGTCCGGCTGGCAGGCGCTGCTGGACTATTGTCACACGGCGATGGCACATCGCGAAATCGAACAGTTCCGGGTGCTGTATCTTGACCGCAAGAATGTGCTGATCGCCGATGAGGAACAGGCGCAGGGTACGGTCGATCATGTTCCCGTCTATCCGCGCGAAATCGTCCGGCGGGCGCTGGAACTGAACGCCTCGGCCCTGATTCTGGTGCATAACCACCCCTCGGGCGATCCAACCCCGTCAGATGCAGATATCGCCATGACGGCGCGGATCGTGCGGGCCGCAAGCAGCATGGACATTACCGTCCATGACCACCTGATCATCGGCAGATCGCGCGAACTCAGCTTTCGTTCCGAGGGGCTGCTATAACCATTTGATTTTACGCTGATGCTGCGCCAATCTGATGATCAAATTGGCGCAGCATCAGCTATATAGCCCTTGGCCGTGTCCTTCCTCTTGCCAGTTCCGTCACCGCCGCCTAGCATGCCGCCACTGCCAAGCCCGGCCCATGCCGTCACCCCAAATTTCCGCAGGGATCCGATGCCCGCCTGTTTCACGTTTCGCGGGCCTCGTCCCGTCGCCCTGCTTCTCTGCCAGCCTTGATGTTTGAACTTGCGCTGATGTTTCTGGCCGGTCTTGTTGGCGGCGTGTTGAATGCGATTGCCGGGGGTGGAACGTTCATCACCTTTCCGGCGCTGGTCTTTGCGGGCATTCCCCCCGTGGCGGCGAATGCAACCTCGACCGTGGCGGCCCTGCCCGGTTATCTGGCCGCAGCGATCGCCTTTCGCCGCGATATCGCCGCGATCGAGGGGGCACCAATGATCCGCCTGACGGTCTGGACGATGCTGGGGGGCGCGGCAGGCAGCGGGCTGTTGCTGGTCAGCTCGAACGCGGCGTTTTCGCTGTTGGTGCCGTTCCTGTTGCTGATCGCCACGATCATCTTCTATTGGGCCGAGCCGGTGCGCCGCTATGCCTCGCGCTGGCAAAGGATCGTCACGCCCTTCGGTCTGGGCACGCTTGTGCCGATGGCGATCTATGGCGGCTATTTCAACGGTGGATTGGGAATTATCATGCTGGCGGTCTTTGCCATGTGGGGCATGTCGGATCTGCATCAGATGAACGGGCTGAAAAGCTGGCTCAGCTTTGCGCTGGCGATCATCGCCTTTACGGTTTTCGCCGTTGGTGGCAAGATCGTCTGGGGGCCAGCGGCGATCATGTCTGCCGGCACCATCCTTGGCGGATTTGCGGGTGCCCCGGTGGCACGGCGCATTTCGCGTCCGGCGTTGCGATTGCTGATTGCTGCGGTTGGTTTTGGTATGACCGCAATCTTCTTCTATCGTCTTTTCAACGGAGTATGACGACATGACAGAAATCAGGCGCATCGAAAGCGGCCAGAGGATGAGTCAGGCGGTGGTCGCCAATGGCATGATCTGGCTGGCCGGTCAGGTGGCCGCGCCGGGCAGGTCCGTGGCCGAACAGACGCGCGGCATTCTGGCCCAGATCGACACCTTGCTGAAAAAGGCCGGGGCCGACAAGACGCGGATCGTCACGGCCCAGATCTGGCTGGCCGACATGGCCGATTTCTCGGCCATGAACGAGGTCTGGGACGGCTGGGTGCCGCAGGGTCACGCCCCGGCCCGTGCAACCGGCGAGGCAAAACTTGCCACGCCTGACTACAAGGTCGAGATCATCGTGACCGCCGTTTTGTGATTTTCGCGGCCGCCGGGGCTTCGTTCATGCCCAGGATCACGGCCGCGCCCGAATAGCCTCCAGCACGGATCGCGCCGCACGCAGACCCGGCGCTTCGCCGCCCTTGCCAAGCCGGTCCATGGTCAGGTCCATCGCGTCAAGCTGAGCCTTACGCGCGGCCATATCCTCCAGCGCGGTCAGCATGGCTTCGGCCAGCGGGCCGGGCTGGCAGGCCGCGCCCAGAAATTCGGGCACGACGCGGGTATCGCTGACCAGATTGACCAGCGTGACCGTATCGGTGCGCAGCAGCGCGCCGATGATCATGCGGCTGAGCGGTGCCATGTCATAGCCGATCACCATCGGCACGCGGTTCGCGGCCAGTTCCAGACTGACAGTCCCCGACGCCGCCAGCGCCAGATCCGCCGCTGCAAAGGCCGCGCGTTTTTCCTCTGCCTCTTCGACCACGATAGGGGCGGTGGGCCAGCGCCGCGCCATGTCGCGCACCATCTGGGCCACGCCGGGTACGGTCGGCAGGACGACACGCATTTCCGGCACCCGATCGCGAAGGCGCATCAGTGCCTCGTCAAAGCGGGCGGCCAGCCGGCCGACCTCGGATTTGCGCGATCCGGGCAGGCACAGGACCACCGGCGCGGCGGCGTCGATGCCATGGGTGGCGCGGAACAGCGCGGCATCGTCGGGGCCGCCAATCCCGGCGGTGGCGATGGGATGGCCGACAAAATCGCAGCTCATCCCTGCCGCCTGCATATAGGGCGGTTCGAATGGCAGCAGGGCCAGGACGTGATCGACGACCAGCGCCATCTTCACCGCCCGGCCGGGCCGCCAGGCCCAGACCGATGGCGCGACATAGTGGATGGTGCGCAGGCCGGGGTTCAGGGCCCGCGCCGCCCGTGCCACCCGCAGACAGAAATCCGGGCTGTCGATGGTGATGAGCGCGTCGGGCGCGGTCTCGGCGACGGCGGTGGCAGTCTCGGCGATACGGCGCTTGAGGTGGCGGTATTTCGGCAGCACCTCCCAGAGGCCCATCAGGCTAAGCTCGTCCATCGGGAACCGGCTTGCCAGCCCCCCGGTTGCCATCAGCGGCCCGCCGATGCCGGTAAACTCTGCATCCGGGACCAGCGTTTTCAGCCCGGCCATCAGGGCCGCGCCAAGCTGATCCCCCGAAGGTTCGCCCGCGATCAGGAAGAACTTCATCCGTCGCCTTCCGAGAGGTAAGTGTTCATCCATGGGTATGTGAGCCACGGCCAATAAGCCAGCTTTTCTTGCCCACCCGCCGGGTTATTCGGGGCGCGCCCACAGGAACAGACCCGCCTGTTCCGCCCGTCGGACGGTTTCGGCACGGTCCAGCACGATGACCCCGCCCGCCTGCCATGCGATCCCCGCCAGACCGGCCCGCGCCGCCTGCGCAACGGTGTCCGGCCCGATGGTGGGCAAGTCGATGCGCCGGTCCTGCCCCGGTTTCAGGGCCTTGTAAAACACCCCCCGCGCGCCTTCGGGATTGGGGCGCAACCCGGCATGGGCGGCGGAAAAATCCAGCATCGCGGCGGTTCCGGGCAGGGTTTCGATGGCAAGGCACAGACCCTGTGCGACAACCGCCCCCTGCCCGATGTCAAAACGTCCCAGCCCGGCCAGAATTTCGGCGGCTCGGGCGGCATCGCGATGATCGGCCGGGGTCGGAGTGCCGGTCAGCACGCCCTCGCCGGGCAGCAGATCAGGCAGGATTTCGCCGATACCGCAGATCGTCAGGCCATGTTCTTCGAAAATATCCAGCACGGTGCGCAGCGCGGCATCGTCGCCCGACTGCATCGCCATCAGGATTCGCGGCACCAGTTGTGCGGTACGGGGATCAAAAGCCTCGGGGTCAAGGCGCGGGCGGCGGATCGCGCCAGCAAACACCACCCGGCTGACATCGCGCGCGATCAGATCGTCCAGAAAAGGCACCAACCGTTCCAGCCGGAAGGGCGTGGCGGGAATATCGGGCGCGAACCCTTCCAGCGCAAAGACCAGCGGCTTGTCCAGCGCGGCGGCAACAGCCGGGGCCAGCGCGCCTTGCCCGGCTATGACCGCAGTTCCGGTCATGACGGCTTCATCGTCAGGAAGGACCGGTCCGAGGGGCCGAGGATGAAATCCAGCACGTCGCGTTCCATCGCCGACGTCTCGGTCCCCGAGCGGCTGCGGGCGGTATCGCGGAACGATCCCTGATGCAGCGCGTCCAGCAAATCGCGCAGGGCGGCGATCTCTTCCCGGCCGGCACCACGGCGGCGCAACCCGACAAGGTTCAGCCCGTCCAGATACCCGCGCGGCCCCTTGACCAGCCCATAGGGCACCACATCCGCCGTCACCATCGTGACCGCTCCGATCATCGCCCCGCGCCCGATCCGCACCCATTGATGCACACCGGACAGCCCGCCGATGATGACATCGTCATCCAGATGGCAATGCCCGGCCAGCGAGGCGTTGTTGACCAGAATCACCCGATCGCCCAACTGGCAGTCATGGCCGACATGGCTGCCCGCCATGAACAGCCCGTCATTGCCGATCCGGGTAACGCCGCCGCCCCCTTCGGTTCCGGGGTTCATGGTCACATATTCGCGGATCCGGTTGCGGGCACCGATTTCAAGCTGGACGGATTCGCCCCGGTATTTCAGATCCTGCGGCACCTCGCCGATCGAGGCGAAGGGAAAGATCACCGTGCCCTCGCCGATGGTGGTTTCCCCGGACAGCACGACATGCGATTTCAGCACGACGCCCTCGCCCAGCCTGACCCTGGGGCCGACGACGCAGAACGGGCCGATGCTGACCCCCTGACCGATTTCGGCACCCGGTTCGATCAGGGCTGTGGGGTGGATGGCGACATCACTCATCAGTTTTCAGCGCCATCATCGCCGTGAACTCGGCCGAGGCGCAAAGCTGGCCATCGACCATGGCCTTGCCTTCGAATTTCCAGATCTTGCCGCCGCCACGGAGGGCCTTGCAATGCAGTTCCAGCACGTCGCCGGGGACAACCATGCGTCGGAACTTGCACTTGTCGATGGCCATGAAATAGGTCGCCAGCGGCTTGTCGATGATGTTCATGCTGATGCCGACGATCACCGCCGAGGTCTGCGCCATCGCCTCGACGATGGTGACGCCGGGCATGACCGGCTCCTCGGGGAAATGACCCTGGAAATGCGGCTCGTTGCAGGTGACATTCTTGATACCCACGCCACCCACATTCGGCACGATGTCGCGCACCCTGTCGATGAACAGGAACGGATAGCGATGCGGGATAATCCGCTTGATCAAGGCAAGGTCGGCGTCGGTTTGCGGGGCAGAACTGCGCGGGTCGTCAGCCATGTACGCTCCTTCAGGCATTTTCATCCGGGTATCAACGCGCTTGCGGCTTGGCAAGCTTTCAGGCGGGGGCAGACCTTGCCCTTGCGCGGAAACTGCCTTCGGACAGCCAGCCCGCCAGCATCAACCCGGCGATCAGGATCAGCCAGGCCCAGCCGGGCATCAGGGCGCTGCGTTCCAGCCCGGTGACGGTCGCGGCATCGCGCGGGGTGATGCCGATCCAGTCGCTTGTGACGCCCCGACCAAAGGCGCGGCGGCCCGATGACACGCTGCGCAGGTCGGGGATTCCGTCGGACAGGTGCATGACCGTTCCGCCCGTTGCCCCGGTCAGCGGCTCCAGCGTCGCGGCCGAGGCGACGGTCTGTTCAAATTCGCGAGGAGCGGCAGGCCCAAGCGCCAGCACCCGGCGCAGATCGCCGTCGCGCAGCCGGTACAAGCCCGGCTGCGGCGCGGTCCAGTCGGCGGTAAAGCGGCCCGGCCCGGTTTCCTCAAGCGGCAGTTCCTGCGTCTGACCATCAGGTCCGGTGATCATCAGAGGCCCGGCGCTGTCCTGCATGGTCCTGCGGGTAAAGCGCACCTGCATCCGGTTCGAGACATCGGCCTGCAATGCCTCTTCCTCAAGATCCGGCTCTTTCATCGACCAATGCGCAATGCGGCGCAGCAGCTCCAGCTGCGGCCCGCCGCCTTCGAAACCCCGCCCCCACAGCCAGACATGATCCGATGTCATCAGCGCCACCCGCCCCTCGCCCACGCGATCCATGATCAGCAGCGGCAAGTCATCGGCCCCGGTCATCACCACCTCGGCGCCCTCTTCGGGGCGGACCTCGGCCATGCGCAGCCAGCGGCCCCAATGGTCCTGACTGTCGGGCACCGGCGCGCCGGGCAGACCGGCAGTAACGGGATGGCGGCGACCCTCTTGGGTCAGTTCGGGAACAAAGGGCTGGTTGACAATTCGCCCGGTCGGACGCGCGGGCAGGACGGTGCCCATCGGCGACAGGTTCAGGCTTTCGACCCCCGCCATTTCCGGCCCCGCCGCGACAAGAATCGCGCCGCCATCGCGGACATAGCGGGCGATATTACTGAAATAATCCTGCGGCAGCAGTCCCCTGACGCGATAGCGGTCAAAGATGATCAGGTCGAAATCGTCGATGCGTTGCAGGAACAGTTCGCGGGTCGGAAAGGCGATCAGTGCCAGTTCGTTCACCGGCACGCCATCGGATTTCTCGGGCGGACGCAGGATGGTGAAATGGATCAGATCGACGGCGGCATCCGATTTCAGCAGGTTGCGCCAGGTCCGTTCGCCCGCATGCGGTTGCCCCGAGACCAGCAGCACCCGCAGCCGGTCGCGCACCCCGGTGACATTGATCACCGCCATATTGTTGCGGTCGGTCAGCTCGCCCCCCTCGGGCGGGTCAAAGCCGATCTGAACGACATTCTGCCCCGCATGCGCCACCTTCACCGGCAGGCTGAGCGAAGTGTCAAGCGGCACCGCAACGACCTGTTCATCCTCTCCGTCGATGCTGAAACGCAAAGTGACCGGTCCGGTCCGCGCCCCGGCGGGCACCGCGCCCTGATCTTCGATCCGCAGGCGGATGGTGGCCTCTTCGTCGATCAGGCCAAAGGCCGGGGCCTCCTCGATGACCAGACGGCGATCCCAGTCGTCGGGGTTGCCGGTCAGCAGCGTGTGAAACGGCGCGGGCAGGCCCGAGGGCAGCATCGCGGGATCGTGGATCTGGCCATCGGTGACGGCGATCACCCCGGCCAGCCGCGCCGTCGGCTCTGCAGCCACTGCACGGGTCAATGCCTCGGCCAATAGCGTTCCGTCGGGATCGTCGCCCACCGTTACCCGGCGCAACTCGGTATTCGGCAGCGCCGCGACCTGACGGCCAAGCTGATCCAGCGCGGCATCGGTCTGCGCGCCGCGCCCCGGCAGGGACTGGCTGGCCGAGCGGTCATCCAGCAGGATCACGATGTCGGACAGGCCATCGCGGCTGCCGGTCTCAAGCGCGGGTCCGGCCAACGCCAGCACCGCCGCCAGTCCGGCCAGCCCGCGCCAGAACCAGCCGCGCAGCCCCCGCCACAACGCGAATGCCGTGATCAGCAGCGCCAGCCCGGCCAGCGCGCCGATCACCCACCACGGCAGCATCGGATCAAAGCGCAGCCGGGTCATCATCATGGCCCAAGTTCCTCATCCTCGCCGCGCAGGCGGTCCAGCAGCGCGGGTACATGGACCTGATCGGATTTGTAGTTGCCCGTAAGGACATACATGATCAGGTTGACGCCAAATCTAAAGGCCATCTCGCGCTGATCTTCGCCCTCCCAGCCATTGCCGACGGGAAAGGACGGCTGGCCGATGTCATCGATGGCCCAGGCCTCGGCCCAGTTGTTGCCGCCGATCACCACGGGGCTGACGCCGTCATTCAACTGGCGGAAGGGCATGCCCTCGGCGGCTTCGGCCCCGGCGGGCGGTGCCTCGACCCATAATGTGCCGCCGTTCCAGCGGCCCGGAAATTCCGACAGCAGGTAAAAGCTGCGGGTCAGGACGTGATCCTCGGGGATGGGCGACAGGGGCGGCACCTCAAGCGGAGCGGCCAGCGTGCGCAGCGCGGCGGACATGTCCGGCCCACCCACCCCGGCGATATCGGCATCGCGGGTGTCAAACAGGATCAGCCCGCCCGAGCGCAGGAAATGGTTCAGCCGCACATAGGCCTGAGGCGAGGGCAAGGGCTGGCTGTCCGTCACCGGCCAGTACAGGAATGTCAGCAGGGTCAGGTCGTCGCTGGCCAGATCGACCCCGACCGGTTCGCCCGGCTCGACCGAGCTGCGCTGGTTCAGCACCATCGACAGGCCGCGCAGCCCCTGATCCGAGGCGCGGTCGATCTGATCGTCGCCGGTCACGACATAGGCCAGCGCGACTTCGTCTGCGGCGCGCATCAGTTCGGGGTCCAGCGCCTGCGCCTCTGCCCGCAGACCGGGCAGCACGCCGGTCAGCGCGACCAGCAACAACGCCGCGCCCCGTGCCCGCCCGCCACCGCCGCGCGCCAGCAGCGCCGAACCAAGCGCATCCAGCGCCATCATCAGGATCGCCGCCGCGATCAGCAATCCGGCCAGATTGCGGCCCGAGGATTGGGCCTGATCCTCGACCGTGGCACCGGGCCAGTCCGCCAGCCGCAAATCGCCCGCCGCATTCAGCGCGACGCGGCGTTCTCCGGCGGCATAAACCCCCGCGGGACGCCCCGGACCCGGCCCGCTGGCCATGTCCTGCGCCGCGACCGGCACCAGCCCGTCGGGCGGCACCGGTCTGCCAAAGCCGTTCAGCACCAGTTCCGGCGTCCAGAAGGGTTGATCGCGGGCGTCGATCGCCTCGCCGCCCGGAGCGGCGCGGGCGGCCGCAACCAGCCGGTCCAGCATCTCGACAAACAGACCCGAGATCGGCAGGTTCGACCATTCGGCATTCGCGGTCACATGGAACAGCACCACCTGCCCCTGCCCCAACCGTTGCCGGGTCGCCAGCGGCGTGTTGTCGGTCAGCGCGGCAATCGTCCTTTCGGCAAGTTCGGGCGAAGGCTGCGCCATCAGTTGCGCGGTGACGGTGACATCCGAAGGCACCGTCAGCCCCGCAAAGATGCCGTCGCCCGCAAAAGGCGCAAGCCCGCGCGGATCGCCCCAGCTCAGCGCCCCGCCAATATCGCGCCCGCCCTGCCGCAAGGTGACGGGGATCAGCGGTTCCTCGGTCAGGCGGTCCCAGGCGGCCATGCGCGGCCCCGCAAAACGGATCAGCAGCCCGCCCTCTTCGACCCAGTTGGCCAGAGCATCGGCTTCGGCAAGCTGAACCTGATCGGCAAGGATGATGACATCGGGGGCGCTGTCCAGCACATCGCCAAGCCCGCCTTCGACCAGATCGGTCGTCGGGGCCAGCGCGCGGCGCAGGTAATAGAGTGGCGACAACAGGCGCTGCCCCTCGGCCTGCTGATCGGCATCACCAACCAGCGCGACCTTGCGCCGCCGGACCCGGTCATCGGCCAGCACCACCGCCCCGGCATGGGCTTCGCCTGCGATCTGGAACCGCGTGATCCGGTTGCGCAATTCCGGCGGCAGGTCGATGGCGACAGGGCGGCGAACCATGCCCTCGGTGGCCTGCCCGTCGCCGGGCGACAAGCGGGCCAGATCGCGCTCGATCCCTTGCGGATCGGGGCCGATCGCCTGAATCTCGGGTGCGGAATCGTCACCCGAGATCAGCGTCAGCGCGGGTGCCTCGCCGTTGCTCAGATCCAGGGCGCGCAGCGCCTGACGCGGGGGCACCACGGTCAGATCGCCCCGCCCGGTCAGCGCCTCGGCCCATGCCGCGCGATGGGGATGATCCAGCCCGTCCGAAATCCAGAGCGAGGACAACCGCCCCTCGGGCTGACCTGCAAGGGCGGCCTCGGGGTCGTCGGGAAGGGTTGTGTCCCATGCGACCGGCTGCATGGCGCGCAGGGCGGGCAGCAGCGTATCGGCAGCGGCAAAGGGCAAGGCCCCCGACGAAGGCGTCTGCCCGTCGGCCAGCAACAGCGCGGCGGGGCGGCCCTGCGCGGCAGCCTGCGACAGCGCCTGTTCGACCCGCATCTGACGGCCCGCCCAATCGGGCGCGGAGGCCCATCCGGCATCCAGCACGACCAGCAGCGGCCCGTCCTGTTCCAGGCGCGGAACCGGCTTCCAGACCGGTCCGGCAAAGGCGAAAATCAGCGCCGCCACAGCCAGCAGACGCAGCAGCAGCAGCCACCAGGGCGTGCGCCGCGCCTCGGGCGTCTTGTCCACCAGCCCCAGCAGCAGCGCCACGCCCGGAAAGGCCACGCGGCGGGGGTTGGGCGGCATCGCGCGCAGGATCAGCCACAGCACCGGCAGCGCGACAAGCGCGGTCAGCACCCAGGGCGCGGCGAAACCAAGAGGCCCAAGGATCAGCATCAGCCCCCCAGAACCTGATAAAGCCACCCAAGCGCGGCGGCCGGGGCGTGATCGGTCGTGTGATGGCCGAAATGCCAGCCAGCCCGCTCGGCCTGCGCGCGCAGCCAGTCGCGGCGTTCCGCCAGCCGTGCCAGATAGGCGGCGCGCAGCCCCCCCGCATCGCGGCTGTCGTGACGAACCTGCCCCGAAAGCGACCGGAACTCCACCGCGCCGGCATAGGGAAAATTCTCTTCGTCCGGGTCCAGCACCTGCAACAGCACGCCGCTTACCCCGATACCGCCCGCATGGACCAGCAGCGTCTGAACCCAGGCGGGATCGGTCAGGAAATCCGACAGGACCACCAGCCGCTGATTGGGGCGCAGCACATCGGGCGCGGGGGCATCGCTGTCATCGGCCGCCTCGGGGATGTTCAGCAGCCCCGCCGCCAGCCGTTCGACCTGCGCGCGCCCCGCCCGTGCAGGCTGTCCCAGCAGCCCGACCTTTTCGCCGCCACGCAGCAGCACCATCCCAAGGGCCAGCGCCATGACCTGCGCCCGTTCCCGCTTGGACGGGCGGTTCGGCGTGCCGGAATAACCCATCCCCTGCCCGGCCGAGACCCATATCCCCACCGCCTGCGCCGTCTGCGCCTCACGGTCACGCACGAAATGCGAATCCGACCGGCCCGAGCGGCGCCAGTCGATGCTGCGCGCTGTGTCGCCCGCACTGGCCGGGCGGTACTGCCAGAAATCCTCACCCGGACCGGCACGACGCAAGCCATGCGTCCCCGGCGCGACCATCGCAGCCAGCCGTTCCGACGACAGGATCAGGCCGGGCAGATGGGCGCTGGCGGTATCCGCGCGGGCGCGAAGATCTGCGGGTGTCAGCGTCAAAATGCCCTCATGCCGCCTTTTGATTGCCGAAACGTTGCCGGATCAGGCGTCCGATCAGGTCGTCTACGGTCTGACCCTGCGCCCGCGCCGCGAAGGACAGCGCCATGCGGTGACGCAGCACCGGCGCGGCCATCGCCTCGACATCGTCAAGCGAGGGCGCGAAACGGCCGTTCAGCACCGCCCGCGCCCGCGTCACCAGCATCAGCGCCTGCGCGGCGCGCGGCCCCGGACCCCAGACCAGCGCATCCGGAATGAACGCCGCCGCCTCGGCCGCCCCCGGACGGGCCGAGCGGACAAGATCGAGAATCGCCTCGACCACGGCCTCGCCCACCGGCATCTGCCGGATCAGGCGCTGCGCGGCGATCAGCCCTTCGGGGTCAAATGCGGTATGCGCTGCCCCCTCGTCAATGCCGGTCGTCGCCAGAAGGATGTCGCGTTCGGTGTCGCGGTCGGGATAATCGACGTCAATCTGCAACAGGAAACGGTCAAGCTGCGCCTCGGGCAGCGGATAGGTACCCTCTTGTTCGATCGGGTTCTGGGTGGCCAGAACGTGAAACGGGCGACCCAGGGGACGATGCTGGCCGCTGACCGTGACCTCGCGTTCCTGCATCGCCTGCAACAGCGCCGACTGGGTGCGGGGCGAGGCGCGGTTGATTTCGTCCGCCATCAGCAGGCGGGTAAAGACCGGCCCCTCGATAAAACGGAACGCGCGCTTGCCATCGGCACCCACATCCAGCACCTCGGATCCCAGGATGTCGGCGGGCATCAGGTCGGGCGTGAACTGGATGCGCTGGCTGTCCAGCCCCAGTACGGTTGACAGCGTATCGACCAGCAGCGTCTTTCCCAGCCCCGGCTGCCCGACCAGCAGTGCATGCCCGCCCGACAGGATCGCCGCCAGCACCTGTTCCACGACCTGATGCTGGCCGACAAACCGCTGCTCGACGCTGCTGCGGGCCTCGTCCAGCCGTTGACACAGGGCTTCGACCTCGTGAACCAGAATTTCATCCGAAGTCATGACACCGTCCTTCTGCTGCTTTATGATCAAGCATAGGGAAGTCATTGCGGGGCGACCATATCGAATGCCGGATTACAGTGACAAAAGCGTGAGTGCGGAAGGAATTGCCGCCGCCGCCAGCAAGGCCGCGAAATCGGGCGGGTTGCCGCCGGTCCATCTGTGGAATCCGCCCTTCTGCGGCGATCTGGACATGGAGATTCGTGCCGACGGCACATGGTTCTATAACGGCACACCCATCGGTCGCGCGGCCATGGTGCGGCTGTTTTCCACCATTCTCAAGCGCGAGGGCGACGATTTCTTTCTTGTCACCCCCGTCGAAAAGGTCGGCATCCGCGTTGTGGACGCGCCCTTCGTGGCCATTGACGCCGAGATCACGCCCGACCGGATCACCTTTACCACCCATGTCGGCGATCAGGTCACGGCAGATGCCGACCACCCGATCATCATGCGTGGCAACGGGGGCGCGCCGCGCCCGTATGTGCTTGTCCGCGCCGGGTTAGAGGCGCTGATCGACCGCAAGACATTCTACCGGCTGGCCGCCGCCGCGACCGAAGGACCGGAAGGCCGGGTCGGCATCCGCTCGGCCGGGCAGTTCTTTCCGCTTGAACCCTGAGGGCCGGAATGCCGCGCTTTGCCGCCAATCTGACGATGCTGTTCACCGAAATGCCGATGCGCGACCGCTTTGCGGCGGCGGCCTCGGCGGGGTTCCAAGGGGCGGAAATCCTGTTTCCCTATGATCTGCATGCCAACGACCTGTCGCGCGCCGCCATCGCCGCCGGGCTGGAGATCGTGTTGATGAACACGCCGCCGCCGAACTGGGCGGGCGGGCCGCGCGGTTTTGCCGCCGAACCGGGGCTGGAGGACCGGTTCCGCCACGATTTCGACCGTGCCCTGCGTTTTGCCGATGTGCTGCGGGCGCGCCACATTCACGTCATGGCCGGTTGCGCCCAGGGCCCCGAGGCACGCGCCACCTTTCTGCGTAACCTCACATGGGCCACCGAACACGCGCCCAAGGCCAGCCTGACCATCGAACCGCTGAACCAGACTGACATGCCAGGCTATTTCCTGTCGGATTTCGATTTTGCAGCCGGGATCATCGCCGAGGTGGGGGCCCCCAATCTGGGGCTGCAACTGGACACTTATCACGCGCAGGCGATCACTGGCGATGCGATGGCCGTCTGGCACCGCCATGCGGGGATCATCCGCCATATCCAGATCGGCGGCTATCCCGACCGGCACGAGCCCACAGGGGGCGACATGAATTTTCGGGCCTTCTTTCACGCGCTGGACGAGGCGGATTATCGCGGCTGGGTCAGCGCGGAATATACACCCGCCGGAATGACCCGCGCAGGACTGGGCTGGCTGCCCCGGCCCTGAAATCTCTGGCCCCGAAAAGCGTGCTGGCCGGACGCATTCCGCGTCCGGCCAGCACGATCAGACAACCCGTCGGTGCTGGCGCGGGGCAGTCCCCGCACCGCCGGTTGCTTAGTCATCCGTCTTGCGGGCGCGCTGTTCGATGAACTGATCAAATTCCGCCTTGTCCTTGGCCTCACGCAGTTTCTGCAGGAAGTCCATGAAGGCGACGTGTTCATCCTCCAGCCGCTTCAGCGTCTCGTCGCGATAGGCGTCAAAGGCGGTGTTTCCGGTCGGGGCCGCAAAACTGCGGCGGCGGGATTGGCTGCGGTTGCTGCATCCGAACATGCGTTTGCTCCAGATCATATAGATGAGAAGGGCGAGACCCACCGGCCAGAAGGCGATGAAGCCAAGGATCATTGCGGCGATCCATGCGATCTTGCCGCGTTCGTCCAGCCAGTCACGCGCGCGGCCAAAAATACCGGGGCCACGGGTTTGCGGGCCATAACGGCACTGGATCGGTTGCGAGGCGCTGTGCATCTGTGTGATCCTTTCATGATAATGTTAATCACATTTACATAAATAGGGTGCCCCGGCGCGGGATCAAGGGGGATGACAGGCTTTTCGTAAAAGTCGCGCTGGTCAGGCGGGGATCAGCCCCAGTCCGCGCAGATAGACGATGACACCGCTTTCCAGCATTTCGGTCGGTTCGACCGGGGTGCGCCCGCCGGGCTTGCCGCGCGAGAACAGTTCGACGACGCCATGGCTCAGCGCCCAGATATGGTTCGCGACCATGCGCGCGGGCGGGCGCTGATCTTCGGGAAGGCGGCGGGCCAGGCTTTCGGCGGCCTTCAGCAGCACGCTTTGCGCCCGTTCCGATGCCTGCGACAATTCGGCATTTCCCGCGATCGAGATCCCCGATTCGAACATCGCCATGTAATAGCCCGGACGGTCTGCGGCGAAATCCAGATAGGCCTGCCCCATCCGCAGGAACGCAGTCAAAGCGCGTGGATGGCCATCGTCGAATGCAGCGTCCAGACGTTCGGCGAAATCCAGAAAGCCCTGGCGTGCGACCTCTTCGATCAGATCCTCGCGGCCCTTGAAATGGCGATAGGGCGCGGCAGGCGACACCCCTGCCCTGCGCGCCGCCTCGGTCAGGGTGAAAGCCTGCGGTCCGGATTCCTCGATCAGGGCGGCGGTTGCCTCGACCAGGGCCTGACGCAGATTGCCGTGGTGATAGGATTTGCGATCCGCCACCTGCCCGCGACCCTACATGCCTTCGCCGAAATAATCGGCGACCAGCGCGGCAAGCGCATCGGCCAGCGCGGTGGCGTCAGGTCCGGTCGTGGTGACGGTGATCGTGCTGCCGCGCGAGGCAGCCAGCATCAGCAGGCCCATGATCGAATCGCCGGTGACGGACATGCCGTCTTTTTCGACCTGCGCCTGCGCGTCGAAGCGTTCGACCGTATCGGCGAATTTCGCGCTGGCGCGGGCATGCAGCCCCTTTTCGTTGATGATCGAGAGGGTTCGGGTGACGGGTCCGGTCATCTGGAAGGGGTGTCCGTGTCAAACGCCGCCTCAAGCGGCACGTTGTAGGAGTTGATGTATTTGCGCCCCGCCTCTTTCGCGAAGGCGACGGCATCGGCAACAGGCAGGTGCCGCGACTTGGCCAGCTTGACCAGCATTGGCAGGTTCGCGCCATAAAGGATGGTGCGGTTGCAGGCGGCGCAGGCGGGCAGCGCCAGATTCGAGGGCGATCCGCCGAACAGATCGGTCACGACAACCACACCGTCGCCGCTGTCCACAGCATCCGCCGCGGCACGAATCTCGGCCATTTTTGCGGCGCGGTCGTGATCGTCCTCGATCGCAACCGCAACCATGCCGCTTTGCGGCCCGATGACATGCTGAACGGCGGAAAGATATTCCCGCGCAAGTCCGCCATGAGCTACGATGACAATTCCGATCAACGCGCGCCACCAACCATAGCAATCCGCGTCATGGTGCCGTCCTCAGAGAGGGCTGGGACGCCGCGCGTTGTGCGGACGTCTGCTCAGCCGATGAAAGCGATGCCAGAACACGTCGTTCAAGTTCCCTGTGTCTTATTGACACCGGCCACCCTGCATCTGCAAGCGCAACCGCCACTTTCTCGACCAAAGTCACGGATCGGTGTTGCCCGCCGGTGCATCCGAAACCCAGGGCAAGGTGAGTCTTGCCCTCTGCCTGATAGGCGGGCAGCAGAAACAGGATCAGATCGCGGACCCGCGCGAAGAATTCGTCATAGCGCGGATCGGCAAGGACGTAATCCTGCACCGGCAGATCGGTCCCGTTCATCGCCCGCAGCGCCGGATCCCAATGCGGGTTGGCCAGAAACCGGCAGTCGAACATCAGATCCAGCCCACGCGGCACCCCGCGTTTGAAGGAAAACGAATGAACCGAAATCCCCAGCCCGCGCCCCGGACGGATATCGAACCAGCGCGCCAGTTCCGCCTTCAGGTCATGGGGCGACAGGTCGCTGGTATCGACCAGCACATCGGCGCGGGCGCGAATCGGTCCCAGCAGGTCAATCTCGGCCAGAACCCCGGTCAGGGGCAGGCCGTCAGGTGCCAGCGGGTGCCGCCTGCGGGTCTCGCTGTAGCGTCGGACCAGAACGCCGGCATCGCAATCGAGGTACAGCACCTCGGGCGCATAATGGGGATGCCGCGTCAGCCGGTCGATCAGTTCGATCACGGCTGCGGTCGAGAAATCGCGGTTGCGCACATCCAGCCCAAGGGCCAGCGGCACAGGCCGCACCGGCCCCTCAAGCAGCCGGGGGATCAGCGACAGGGGCAGGTTGTCGATCGCTTCGAAGCCCAGATCCTCAAGCACGTCGATCGCGGTCGATCGCCCTGCCCCGGACGGCCCCGTTACCAGCACGACCCGCTGCGCATCGCCCTGATGCGCCTCGCCTGCGCCCTCATCCCTGTTTTCAGCCATGCGCCATTCCTTCAGTCATTGCGACCTGCCAGCAGATACTGCCGCAATGCAGCATACAGTTGCGGGCGGTACGGTCCCAGCACAAGTGGCACCCAGACGCCGATAAGATTGTGATGGTGACGAAACGGCAACCGTAGTTCCTCGCGCTGCCCCAGATCGACCACCAGCCTGATCGCCGCCGGAGGACCGTTCTCGACCCGCAGAATCCCGACCCCCCGCGCCTCGATCCGCCCGGCAAGCCCTTGCGGGGCCGATGCCATCACCACCTCGCCCTGTTTTTCCAGATCGGTGCGGTCGTCGCTGACCAGCGAGCCACCGGCCGCCATCAACTCCAGCGCAAGGCTGGACTTGCCCGACCCGGACGGGCCAAGAATCAGCAGCCCACGCCCGTTGACTGACACTGCCGTGCCATGCACCTGCTTCATACCGAATCACCTTTCCTGTATATCCTGCCTCAAATTGGTTAGTTTTTCGGTTCACAGCCCCTTCAACAACTCCGGTTAGCGATAACTTTATTCGTTTGCGCTAACTGTTCGCGCTCACTTCTTTTTTCGCCCGAAGGCCGTGCTATAGGGCCGTCACCCGGCGTCACCAAACCGTCGCATGCAGCCAGCAAGTCAGGAGCACAAAGAAGATGACCACCCGCGTAAACCCGAATTGCCGACTGGAGGATCAGGGAATCAAGGGGCTTGGCCGAACCTACTATAACCTGCTTGAGCCTGCGCTGATGTCCGAGGCCGTGGCGCGGGGCGAAGGCACGATCGGTCTGGGCGGCACATTCCTTGTCTCGACCGGGGCGCATACCGGCCGCTCGCCCAAGGACAAGTTTGTCGTCCGCACCCCTCTGGTCGAGGATTCGATCTGGTGGGAAAACAACAAGCCGATGGATCCCGATGCCTTTGACCGGCTGCATGCGGACATGCTGGCCCATATGCAGGGCAAGGATTACTTCGTGCAGGATCTGTTCGGAGGCGCGGATGCCGAAAACCGGCTGGACGTGCGCGTCATCACCGAGCTGGCATGGCACGGCCTGTTCATCCGCCACCTGCTGCGCCGCCCCAGGGCCGAGGAACTGGCCAGTTTCGTGCCGGAATACACCATTATCAACTGCCCCGGCTTCAAGGCCGATCCCGAACGCCATGGCTGCCGCAGCGAAACCGTGATCGCGCTGAATTTCGACAAGAAGCTGATCCTGATCGGCAATACCGCCTATGCCGGCGAGAACAAGAAATCGGTCTTCACCCTGCTGAACTATATCCTGCCGGGCAAGGGCATCATGGCCATGCATTGCAGCGCCAATCACGCCATCGGCAACCCTGCCGACAGCGCCATCTTCTTCGGCCTGTCCGGCACCGGAAAGACCACCCTGTCGGCCGACCCCTCGCGGATTCTGATCGGCGATGACGAACATGGCTGGTCCGACAAGGGCATCTTCAATTTCGAAGGCGGTTGCTACGCCAAGACCATCAACCTGTCGCCCACCGCCGAACCCGAGATCTATGCAACCTGTTCGCGCTTTGGCACGGTGATCGAGAACATGGTCAACGATCCCGACACGCTTGAGCTGGATTTCCAGGACAATTCGATCACCGACAACATGCGCTGCGCCTATCCGCTTGAGGCGATCTCGAACGCTTCGGCGAACAGCCTTGGCGGCAGCCCGCGCAACGTGATCATGCTGACCTGTGATGCCTATGGCGTGTTGCCGCCCATCGCGCGGCTGACCCCGGCGCAGGCCATGTATCACTTCCTGTCGGGCTTTACCTCCAAGACGCCGGGCACCGAGGTCGGCGTGACCGAGCCGATCCCGACTTTCTCGACCTGCTTCGGCGCACCCTTCATGCCGCGCCGCCCCGAGGTCTATGGCAAGCTGTTGCAGGAAAAAATCGCGCAAACCGGCGCGTCCTGCTGGCTGGTCAATACCGGCTGGACCGGCGGTGCCTTCGGCAACGGTTCGCGCATGCCCATCCGTGCCACCCGCGCGCTGCTGCATGCGGCGCTGGATGGCAGTCTGAATGACGTGCAGTTCCGCAAGGATCCGAATTTCGGCTTTGACGTCCCGGTCTCGGTCAAGGGCGTTGACGACACGCTGCTGGATCCGCGGCAGACCTGGGCCGATCCTGCTGCCTATGAAGCACAGGCCGCCAGGCTGGTTCAGATGTTCAGCGACAATTTCGCGCAATATCTGGATGCCATCGACGACGAGGTTCGCGCCGCCGCCATCGGCTGAGGCACATTCGCCAGGGCCTTGGCAGGCAAGCATTGTACAGGGCGCGGGCCAGTGCCGCGCCTTGCCGGGAAGCCGTAGCGTGACGTCACCGCCGCAGTTTTGCGTCCCGCGATAGCCGGGGGAGCTATGCGCCCCCCGGACCCCCTGCAAAAGCCTGCGGCAAGCCGAGACCTGCGGGCAAGCTGCGACGATGACCGGACGGCGCACCCCTGTCCCCGCCACCGGCCACCCGCAGGCCCCGCCGCGCGCGAAGCGCGCGCCCGGCCGGGCGGCAGCGACGGGTCGGGCTTCGCCCGACCCGCCCCCTTTCCCCTTTTCCCCACGGTTGGCCGGAAATGACCGCAATGAAAAAGGGGCCCCAAAGCCCCCTTTCCCGATATTGACAAGGATCGGACCCTGATTAGCCGACCAGTTCCAGACCCGAAAAGAAGAACGCGATTTCCTGCGCGGCGGTTTCCGGCGCGTCCGAGCCATGGACCGAGTTTTCACCGACCGACAGGGCGAATTCCTTGCGGATCGTGCCCGGAGCGGCATCGGCCGGGTTGGTCGCACCCATGACGTCGCGGTTCTTCGCGATGGCCCCCTCGCCTTCCAGCACCTGCACGACCACCGGCTCGGATGCCATGAATTCCACCAGCTCGCCATAAAAGGGGCGTTCCTTATGGACCTCGTAGAACTTGCCGGCCTGGGCGGGCGACAGGTGGATGCGCTTTTGCGCGACGATGCGCAGGCCGGCATCCTCGAATTTGGCGTTGACCTTGCCGGTCAGGTTGCGCTTTGTCGCGTCGGGCTTGATGATAGAGAGGGTGCGTTCGATCGCCATTGGTTCATCCTGTCTCATGCGGCGGGACCGTCCCGCCTGTCTGGAATTTTCCGCGTCCGGTTATCAGGCTTGGCGCGGCCCGGCAAGCCGCGCGCTCACCTGTACCTGCGGGACAGGCAATAACCGTATGCGCCAATTGGGGGCACATAATTCTGCTTTCCAGAATAACGAAACTGAAACACTATGCTGCTATGGACCCGGATAACCGGGACAAGGAATGGGACCGCCCGAATGCTGTCACAGGGCAGTTATCGCTATCGTCTGCGCTTTGCCGAAACCCCGCGCGATCTGCGCGAGGCCCAGGCATTGCGTTGGCTGTGCTTTGTCGCGCGCGACAGGCAGGACCGGGCGCAGCCCGGAGCCGGAAAGGCGCTGGATCGCGACGACCATGACAATCTGTGCCGCCATATCCTGATCGAAGATTCGCGCAGTGGCACGCTGGTCTGCTGTTTCCGCTTCCTGCATTTCGCCAGAGGCGCGGAAATCGCCAACAGCTATTCAGCACAATATTACAACCTGTCGCGGCTTGAGGATTTCACCGGCCCAATGGTCGAGATGGGCAGGTTCTGCATTCATCCCGGCTGGCGCGACCCCGAAATCCTGCGGATGGCCTGGGCGGCGATGGCCGAATATGTGGACAGCACCGGGGTCGAGATGCTGTTTGGCTGTTCCAGTTTCTTCGGCACCGAGCCCGAGGATCATGCTGACGCCTTCGCCATGCTGAAAGAACGCTATCTCGCCCCGCGCCGCTGGCTGCCGCGCGTCAAGGCACCCAAGGTATTCCGCTTTGCCCGCGCGTTACGGTTGCGCCAGCCTGACCCCCGGCGGGCCATGGCCGGAATGCCGCCGCTGCTGCGGTCCTATCTCGCGATGGGAGGATGGGTCAGCGATCACGCGGTTGTCGATCCGGCGCTGAAGACCATGCATGTCTTTACCGGTCTCGAAATCCGCGCCATCCCCGACGCGCGAAAACGCGCCCTTCGCGCACTGGCGGGCTGAGTTCGGCAAAGCGATAAAGCGCGCGGCAAAGGGGCGGCCGGTTCAGGACTTTCCGTTTGGGAACCGTGCGGCGCAAGGCCGGTCCGGCATTGTTGACAGACCCTGCGCTGCCCACACGCCTGCGCCTGCGTCAGAATCGGGATCGGACCTGCCCGGTCGTCCGCGCCGTGGCAAACGTCAGAACGGGCAGTTGTTGCTTGGGCGGAAAGGGGGGGCGGGTCGGGCAGAGCCCGACCCGTCGCTGCCGCCCGGCCGGGGGCGCGCTTCGCGCGCGGTCGGGCTGCGGATGGCGAAGGCTGGCGATTCCTGGCTTGGGCAAGCCCTCCGCGCAGGCTCAGGGCCAAAACCCGCCGCACAGGTACCGGGTCGGCCCTTGGGTTCGGTCGTCGCGCAGCTTGCGTCATGGCCCGGATGCTGGCCCATGCCTGCGCCGTTGCTGACCCAGATCATGGGCGTGGCGTCACCGCGTCGCTCTGCCAGTGCGGCGCGGGAAGGGGGGCCGCAGGCTTTTGCAGGGGGTCCGGGGGGTGCAACTCCCCCGGCCATCGCGGGACGCAAATCATCCGGGCGCACCGTCAACCCGAACGCCCGAAAGCGGTGTACAGCCCTAGCCTCCTGCCCCCGGTGCAGCCCTCCGGGCATTTGCACATATGTCACGCACCGATGGCACAACCGTTGCGCGGGCCAATGCAGTGCCCGCTGATAGGGGAACCTGAGGCGCGGCTTGCTTCTGTCGAGGAAGCGTTGCTCATGTCCTGCAACGGCGGTCCGAACACTGCCCGCGCCCTGCACAATCTGCACATCAGGCAGGCAACTGCAACCCTTCTGCCTGACTGGCGGGCACCGGACAAGGGCCCGGCGATTGACCTTGGCCGTCCCCCTGCGCCCCCTGAGCGCATGTTTGATACCTCCATCCATATGGCGCGGATGCAGCGCAGCGCGGGTACGGCGCGGGTCCGGATCGGCCCGCGCGGTCTGGTCGATCTGGGGCAATCGGGTTCAGCCAGGGCGATGCTGCCGCGCGTGACGGCGGGGCTGCCAGAGATCGTGTTCCTGAACATCTCGGGCGGGCTGGCGTCAGGCGACCGGCTGGATTTCGCGGTCGAGACCCTGCCCGGCACCCGCGCCCTTGCCACCACCCAGACGGCCGAGCGCGCCTATCGCGCCGAAGGCCCGCATGCGCATGCGCGTGTCCGGCTGAGCGTTGGCGAGGGCGGCTGGCTGGACTGGCTTCCGCAGGAAACCATCCTGTTCAACGGCGCGCGGCTGCGGCGCGACACCCAGGTGGATCTGGCCCCCGGAGCGGGTTGCCTGCTGCTTGAGATGCTGGTGCTGGGGCGGCTGGCCATGGGCGAAACCCTTTGCCGCCTGTCTCTGACCGACCGGCGCATCGTGCGGCGTGCAAGCCGGATGGTCCATCACGATGCCTTCGCGCTGGACGACAGCGCGCTGGCCCGGCTTGACGGCGCGGCCATGCTGGACGGTGCCCGGGCGGTGGCGACGCTGGTGATGATTGCGCCCCATGCGCCCGACCTGCTGGCCACGGCCCGCGCCGCATTGGGTGAACCCGGTGTGACCGCCGCCGCCAGCGCGCCTCCGGGGCGGCTGATCCTGCGGCTGCTGGCAGCCGATGGCTGGCCCCTGCGCCGACAGATCAACCGGCTTTTGCGCGTTCTGCGCCCTGATCCCCTTCCCCGTATCTGGCAGGTCTGACATGAACCTTTCCCCCCGCGAACGCGAGAAACTGCTGATCTCGGTCGCCGCGATGGTCGCGCGCGCGCGGCTGGCCCGCGGTGTCCGGCTGAACCATCCCGAAGCCATTGCCCTGATCACGGATTTCGTGGTCGAGGGTGCCCGCGACGGGCGTTCCGTCGCCGATCTGATGCAGGCAGGCGCACATGTCATCACCGCCGGACAGTGCATGTCGGGCGTGCCCGAGATGATCGATTCGGTGCAGGTCGAGGCCACCTTTCCCGACGGCACCAAGCTTGTCACCGTCCACCATCCCATTCGCCAGGAGGCCTGAATGAAAAAGCTGTCCATCTTCGTTGCCACGACGCTTCTGCCGCAAATCGCTCTGGCGCATACAGGCCATGATCAGGGCCGGTTCACCGACGGGCTGGCCCATCCGGTCGGCGGTGCCGATCACATTCTGGCCATGGTCGTGCTGGGGCTGCTGGCGGCGCAGATTGGCGGGCGGGCGCTTTGGGCGCTGCCCGTGACCTTCGTTGGCGCGATGATCACGGGCGGGCTGACCGGTTATCCCGGTCTGCCCCTGCCGGGGGTCGAGCCGATGATACTTGCCTCGGTCGTCATTCTCGGGGCGCTGGTCGCGATGGCCGCGCGCCTGCCTTTGCCGATGCTGCTGACCGGTACGGTTCTGTTCGGCCTTGCGCATGGCTGGGCACATCGCGCCGAGGGTCCGGCGACCGGCATGATCGCTTATGCGGCGGGCTTTGCGCTGATGACCATGGCGCTGCATCTGGCCGGAGTCGCTGCGGGACGGCTTTTGCAAAATGGCCTGTTGCCGCGCACCCTTGGCGGCGGGGCGGCAATGGCCGGTCTGGCGCTTGCGGTCGGAGGCTAGGCGATGATCCCCGGAGAGATCATGCCCGCAGCGGGCGACATCATCCTGAACCAGGGGCGCGCACCGGTCGCGTTGATGGTCGCGAATACCGGCGACCGGCCCGTTCAGGTCGGCAGCCATTACCATTTCGCGGAAACCAATCCGGCGCTGCGCTTTGACCGCGCTGCCGCACGCGGCATGCGCCTGTCGATCCCGGCGGGAACGGCCGTGCGGTTCGAACCCGGCCAGTCACGCGAGGTGCGGCTGATCCCCTTCGCGGGCAACCGCGTCGTGAAAGGGTTCCGCAAAGACATCATGGGGGTGCTGTAGATGGCCGCGTCTCTGTCCCGCGCCGACTACGCGGCGCTTTACGGTCCGACCACGGGCGACCGGATCCGGCTGGCCGATACCGAATTGCTGATCGAGGTCGAACGCGACCTGAGCATCCCTGGCGAAGAGGTGAAGTTCGGCGGCGGCAAGGTTGTGCGCGACGGCATGGGCCAGTCGCAGGTCACACGCGCGGGCGGGGCGATGGACACTGTCATTACCGGCGTTGTGGTCTTTGACCACCGGGGTATCGTCAAGGCCGATGTGGGGCTGCGGGACGGTCGCATCGCCGGGATCGGCAAGGCCGGCAATCCCGACACGCAGCCGGGCGTCACCCTGATCATCGGACCGGGAACCGAGATCATCGCGGGCGAGGGGCGCATCCTGACTCCGGGCGGGTTCGACTGCCATATCCACTATATCTGCCCGCAGCAGGTCGATCACGCGCTGCATTCGGGCGTCACCACACTGCTGGGCGGCGGCACCGGGCCCGCGCATGGCACATTGGCCACCACCTGCACGCCGGGGCCGTGGCATATCGCCCGGATGCTGGAGGCCTGCGCGGAACTGCCGGTGAATATCGGCATCGCGGGCAAGGGCAATGCCAGCCTGCCCGCCCCCCTTGAGGAACAGATCCGCGCGGGCGCCTGCGCGCTGAAACTGCACGAGGATTGGGGCACCACCCCCGCCGCCATCGACAATTGCCTGACGGTCGCCGACCGGATGGATGTGCAGGTGATGATCCATACCGACACGCTGAACGAATCGGGCTTTGTCGAGGATACGATGGAAGCCATCGCAGGCCGCTCCATCCACGCCTATCACACCGAGGGCGCGGGCGGCGGACATGCGCCCGATATCATCCGCATGGTGGGGATGGCCAATGTCCTGCCCTCGTCCACCAACCCGACGCGGCCCTATACGGCCAATACCGTCGAAGAGCATCTGGACATGCTGATGGTCTGTCATCACCTGGACCGCCGCGTGCCCGAAGACGTGGCCTTCGCCGAATCCCGTATCCGCCGCGAGACCATCGCCGCCGAGGATATTCTGCACGACCTGGGCGCGTTCAGCGTGATTTCGTCCGACAGTCAGGCCATGGGCCGGATCGGCGAGGTGATCATCCGCACCTGGCAGACCGCCGACAAGATGCGCCGTCAACGCGGCCGCCTGCCCGGCGAGACGGGTGACAACGACAATCAGCGCGCCCGCCGCTATATCGCGAAATACACGATCAACCCGGCGGTGGCGCATGGCGTGGCAACGCATATCGGATCCGTCGAAACGGGCAAGCGCGCCGATCTGGTCCTGTGGTCGCCCGCCTTCTTTGGCGTCAAGCCCGAGATGGTGCTGGTCGGCGGTCAGATCAGCGTGGCGCAGATGGGCGATCCGAACGGCTCGATCCCCGTGCAGCCGGTGTTCAGCCGCCCGATGTGGGGGCATACGGGCCGCGCCTCGGCTCTGTTTCTCAGCCGCGACGGGCTGGATGCCGGCGCGGGTGACGGACTGGGCAAGGCGCTGATCGCGGTCGGGGACACGCGCGGCATCGGCAAGGCCGACATGGCGCTGAACGACGCCATGCCCGTGATCGAGGTCGATCCCGAAACCTATGAGGTCCGCGCCGATGGCGAACTGCTGACCTGCGAGCCTGCGGCGGAATTGCCGATGGCGCAACGTTACTTCCTGTTCTGAGAGGTTCCCGATGATCCCCCAAAGCAATCATGTCATCCGCCACGCCCACGGCCCTTTCGACGGGGTGGTGGTTCTGGACTATGACGCCCGGCTGCTGCGCCGAAAAAGGCTGAGCTGCGATCTGGGCGATTTCATGGTCGATCTGACCGAGGTGACAAGTCTTGACGATGGCGACGCATTCGCGCTGTCGGACGGCCGCCGCGTCGTCATCCGCGCGGCGACCGAGCCGGTGCTGATCGTCCGCGGCAACCTGCCCCGGCTGGCATGGCATATCGGCAACCGGCACACCCCCTGCCAGATCGCCCATGACCGGCTGATCATCCGCGCCGATCACGTGCTTGAGGCGATGCTGCGCGGTCTGGGCGCGGATGTGGCAGAGGCCGCTCTGCCATTCCGCCCCGAAGGCGGAGCCTATGGCCATGGCCGCACCTTCGGCCACGATCACGGCCATGCGCATCGCCACGACCATGAACACGCCTGAGGCCGCCCGCCTGCGCCTTGCGCAATATCTGTCGCCCGCTTTTCCGGTAGGCGGCTTTGCCTGGTCGCAGGGGCTGGAATATGCGATGGACCGGGGGGCCGTGACGCGGACCAGCCTGCCGCAATGGCTGGCCGACTGGCTGGACCATGGCTCTGGCTGGACGGATGCGGTGCTGTTGTCGCTGTCCCTGCGCAAGGGCGCGGATCACGCGGCGCTGGACGATCTGGCACGCGCGGCCTGCGCGTCGTCGCAGCGGCTGGCCGAGTCAGTTGAACAGGGCGCGGCGTTTTCGGCGAATCTGGCTGCACTGGGCGGGCCCGCACATGTCGCCGCCGCCCTGCCGGTGGGCATTGGTCGCGCATGCGTGGCGATGCCTCTGCCAGCCCCCGAAATCGTCGCGGCCTTCCTGCAGGCACAGGCCGCCGCGCTGATTTCCGCCGCCGTCCGGTTCCTGCCTCTTGGTCCGGTTCAGGGGCAGGCCATGCTGGCCGCGCTGCAACCAGCGATCCTGCGCGCCGCCGCCCGCGCGGCAGATGCGACCCAAGCCGATCTTCGCAGCGCGACATGGGGTGCCGACATCGCCGCCATGGCCCACGAAACCATGCAGACAAGGATATTCCGATCATGAGCCTGAACGGCCCCCTTCGCGTCGGCATCGGCGGTCCCGTCGGCGCGGGCAAGACCACCCTGACCGAACAGCTTGCCCGTATGCTTGCCCCGCGCCTGTCGATGGCGGTTGTCACCAATGACATCTACACCCGCGAGGATGCCGAGGCCCTGATGCGGGCGCAGGTGCTGCCCGCAGACCGGATCCGGGGCGTCGAGACCGGCGGCTGCCCGCATACCGCCATCCGCGAGGATGCCAGCATCAATCTGGCCGCCATCGCCGATCTGAACCGCGCCTTTCCCGATCTGGATCTGGTGCTGATCGAATCGGGGGGGGACAATCTGGCAGCGACCTTTTCGCCGGAACTGGCTGATCTGACGATCTATGTCATCGACACCGCCGCCGGGCAGGACATTCCGCGCAAGCGCGGCCCCGGCCTTGCCCGATCCGATCTGCTGGTGGTGAACAAGACCGATCTTGCGCCACATGTGGGCGTTGATGCCGCATTGCTGGAAGCGGATGCGCGGGCGGCCCGTGGTGCGCGTCCGGTCGTGATGGCAGCGCTGCGGCACGGCGCGGGCATCGCCGGGATTGTCGATTTTCTGGTCGAACAGGGCGGGCTTGGCCTGTGCGAGGCCGCAAATCATTCGTCTGACGGCAGAATGGTTCCGGTCTGATACAGACGCTTTTCGATCATTTCCACCACGTCGTATTCATCCACCGGACCATCGCGGTCCAGCGCCAGTCTGGACACCATGCTGCGCCAGTCCGTGTGCGGCGTGATCCGGGGAGAGCGCGAGGCGTCGCCGGCATGACGCAAGGCGACCGCGTATCCGTCACCGGTTTCGATTTCGACCACCCCGCCAACGGAAACCCAGATATCCGCGCCAACGAATATGGGTGTTCTGAACGCGCCGCCGACGATGAAGGCCGAATCCTCTCGTGCCGCAAAAACCCAATCTTCAACGATACAATCACCGGTTACGATGACGATGCTGGCCCAGTCATTGACCAGAGACCGGCAGTGCAAATCACCAAAGACGA
>NZ_JBKEBL010000026.1:0-5342 GCF_047973135.1 Paracoccus sp. (in: a-proteobacteria)
GGCCTCGACGATATACAGGCCCAGCCCGCCCAAGCGCCGCTGGCCTAGCACTACTTTGGCAGATTTCTCCCGGGGCGCTCTTGGATGAGCTTTTCACAATGAGGGCAGCGTCCTGGTGGCGATCTCGCGAAGGCGTCGAGGATGGCATGCCTGACGGCTGGCATGGGTGGTTGCAGGGGCGCGCCGGGGATTCTTTTTTTCCCGTCCCGCGGCCTTGAGGCGGCGGGATTGCAGGAAGGCGTAGGCGATCATTGTCATCAGCGCGTGTCGATGAAGGCCGGTCCAGGATCGTCCCTCGAAATGGTCGAGGCCAAGCTCCTCCTTGAGCTGCTGATGCGCCTGTTCGCAAATCCATCTGGCCTTGATGGCAGCGGCGAGGGCCTTGAGGGGCGTATCGGCGGGCAGGGTCGAGGTGTAGTATTTCTGCTCGCCGGTTGCCCGGCGTTCACCGATCAGCCAGACCTCCTCGTCGCCGGGCATGGCCTGCACGCGGCCCTCCGCCATGCGGTGTCGGTGGCCATCGGCGATGCGGACGCGGGTCGCGGCGCATTGGCAGGCCAGCCGGCCTTTGGTCCCGCGCCGCCAACTGACCTTCCGCCATTTTTCGCCCGCCAGCATCTGCTGAGCGGAACCGGCCACGCGATCCGGCAGGTGATATTTGCGCTGTCGGCCGCGTCCGGCCTCGGGAAAGACCAACCCGACATCCGCCGGATAGACGTTCTGGCGCCGTGACAGACCGACTGCCCAGGTCAGTCCACGCGTGCTCAGCGCGTGGCGGAAAGGCCCGCTCGACCCATAGCCCGCATCGGCCAGCACACAGCCGAAGCGGACACCCGCAGCCCTCACCCGGTCGATCTCGGCGATGGCAATCTCGGGTTTGCTCAAGGCGACCTGCCGATCCTCCGGCACTCGGGCCCGGGCCATGCGCTCGGGATCGCTGGTCCAGGTCTCGGGCAGGAACAGCCGCAACCCCACCATCACCGGAACCTCCGCTGAGGCCAGCGTCACCGAGACCAGCGACTGGCAATTCGCGGTCTTTCCCAGCGAGGACGCATATTGCGGCGCCACCCCGACCGAGTGATCCCCTTTCTTCGGCAGACCGTTCGCCGGGCGAATGATTCACTGGATCATTCGCTTGCCCGGCTCACCATCGATGACCAGAAAGGCCGCCTCGCCGCCAACCAGCCTGTCGGCCTCGGACAGAAGTGCCGCCTCCAGCGGCGCGCTATCCCAGACCCCGTCGGCGATGAAATGATGCAGCTGGTCATAGCTGACCGCCCCGTTCCGCGCCGCCATCGGCTGCACGCTCTTGCGGTCGCCCGGGCCGATCAGTCCCGCGACACAGGCCGGACACATCCGCCCCCGAGTCTTGTGCCCGAGCGCCGCAACGAACGGTGCAAGCCAACCCTCCAGATCGTCCCGCCAGGTTCCCATAAACCGCCAGCCTCCCTCAATGCTGGCGCCCTATGAATCATCCAAAACGTCCCACGTGAATCCGGTGAATATCAGATCAACAGAAATCCGCCAAAGTAGTGTTAGACAACTCCATCAGAACCAACTGCCACGCTCGGAATAACGCAGATCGCGGATAAGGCAGGACAAGCGTGCCTTGCGGTCTTCATGCACCGGCCTTGCCCTCCAGCCCAAGCTCGGCATGGACGAGGTTCAGCCAATAGGTGACGCCGATCGGGATCAGTTCGTCGTTGAAGTCGTATTTCGGTGTGTGGACAAAGGCCGAATCCGGGCCGTCGCCATTTCCGATCATCACATAGGCGCCGGGAACCTTTTCCAGCATGAAGGCGAAATCCTCGCTGGCGCCCTGTGGTCTGGCGCCGGCATCCACATTGGCCTCGCCCACCGTGGCCGCCGCTGCGCGCGCGGCCAGTTCCACGCGGCCCGCCTCGTTCACCAGCGGCGGATAGCGGCGCGTATAGATCAGTTCGGCCTCGACATCGAAGGGCAGTGTCGCCCCCCTGGCAAGCGCGTCGATCATGTGTTCGACGGTATCGCGGACATCGGGGGCATAGGTGCGGGCAGTGCCCCGGATCGTCACCTCGGAGGGGATGATGTTGGGGCTGTCGTAATCGCCCGCCGCGATATGCCCGACCGAGATCACGGCGCTTTCGACACTGGGCACCCGCCGCGAGATGGCCGAGCCGATCGAGGCGACGAACTGCCCGGCCGGAACGGTCGGATCGGTGCCGCGCTCGGGCATTGCGCCATGTCCGCCGGTGCCGCGAAAGCGGACCTCCCAGGTGTCGCCGGCCGACAGGAAGCCGCCGACGCGCGTCCTGACCTCGCCCAGCGGGCGCTGCGGATCGTTGTGGACGCCATAGACCGCATCGCAAGGGAACAGGTCGAACAGCCCGTCCTCGATCATCACGCGGGCACCGCCCAGCCCTTCTTCCGCCGGTTGAAAGATGAAATGCACGGTGCCGGCGAAATCGGGATCGCCTGCCAGTTTTTCGGCCGCGCCAAGCAGCATTGTCGTGTGACCGTCATGACCGCAGGCATGCATCTTGCCCGGCACGGTCGAGGCATGGGGCAGGCCGGTCTGTTCCGCGATGAACAGCGCATCCATATCGGCGCGCAGCGCGATGGTCCGCTGGCCCTGCCGCCGCCCCCGCAGGGTACCGACCACGCCGGTTTTGCCCAGGCCGCGGTGCACCTCGATCCCCAGCTCGGTCAGACGCGCGGCCACCAGATCGGCGGTGCGCCGTTCCTCGAACGCCGTTTCGGGATGGGCGTGGATATCGCGGCGGATTTGCGTCAGCCGGGCGATGAAATCGCGGTCGGCGCGGATATCGTCAAGCGAAACTGTCTGCATGTCCTTGCCCCTAGTCGCGTTCGGCCAGCGTTTCGCCCATCTTCGCCAGCCCGTGCAGAAAGATTGCGCCGATGAACAGCGGCACCGTGACCGCAACGAAGATCAGCGGCATGTCGAAGGTCTCGGCCTTGGTGCTGAGGCTGCGGGAGATGAAGGATCGCGCAACGCTCATCTTGGGGCCGAAGAAGCAGTACCACAGGATCGGGCCAAGAAAGATCGTCACCGCCGCCGCACGGATCGCGCCGGTCATCAGAACCCGGGCGCGCGCCGCATCCGGGGCGATCTTGATCAGCGCCGGGTCGAACCCGGCCTTGAAGGACACACTGGCTCCGAGCAACCCGACCCAGACCATTGCATAGCGCGCCGCCTCCTCGGTCCAGGCCGGGGGCGAGGAAAACCCGTAACGCGCCAGAACCTGAAGGCAGATCAGCACCACCATCACGACCAGAAAGAAAACGCCGACCACCCGCAGAACGCGGTCTACCGCGTCGCTGGCGCGTGTCAGGGCTTTGGCAATGTGTCTCATGTCCGGCCTCCTGCGGATGGTCTGGCTGTCGGGGTCAGTTCACGAAGGGCGCAAGCAGGTCGATATCGGCCTGATCGGCCATGTCGGGCCAGCTTACCTTGGTCGCCTCGACAAATTTCTCGCGCTCGCCGTCTTTCAGCGGGGTGATCTCAATCCCACCGTCCTGGATGATCTTTTCGAACTCGGGGGCCATCTTTTGTGTCCAGGCGCGGTTGGCGGCGACGCCTGCGGCGACGGCCTCGTCCACCCAGCCCTTTTCCTCATCGCTGAGATAGTCGTACCAGTCCGACGACAGCATCACCACCTTGGGCACGACGCCGGCATCCATCGGGGTGAAGTATTTCAGCAATTCGACCTGACCGGCGGCCACCACGGTCGAGGGAGGGTTGAAATGGCCCACGGCCACGCCGGTCTGCAGCGCGTTCGGCGTTTCCGCCCAGCTGACTACGGTCGGACGCGCCCCCCAGGCCTCCATGTATTTCACCTGATCGCCGTTCTGGGCGCGCAGCCGCATCCCGGCGACATCGGCCATGGTCGTGACCGGCTTTTCATTGTTGAACAGCCCCAGCGAGCCGCCCCGCATGGCGAATCCGGCGATGCGCACGCCAAGATTTTCGGCTTCCTCGTTCATCCTGTCGAACGCTCCCGACTGATCCAACGCGGAATCGAACTGTGCCTCATCCCGAAAGAAGAACGGCAGGAACAGCACCCGCGAAAAATCGCTGGTCTTGAACAGCGTGCCGCCATTGGCGATGTTCACGCTGATCAGCCCCTGCGATGTCTGGTCGAAGCGTTCGCTTTCCTTGCCCATCGAGTTGGCGGGATGAATCACCGTCGTCACGTCATGTCCGGCCAGGCTGTCGGCGAATGCCTTGATGAATACATATTCGGCATCGCGTTCCATATCCTCGGTGCCGGCAAAGGCGACGATCACGTCGTCCATCGCTTGCGCGGCCGACGCAAAAGCCATCGCGCTGACCGATACGGCCAAAAGCAGCTTTTTCATTTTCATTCTCCCAGTCTTGTTTGTTGTCACATCAGGCCCAGCAGGCGCGGCAGCGTCAGCGAGATCGCAGGCACGAAGGCCAGCACGAACAGCAGGATCAATTCGGCGATCAGGAACGGCAGCACCGCGCGGACCAGTTTCCAGTAGCCCAGATCGACCACGGTCGAGAGGATCAGCAGCACGCCCCCCAGGGGCGGCGTCATCAGCCCTACCGTCAGGTTGAAGCAGATCACGATGCCCATATGGACCGGGTCCACCCCCATGGCGATGGCCGGCGGGATCAGCAGCGGTCCCAGCAGCGCGACAGCGGCCTTCACATCCATGAACATGCCGGCGACAATGAAGATCAGGTTCAGGACGAGCATGTAGCCATAGGGGCCCAGCCCGAAGGCGCCGATCAATTCGCCCAGCTTGCGCGGCACCTGCTCGATCGAGGTCAGATAGCCGAAGGTGGCGATCGACACCAGGATCACAAAAACCGCACCTGACAGCATGATCGTCCGCAACAGCGATTCCCACAGGTCATTGCGGCTGATGCGGCCATAGAACTTGCCGACCAGCCAGGCGGCGACCACCGCGACGCCCGCCGCCTCGGCCGGGGTCATCACCCCGAACAGGATGCCCATCATCATGATGACCGGCAGCGACAGCGCCGGCAGCGCGTGAAGGAATGACTGCCCGATAGGCGGAACTTCGGCCCCCTTGCCGCCGGGATGGTCGTCGCGATGCGCGTAATAGGCGTTGATCGCCATCAGCACCGCCGCCAGCAGCAGCCCCGGCACGATCCCCGCCGCGAACAGCGCCACGACCGAAGTGTACAGCAGCGCCCCGTACAAGATCAGGATAATCGAGGGCGGGATGATCGGCCCGATGATCGACGAAGCCGCCGTCACCGCCGAGGCGTATTCGCGCGTATAGCCCTGCTTTTCCATCACCGGCACCAGCGTATTGCCAAGCGCCGCGGCATCGGCGGTGGCCGACCC
>NZ_JBKEBL010000079.1:0-9223 GCF_047973135.1 Paracoccus sp. (in: a-proteobacteria)
AGCCAGCCATAGGCGTTATGCCCGCTGATCTTGTAGGCGGCGGACCGGATCCCCGCCTCGTCGCCCGCGCTTTCGCTGATCAGTTCGACGTCATAGCCCTTTTTCTCGGCCCACCGGACATACATCCGCGCCAGCATGCTGGCCCAGTCGCAGCTTTCCGTACCGCCCGCACCAGCGTTGATTTCAAGGAATGTGTCGTTGCCATCGGCCTCGCCGTTCAGCAGCGCCTCAAGTTCCTTCTGCGCGGCCAGTTCGGCCAGCGCTTTCAGATTCGCCTCGGCTTCGGCGACCAATTCGGCATCGCCCTCGGCCTCGGCCAGTTCGACCATCTCGGCATTGGCCCCAAGATCCCCGTCGATCCGGCGATAGGTCTCGATCGCGTCGGACAGGGCCTGCCGTTCGCGCATCAGCTTTTGCGCGCGGGCCGGATCGGACCACAGATCCCCCGCCTCGATCATGGCGTTCATTTCTTCCAGACGATGCGGCGCGGTTTGCCAGTCCATCCGCTGCCCCAGCAGCGTCAGCGACTTGCGGATAGCGTCAATGGTGGACTGCGTCTCGGCGCGCATGGGCGGTTCCTTCGTTCGTCAGGCGATCTTCGGTCAGGCGTGATACCGCGCCGGACGGACAGCGGCAAGACCAGCCTGCACCCGGCGCAGGCTGCCCGAAGCCGCCACCGCCGTTCGGGATCAGGCGGGCTGAGCGGAACCGGCCGGAGGATGTTACCCCGAAACGCCGGACATCCATATGCAGGGCGCAAGGGGGGCGTGATCCTGACGATGGAGCAACGCACGACGATTTCGATGGCTGAACGAACACTCTCTGTCTGTAACGAGCAGATAAAATACAACTGGAGACGTCAGGCCTGTTGTGGCAGTCTTTGGGCGTACAGGGGGCGTAATGGCAAAGCCGAACAACGGCAAAACCGACCGGGCAGCCGCGCAAGGCAGTTCGTTCGCGGATGGCGGAACACAGAAGATCGTTCTGATCACGGCCATCGTCGGGCTGATCACGGCGGTGATCGGGTTGTTGACAAACATTCTGCCCCGCCCCGACACCCCGCCGGAACCGCCCGTGCCCAAGCCATTCGCATATTCCGGCCTGCCGGAAACACTGACCGACCCGCCCGGGTCATCCGGCACCACCGCCCCTGCGGCATCATCGTTCATTCAGGAGACCGTTGATTTCCCCAACGCTCGGGTCAGGCAGGTCTGCGGCGTGGCAATTGCCGCGCGGGCCCGTTTCGACATCGTGGCGCGCCAGTATCAGGGCGTGGAACTGCACCTTCCGGGCACAGGGTTCAACCGGCTTGATCCGGCGCAAATACCCCTCGAACTGGCACCGGGATGTTTCATTGTCGCGGCGCAGGAGCACGAATTTTCTCGCGGAAGTTTCGGAGTGAAAATCACTGTCTACAAGGAGTAATCTGGCATGAAATGGATTTGCGCCATCGTTTTTCCAACCCTTTTCGCCCCTGCGGCATGGGCCTGCGACCCCGACCTTCCGGCAATCGACAGCGACGGGCTGATCACGGCGGAACAGCGGTTCAGCGAAGCCGGCAGCCCCTTGCAGAAACTGTCGGCCTACAAGGATCTGCTGCGCGCCCAGGATCCCGATTTCGTCGGCACCGCAATTGATATGGGGTTGGGCTCGGATGACACGGCGATCCGTTCGGCGGCGCTGCGATGCAGGTTCCTGATGGCGCAGTCGCTGCGCGTCAAGACACTGCCCTATGCAGAAATATCCGAGGAACTGGCAGGCGCGTCCGAGGCGACGCGAAAACTTGCCGAGGAAGGCGTTACCCTGAATTTTCCCGTTCGCTATGTCGATTGGAAAGGGAATTGCGCGTCACTTTACCATACCGACCGCTGCGATCCGACCATGTCTGCCAGTGTCCGCCGCCTTTCGGTCAGCTACACCGCCGACCGCCCTTCGAACGGGCGGTTCACCCTGACAGGGGATAACAGGCTGATCGGAGAGTTGAACCTCTGGAACGGTGGCAGCCACACCCCCGTCCCCGCCGAGGCATGGCTGGACTGACCCCGCGCCGCACCCAATGTTCATTGGGGTTACAAATAAACGAAGCCGTCGATCAGGCCGTTGGTATCAGGACTTGTCCTGCATGCCGGCCCGCGCCTCGTTTTCGGACTCGATTCTGCGGGCCAGATCGGGCGGCATCAGCGACACGATCCGCGTTCCGGGTTTGCCAGACAGTTCCCGGTCATCCGCCACAAAGCGCAGCGCGCCGTCCTGTACCATCGCCAGCGCCACCGCGCCCGGCCTTGCGGCGTGCCAGTCGTCCAGCCCATATTCGACCGTCAGGCGGGTGGTGCGGAAGAACCAGCCACTGGCCAGCAGGTCAAGATACTGTTCCAGTTGCCGGTTGCCATTGACCGGCTTGCCGCCAAGCTGGCTGGGCAGCGCGTGACGGGCGCGATCCTCTTTGTGGCGGGCAACCTGCCAGATGTTGTCGCGACCAAATTCCGGCCCCAGATCGGTTGCCACCAGCGTATTGTACGCATCATTATCAGATGCCGCCAAAATGCCCGAATAGGCGATAAATTCGACATTATGTTCCGCCGCCTCGCCCAGGATGTCGCCATAGAATGTCGGCACGCCCGAGGCCCGCGCGCTGTGCAGATGGTCGCGATTGGTGTCGGTGATCAGCACGTTCACGTCGGCTTTTTCCAGCGCCTTGGCCAGCCCGGACGCAAAGACCGAGCCTCCGACGATCAGCAGTCCCGGCTTTTCGCCCGAGGTCAGCCCCAGCCGCCGCGCCAGCGGTGCCAGCGTGAAGCCATGAACCACCACCGTGAACAGCACCAGCACGAATGCCAGAGGCGCGATGGCCGCGCCCTCGGGAACGCCGGCATCCGCCAGCCGCTGTGCAAAGACGCCCGACACCGCGACCAGCACCACGCCGCGCGGACCGGTCATCGCGATCAGCGCCTTTTCCTGCCAGGGCAGGTCGGACCCGGCCAGCGACAGGAACACCGTCAGCGGCCGGACCACCATCATGACCAGCAGGATGAACAGGATCGTCCGCCCCCAGTTCAGATCGGCAAGCGTGGCGATGCGGATGTCCGAGGACAGCAGGATGAACACGCCCGAAACCAGCAGGATCGAGGCATGTTCCTTGAAGCGGTGCAGCTCGTGATAGCTGGGCAGATCGGCATTGGCGATCAGCAACCCCATCACCGTCACCGCCAGCAGCCCGCTTTCATGCAGGATGCTGTCGGTCGCCGCAAAAATCGCCAGCACCATGATGAACAGCGCCGGAACCTTCATGTATTCGGGCACCCAGCCGCGCTGGAACGCCCTGACGATCAGCCAGCCCCCCGCAAGCCCAAACGCCAGCGCCGCCAGAATGCCCAGAACGAAATGCCCCAGCGAGGTGGCGACGGGCAGGTCACTGTACATGACCGCGACCACCCCCATCGCCAGCACCGCGACCAGCGCGCCGATGGGGTCGTTGACGATGCCTTCCCATTGCAGGATCTGCGCGGGCCGGGCGGTCAGCCTTGCCTGCCGCAGCAGCGGCGCGATGACAGTTGGTCCGGTCACGATCATGATGCCCCCGAACACCACCGCGGCCGGCCAGCCCAGTCCCGCGCCGAAATGCAGCGCCAGGGTCGAGAACAGCCACCCCAGCGGCGCGCCGAGATAGACCAGCCTCAGCACGGCGGGCCGCGCATCGGCCAGCTTTTTCAGCCGCAGCGTCAGCCCGCCCTCGAACAGGATCACGGCGACAGCCAGCGAGATCATCGGATGTACGATGCCCCCCAGATCCCGCGACGGCACCATGAGGCCCGTAACCGGCCCCAGCAGCAACCCGGCGGCCAGCATCAGCACGATGGCAGGCATACGGAACCGCCAGGCCAGCCATTGCGCCCCCACTCCGGCCGCGCCGATCAGTGCCAAAGCCTCGACAGGACTAAGCCCGCCCGATGTTTCGATTGCCACGCCTGTCCCCTATGTTATGATTCCCTGCGCCGGAAACCGTTCTTATATCTGCGGGTCCGGCGGCACCGCAAATTTCTGGCGGACCGCGTCTTTTTCGCGGCTACCGATTGACGCTGCTGAATCTTTCGTCTAGCGAGACGGGGTCTGCATCCGGCAGACATCAGGCGGGGCGTTTGGACATGCGTCCCATGAATGGCCGCAAGGGCACCGGAACGGTGCGCGGCACGGTACGCATTCGCGTCGGGTGGCGCGACATCTTGGAAAGTCCCGAATGACGAAGTTCTCTGATCTGAAGCTTGATCCCAAAGTCCTGAAGGCCGTCGCCGAAGCAGGCTATGAAACGCCGACTCCCATTCAGGCCGGGGCGATCCCGCCTGCGCTGGAAGGGCGGGATGTGCTGGGGATCGCGCAGACCGGAACGGGCAAGACCGCCAGCTTTACCCTGCCGATGATCACCATGCTGGGCCGGGGCCGCGCAAGGGCGCGCATGCCGCGCAGTCTGGTGCTGTGTCCGACCCGTGAACTGGCCGCGCAGGTTGCCGAGAATTTCGACGTCTATGCAAAGAACACCAAGCTGACAAAGGCTTTACTGATCGGCGGGGTTTCTTTCGCCGAACAGGACAAGCTGATTGATCGGGGGGTCGATGTACTGATCGCCACACCGGGCCGTCTGCTGGATCATTTCGAACGCGGAAAATTGCTGCTGACCGGCGTGCAGATCATGGTCGTGGACGAGGCCGACCGGATGCTGGACATGGGCTTTATCCCCGATATCGAGCGGATTTTCCAGCTTACGCCCTTTACCCGGCAGACACTGTTCTTCAGCGCCACCATGGCCCCCGAGATCGAGCGGATCACCAACACCTTCCTGCACGCCCCCGAGCGGATCGAGGTCGCGCGTCAGGCCACGACCAGCGAAACCATCACGCAGCGGCTGGTGGAAATCACGCCGACCCGCCGCGATCAGAGCGCCAAGCAGAAACGCGAATTGCTGCGCGCCCTGATTGATGCCGAGGGCGAGGCACTGACAAACGCCATCATCTTCTGCAACCGCAAGACAGATGTGGATATCGTCGCGAAATCGCTGAAAAAGCATGGCTATGATGCCGCGCCCATCCATGGCGATCTGGATCAGTCACAGCGCACCCGGACGCTGGATGACTTCCGTGACGGAAAACTGAAACTGCTGATCGCATCGGATGTGGCAGCGCGGGGGCTGGATATTCCTGCCGTCAGCCATGTGTTCAACTATGATCTGCCCAGCCATGCCGAGGATTACGTTCACCGCATCGGCCGCACAGGCCGCGCAGGCCGGACCGGCACGGCGGTCAGCCTTGCGACCCCGTCGGATGAAAAATACCTGACTGCCATCGAGGCGCTGGTAAAGCAAACCCTGCCGCGCGGCACCATCCCCGAGGGCTTTGCCCTGTCGGATGCCTCGCAGGGGGCTCCGCGTGCCCGCGATGATCGCAAGGGCGGGCGCAACGGGCGTCGTGGCCGTCATGACGGTGAACGTGATCGCGAACGTGATCGCGAACGTGATCGCGACAGGCAGCCGCGCCAGCACGAACGCCGCAATGCCGAGGCCAACGGATCGCGAACCGAAGCCGCGCGCCCCGAACGTTCCGAACCGTCGCGCCGGGATGATCGCCGCCGCTCTCGTGGCCGCGAGGATCGTGGGGCGGTCGTGGTCGGGATGGGCGATCACGTCCCCCAATTCATGCTGGTAACGCTGCGCAGCGCCGGGGAAACGCCCGAGGCCGATCCCGCGATCACAGCCGTCCCGGTGGAGCCTGTGGCCGAGGCGATTGAGAAACCTGCCAAACCCGCGCGCAGCCGTCGCCGCAAGGCCGACAAGGCCCCCGCAGAGGTTGCGTCAATGGAACCCGCACCCGTCGCCCCGCAGGATGCCCCGGCCGAGATCGCGCCCGAAGCGATTGTCGCCGAAGCCCCCGCGCCCGAGGAACAGGCCAAACCCCGGCGCACCCGCCGCAAAAAGGCCGACACGCCCGAGGCCGAGGCCGAGGCCGAGGCCGAGGTCACAGAAGCGCCAAAACCGCGCAAGACCCGCAGCCGCAAGGCCGACAAGGAAACGGCCAGCGCGGAAGCGACCGAAGCCGTCGTCGGCGAGGCTGTCGCGGAAGAGGCGCCAAAGCCAAAACGCACCCGCCGAAAAAAGGCTGACACGCCCGTGGCCGAGGCCGGAACCGAAGACGCACCCAAGCCCAAAACCCGCCGTCCGCGCGCCAAAAAGGCGGATGCCGCCGCGCAGACGGCGATCGAAGCGGATCAGGGTCAGCCCGCCAATCCTGCAAGGCCGGCCGACGCCGAAGCCTGATGTTTGCGCGGATGCGCGACCGGCTGATGCCTCCACGCCTTGGTTGGCATGCGCGACCGGCGCCGCGCCATCTGGGCATCGATCTGTTGCTGGGTGCGGTTGCCGCGCTTGGACTTGCGCCCTTTGGCGTCTGGGGCGCAACCGTCGCCGCGCTGGCGGTGCTGATCTGGCGTTTCGCCCGCGCCCGCCCCGCCACCGCCTTCTGGCATGCGCTGGCCGCCGGGATCGGCTGGTTCGGGCTGGCTCTTGTCTGGATCGTCGAGCCGTTTCTGGTCGAGCCCGAAATCTATGGCTGGATGGCCCCTTTCGCACTGATCCTGATGGCGATTGGAGGGGCACTGTTCTGGGCGCTGCCGGTCTGGGCGGCAGCGCGAATCTGCCCCGGCTGGCGCAGCCGCAGCGCAGGCATCACCGCAGCACTTGTCCTGTCTGACTGGCTGCGCGGCTGGATCTTTACCGGCTTTCCCTGGGCGCTGATCGGCCATGTCTGGATTGACACGCCGGTCGCGCAGACCGCTGCATGGACCGGCGCTCCGGGGCTGAGCGCGATCACCCTGACTGCGGCGGCGCTGCCCGCGCTGCTGTGGCGGCAGGTGCGGCAGACGGCCCTTGGCTTTGCCGGCGGGATCGTTCTGTGCCTGCTGCTGACTGGTATGATCTGGGCCGTTGGCGTTGCCCGCCAGGCCGCCCCCCTGCCGCCCGATACCGCCCTGCGGCTGCGCATCGTTCAACCCGACGCGGAACAGAGGCTTAAATGGGATCCCGAATGGTCCGCTATCTTTTTCGGCCGCCTTCTGGACCTGTCCGCAGCGCCCGGCCAGCGCGATTTGGTGATCTGGCCGGAAACCGCAGTGAATTTCCTGCTGAACGATGCGGGCGAGGTTCTGCCTGCGATGTCACAAGCCGCAGATGCCCCGCTGCTGCTGGGGATCCAGCGGCAAGAGGGCGGCGTTTACCACAACGCTCTGGCGGCCATCGCACCGGGCGGCACGCTCATGGCGACCTATGACAAGTTCCATCTGGTGCCCTTTGGCGAGTATATCCCCTGGGGTGCCGAGCTGGCGCGGTTCGGCATCACCGCCTTTGCCGCACAGTCCGGCGCAGGCTACGCGCCGGGGCCGGGCGCGCGCGCGATCAGCCTGCCCGGACTGCCCGCCTTTCAGCCGCTGATCTGCTATGAAGCAATCTTTCCCCAGCATCTGCGCGGGCTGGACCAACGCCCCGGTTGGCTGCTGCAAATCACCAATGACGGCTGGTTCGGCAAATTTTCGGGGCCGTATCAGCATCTGGCGCAGGCCCGGCTGCGGGCCATCGAATCGGGCCTGCCGCTGATCCGGGCCGCGAATACCGGTATCAGCGCGGTGATCGACGCGCATGGAGCCGTGCGGCAGACGCTGAGCCTGGGCGAGATCGGCAAGATCGACACCACCCTGCCCGCCGCATTGCCGGAAACCTTCTGGATCCGGCACGGACCTGCGCCGGTCATATTGCTGGCACTGCTGGCGCTGGCCGCAGCGGCAGGCACGCCGCGCCTTGCAGGAATGCGGCAGCAGGACTGACCTCCGGTCCCGATCAGGTTGTTAACTCATGACCCGCCAACACAGGCGTCATGCCATCCGTTCCGGAGACAGGACCAACGGGCGACTGCGGGGGCCGCCTCTGACAATCGGGAATAACGCCTTCATGGTGCCGCCACATCGAACGGATGTTTGCCCACGAAGCCCGTTGCCGTTAGCGCGTAACAGGTTTGCCGGTCAGGAAAGCATCCACCTGAGCCAGGTCCTTCAGACCGGTCCCCGCGCCGACGGCCTGCATCGACAGGGCAGCCACGGCAGAACCGAAGCGCAGCGCATCCGGCAGCGGCATGTGATGAACGAGGCCGTGGATAAATCCGGCGACGAAATTGTCGCCCGCGCCGGTGGTATCTGCCACCTCGACCTTGAAGGCAGGCGCCGAAAAGGTTCCGGATTCGTGAAAGGCGACCGCCCCCGTTGCACCGCGCTTCAGGACCACATTCCTGACCCCGCGCCGCTGGAAGTCCGCAGCGACCTCTGCGGGGTTGGATGTGCCGGTGAAAACCTGCGCCTCCATCTCGCTCGGCAGGACGTAGTCGAGATGCGGCCAGATCTCTGCCAGCTCGTCCAGACCGTAGCCCTGCTGATCCATCACGAAATCGGCGAAGGTGATCGCACCGACCGACCTGGCTTTCTTCAGCAATGCTGCCACCGCTTCACGGTCGAAACGCTCGGAGGTGAACAGGCTGGCCACTGACAGCGCTTTCAGCCCCGGCTTGATCAACGCAAGATCTATATGTTCCGGGCCAAGTTCGGCATGGGACCGGGAATGCGGCGTCAGGAAGAAATGTTCGCCGCTCTCCTCGATCATCACCACGCCGGTTGCTGTGGCCTGTCCCGGCTTGATGAAAAGCCCCTCGACCCCGACCCCGGCGCGGAGGCATTGATCGCGGATGAACTGGCCCTGCGTATCGTCGCCGATCAGGCCGATCAGCCCGACCCGGTTGCCCAGCTTCGCCAGCGCGACGGCCTCGTTATTGGCATCGCCGCCGGTGGCCAGCGTGATACCCTCCACGAAGCCGGTCTGGCCCATTCTGGGCAGCTCGTTGACGCCGCGCACCAACACATCGACCACCACCATGCCGGCACAGATGATTTCGGGAGCAGCCATCAATCGCCCTCGAACTTCACGAGGGCCTTCACCATGGTCGATTTTTCGGTAATGCAATCCTCGAAAGCCTGCGGGGCGTGATCCAGCGGGTAGTAGAGTGAAATGATGGATTTCACGTCGATCTTGCCCCCGGCAACGGCCTCGATGCAGGTGGGGTAGATGTTCGAATAGCGGAAGTTCGACTTGATGGTCAGTTCCTTGTTCGTCATAAGCTGGAAATCAATCGGCGTCTCGCCC
>NZ_JBKEBL010000323.1:0-2185 GCF_047973135.1 Paracoccus sp. (in: a-proteobacteria)
ACGGCACCAACGCCGGACTTGCCGCCGGACATATCCGGACCTTGTCGCCTCTCTGCCTCTGAATGGAAAGGTGGCAAAGCGTCCCGGCGGCTGCGCCGCTGTCAGCGGGATTGTGCGTGATATTCCGGGTTCGGCTGAATATCCGTCCCGATGGCCATGCGGTTCGACATGGCGTAATAGGATGCGGTCGCCACGATGTCCCAGATGCCCCGGTCGCTGAAGCCGTGGTCGCGCAGGTTCTGGCGGTCGGCCTCGACGATCTCGGCGGGTTTTTCGGTCAGCCTGGCGGCGAAATCCAGCATGGCCTGCTGGCGCGGTTGCAGCCCCGCGGCGCGGTAATTCATCACCAGCGCCTCGCCCAGACGGGGATTTCCGGACAGGGCGCGCACCGCCTCGCCATGCGCGACCAGACAATAGAAACAGCGGTTGACGGATGACACCACGACCGCGATCATCTCGCGTTCCAGCGGTGACAATTCGCTGTCGCCCATCATGATATGGTTGTAAAGATTGATGAATGTATCCAGCTTTTCGGCCTCGAAGGCATGGGCGCGCAGCACATTGGGCACAAAGCCCAGCTTTTCCTCGCATTTCGCGAAATAAGACTGCTTGCGCGGCTCAAGCTGGTCGCGGGCAGGCTCGGCGATGTCCAGCGCCATGATCCTTTCGACCGGGCTGGCCGTCTGATGCAGCGGCGAGGTCGGGGACAGAGTGTCGGGTTCTTTGGTCATGGTCGATTTCCTTGCGGCTACAGATGAAAACCGCGCGAAACAGCCGGCGCGCGGCCAGTTGACATGACCGTTTAGGACATTCCGGCCTGATCAAAGTCAAGGATCGCGCGACCGGAATCGGTTAACCGGGGCAATATGAAGCACCCGTTCCGCCAGATCGCAATCCTGCTGGGCGTCCTGACGCTGTGCCTGCATGCGGCCGGGGTTTCGGCGCGTCAGGTGGCGGCTTTCGACGGAACCGCGATGATCATCTGCGGCGATGAAGGTGCTGCAAGGGTGGTGCTGCCCGATGCCTATGGCCCGCCCCGGCCTGCGGAAAACTGCTGCGATTGTCCCTGCTGCCTGACGTCTCCGGCGCTGACGCCGGTTGCGGCGCAGGTCGTCGTGCCCGGGGGGGCGATCTGCTGGCAGGCGTCCTGGCCCGCGCCGGTCGCGCATCCACCGCTGCGGCAGTTGCGCCCGTGGTCGCGTGGTCCTCCGGCGCGGTGGGGGGGCAACGTTGCGGCCTGCGGCATCCTGTCAGCCGATTCCCGCCACGTAACGTCCTGAGGCCCCCGGATGCGCTTTCTTCTGCTTGTGATATTTGTTGTTCTGGGCACGTTGCCCGTGGGGGCCGAAACGGTTCTGGCCCGTCTTTTGCCAGACATTTCCGCCAATGCGCTGGTCGAGGGGGCCGATGCCTTTGGTCCGATCCGCGAGGATGTGCCCGTCGCGCCGGTGATGGCCGCCGGGCAGAGGATCGGCTGGGCCTTTGTCACATCGGATTTCGTCTCGACCACCGGCTATTCGGGCAAGCCGATTCACACCCTTGTCGCGGTGGATGACGACGCGAAAGTGACCGGCGCGCTGCTGGTCAGGCATTCCGAACCCATTGTGCTGATCGGTATTCCCGATTCGAAGATGAAGGCTCTGGTCGCGAATTACCGGGGGCTGGATTTGGTGGCCGAGGCCGGGGCACACGGGTCAGCGCATGATCTGGACATTATTTCCGGTGCGACGGTCACGGTGATGGTGATCGACGATTCCATCGTTCGGGCCGGGTTGAAGGTCGCGCGCGCGCTTGGGCTGGGCGGGCTGGCCCCGGCGGCCGATCAGGGGCCAAAGTTCCGCCTGAACCCCGAGGCCGAGGCGGCGACGGACTGGCAGGCCCTTCTGGGCGACGGCACGATCCGCAGCCTGACGCTGACCGTGGGCGAGGTGAACGAGGCATTTGCCGCACTTGGCGATCCCCGTGCGGAACGGCGCGCATTGACCCAACCGCCCGACTCTACATTCATCGAAATGGATGCGGCACTGGTGTCCCAGCCTGCAATTGCCCGCGCCTTGCTGGGCGAGGCCGAGGCGCAAAACCTGACCGGCTGGCTGGCCGAAGGCGACGATGCCGTCGCGATCTTCGGGCGCGGTCTGTACAGCTTCAAGGGGTCTGGCTATGTGCGCGGCGGCATCTTTGACCG
>NZ_JBKEBL010000086.1:0-11207 GCF_047973135.1 Paracoccus sp. (in: a-proteobacteria)
GCATGGATGGCGCGGGCCAGCACCTGGGCCTCGACGTCGCGACCGAGGCTGACGTAATCCTCGGGTGACTGGGCATGGGTCACGCGGATCGTGTCCTGTTCGATGATCGGACCCTCGTCCAGATCGGCGGTGACATAATGGCTGGTCGCGCCGATCAGTTTCACGCCGCGCTCGTAGGCCTGCTTGTAGGGGTTGGCGCCTTTGAAGCTGGGCAGGAACGAGTGGTGGATATTGATGATCCGCCCCGACATTTTCCGGCACAGCGCATCCGAGAGGATCTGCATATAGCGCGCCAGTACGATCAGCTCGGCACCGGTTTCCTCGACCACCTCCAGCAGGCGGGCCTCGGCCTGCTGCTTGTTCTCTTTCGCGACCCGGATGTGATGAAAGGGGATGTCGTTGTTCACCACCAGCTTTTGATAGGTCATGTGGTTCGAGACCACGCCGACGATGTCGATGGGCAGCGCGCCGATCCGCCAGCGATACAGCAAGTCGTTCAGGCAATGGCCGAAATTCGACACCATCAGCAGCACCTTCATCGGCTGCGTGGAATCGTGGATTGTCCAGTCAAGCCCAAGCGGCCCGGAAATCGCGGCAATACCCTGTTCCAGTTCCCCGCGTGTCGCCCCCGATTCCGGGCGGAACGAAATACGGGTGAAGAATCTGCCGGTCAGGTCGTCGTCGAACTGCGCCGCATCGGTGATGTTGCAGCCATATTCGGCCAGACAACCCGAGATCGCCGCCACGATCCCCCGGCGGGATTCGCATTGCACGGTCAGGACATAGGTGCGCATCGCGGGCTTCCTCTACTGCTTTTGGGGTGAAGAAACCCGTAACCGCGGCGCTTGTCCAGCGTCGGTTGCACGGCCCCGGCCCGCAATGCCCGTCCGGCCGTGGTGCGGGAAAGGTCTGACGAGGCCATGCGTTGCCGCCCCGAGTTTTCGGGGAAACATGTGTGACGGCGCCGCCGGATGATTTGCGTCCCGCGATAGCCGGGGGAGTTGCACCCCCCGGACCCCCTGCTTTTCGCGCCCCAGTTCCGCCATCCGCAGGCTGACCGCGCGCGAAGCGCGCGTCCGGCCGGGCGGCAGCGTCCGGGCCGGGCTTTGCCCGGCCCGCGCCTCCTTTCCGCCCTGGCGAAAGCTGGCCGTTCCCGCGCGGCGGGGTGGGCTTGTCCCGAAGCGACGATCAGGACTTGCCGAATTCCAGCCGTGTCGCGAACCAAAGGGCGAGGATGGTGCAGATCGCGCCGGACAGCAGGTAAAGACCCGCCGCGCCAAGGCCCAGCCAGGCGGACAGGCCAAGGGCCGACAAGGGCGCAAAGCCCGCGCCGAACAGCCATGACAGGTCCGAGACCAGCGACGATCCGGTATAGCGGTGGCTGGCCTCGAACATCGAGGCGACCGCGCCCGAGGACTGGCCGAAGCTGATGCCCAGCAGCGAGAACCCGACGATCATGTAGATGGCCTCGCCCACTCCGCTGCGTGACAGCATCATCGGCGCGATCACGGCGAAGATGGCGATCCCCACCGCGCCCCGCAGCAGCAGCTTGCGATGCCCGATCATATCCGCAAGAAAGCCTGACAGGATGATTGCGCCAAAACCGAAGGCCGCCGCAAGCGCCTCGATCAGCAGGAAGGTCGCGACCCGTTCGCCAGTGAACAGATAGACCCATGACAGCGGAAACACCGTAACCATATGGAACATCGCGGCGCTGGCCAGTGGCACGAATGTCCCCGCCAGAATCGTGCGGCCATCCTCGGCGATGGCCTGTTTCAGGGGAATGGGCTCAAGGTGGCGGGCCTGGAACATTTGCTTGTAGTCGGGCGACACGACGATGCGCAGCCGCGCGAACAGTGCCACCACATTGATCGCGAAGGCCACGAAGAACGGATAGCGCCAGCCCCATTCGAGGAAATCCGCCTCGGACATGCTGGATACCAGAAAGGCGAACAACAGGCTGGCCACGATCAGCCCCAGCGGCGCGCCAAGCTGCGGCACCATGGCGTAAAGCCCGCGCTTGTCGCGTGGCGCGGTCATGTTCAGCAGCGAGGGCAGGCCATCCCATGCCCCTCCAAGTGCCAGCCCCTGCCCGATCCGCAAGAGGCACAGAATCCAGATCGAGGCCGCGCCGATGTTTTCGTACGATGGCACCAGCCCCATCGCGACGGTGCAACTGCCCAGAAGAAACAGCGCGAGGGTCAGTTTGGTTCCCTTGCCATGGGCGCGGTCGATCCTGGTGAAGATCGCGGTGCCGACGGGCCGTGCGATGAAGGCCAGCGCAAAGATGACAAAGGCCCACAGCGTCCCCCTCAGCGGCGTTTCAAAGGGGAAATAGCGCTGCGGAAAGACGATGACGCAGGCAATGGCAAAGACGAAGAAGTCAAAAAACTCGGATGTCCGGCCGATGATGACCCCGACTGCGGTATCCGAGGGTGAAATCGCGTGTCCTTCATGTCGGGCGGGCGGGGTGACGGTTGCGTCGCTCATCTTTCGCGGCTCCCATATGGTGCGGTCGTGTTCATCCGCTGCGCGACCGTATCGTTCAAGAATGCTGGCCTGACCGGACCAGCAACCCACGAACGTCGCGGGCGGATGCCGGGTTCCGTCCCTGACATGCTATCCTCTGGTCCGGCCTCGCGCAATATTGACCGACCGGGGGGTGTTCAAGTTCTCTTGTCTTGCCGGTTCCGATGAGGCAAGCTAACGGAACACGCAGTTCGGTGGAACTTGTTACCGGGCGCTGCGTTCAGCACTCTGAACCCGGCACAATTCGGGATTGATGCAATGAAACCTGGTCTTATCCGTGCCTTTGGGGCGGGGCTGACGGTGGTTGGCCTGACGGCCTGCAAAGCAGTCGTGCTTGAGCCTTCCGGCGATATTGCAGCCCGACAGCGCGACCTGCTGGTCGATGCGACATGGCTGATGCTGCTGGTCATCATCCCGGTGATGATCATGACCATCTGGTTCGCCTGGACCTATCGCGCCTCGAACACAGAGGCCGAGTATCACCCGGACTGGGACCATTCCACCAAGTTCGAACTGGGCATCTGGGCCATTCCGCTGCTGATCATCATCTGTATTGGCGCGATGACCTGGGTGGGCACGCACAAGCTGGATCCCTATCGCCCGCTGGACCAGCTTTCCGCACAACAGCCGCTGCCCGCCGATACGCAGCCGATTCGCGTTCAGGTGGTGTCTCTGGACTGGAAATGGCTGTTCATTTACCCCGACTATGGCGTCGCCACGCTGAACGAGCTGGCGGTCCCTGCCAATCGCGAGATCGCGTTCGACCTGACATCCCAGTCGGTGATGAACGCCTTTTATATCCCGGCGATGGCGGGCATGATCTATACAATGCCGGGGATGGAGACGCGGCTGCACGGGGTGCTGAACCGCGAAGGCGTCTACAAGGGCTTGTCCTCGCATTATTCGGGTGCCGGTTTCGCGGGGATGCATTTCCTGACCCATGCCACCGACGAGGCCGCATTCGAGGACTGGATCGCCCGCGCCCGCGCCGGTGGAGGCGATCTGACCCGCGACGCCTATATGCAGCTTGCGGCGCCAAGCGAAAACGAGGAACCTCGCACCTGGGGGCATGTCGATCCGGAACTGTTCGACCGTGTCGTGAACCTGTGCGTCCCCGAGGACAAGATGTGCGCGGCCGAGATGATGGCCATTGATGCAAGGGGTGGCATGGGCCTTGAGGGCGCGGTCAATATCCAGCATCTGACCCATGAACGGAATGCCGCCATCGTGCCGGTCACGCCGGTTCTGGGCCGCGCGCCCTTCATGGTCACAAGCATCTGCACCCCGGAAGAGGCGGCGCTGATGTTCGCCCGCACCGGCGGCGCGTCCAGGGCGCAGCGGCGCACGGATCAGACCCCGATGACCGGCCACGCGCTGCCCGTCCCTACCGGCCTGTTCGAACGGCTTACCGGCCTTGCCGCGCAGGAATCCCGCCGTCAGGCATCTGCCGACCAGTAAATCCAGCACGGACATACGGACATGGCCTCACCCGCGAATGTTGAAACCACCTTCCTGTTCGGCCGCCTGACCTGGGATGCGATCCCGAAAGAGCCGATTGTCTGGGGTACCTTTGCCGTCGTCGTTCTGATCGGCGCGGCGATCCTGTATCTGATCACCCGGCACAAGCTTTGGGGCTATTTGTGGCACGAGTGGTTCACCTCGGTCGATCACAAGAAGATCGGCATCATGTATATCATTCTGGGCCTGATCATGTTCGTGCGCGGCTTTGCCGATGCGATCATGATGCGGCTGCAACAGGCTATGGCCTTCAACGGATCCGAGGGCTATCTGGTTGCGCATCACTATGACCAGATCTTTACCGCCCACGGCGTGATCATGATCTTTTTCGTGGCCATGCCGTTCATCACCGGGCTGATGAACTTTGTCGTGCCGTTGCAGATCGGCGCGCGCGACGTGGCCTTTCCGTTCCTGAACAATTTTTCGTTCTGGATGACGGTGGGCGGGGTCATCATCACCATGGCCTCGTTGTTCGTGGGCGAATACGCGCAGACCGGCTGGCTGGCCTTTCCGCCGCTGTCGGAACTGAGTTACAGCCCCTATGTCGGGGTCGATTACTATATCTGGGGCCTTCAGATCGCCGGGGTGGGTACGACGCTGTCGGGGATCAACCTGCTGGTCACGATCCTCAAGATGCGCTGCCCCGGCATGACGATGATGCGGATGCCGGTCTTTACCTGGACGGCGCTGTGCACCAACATCCTGATCATCGCCACCTTTCCGATTCTGACGATGACGCTGGTTCTGCTGACGCTGGATCGTTATCTGGGGATGAATTTCTTCACCAACGACCTTGGCGGCAACCCGATGATGTATATCAACCTCATCTGGGTCTGGGGTCATCCCGAGGTCTATATCCTGGTGCTGCCGATCTTTGGCGCGTTCTCGGAAATCACCGCGACCTTTTCGGGCAAGCGGCTGTTCGGCTATACCTCGATGGTCTATGCGACGGTCTGCATCACCATCCTGTCCTATCTGGTCTGGCTGCACCATTTCTTCACCATGGGTTCGGGTGCGTCGGTGAACTCGTTCTTCGGAATCACGACGATGATCATCTCGATTCCGACGGGCGCCAAGATGTTCAACTGGCTGTTCACCATGTATCGCGGCCGTATCCGGTTCGAGTTGCCGATGATGTGGACCATCGCCTTCATGCTGACCTTCGTGATCGGAGGGCTGACCGGCGTGCTGCTGGCCATTCCGCCCGCCGATTTCGTGTTGCACAATTCGCTGTTCCTGGTGGCGCATTTCCACAATGTGATCATCGGCGGCGTGGTTTTCGGATGCTTTGCGGCCTTCAATTATTGGTGGCCCAAAGCCTTTGGGTTCCGGCTGGACCCGTTCTGGGGCAAGGTCTCGTTCTGGTGCTGGGTCGTCGGCTTCTGGGTGGCCTTCACGCCGCTTTATGTGCTGGGCCTGATGGGCGTGACGCGGCGGACGCGGATGTTCGACGATCCGGATCTGCAAATCTGGTTCATCATCGCCGGTATCGGCGCGGCGATCATCGCCTGCGGCATTCTGGCGATGTTCGTGCAATATGGCGTCTCGATCCGCGACCGGGCCCGGCTGCGCGATGTGACCGGCGATCCGTGGAACGGGCGGACGCTGGAATGGGCGACACCCTCGCCGCCTGCGCCCTATAACTTTCCCTTCACCCCTGTGGTTCACGATATCGACGCCTTTACAGACATGAAGGCCGCCGGTCAGGCCCGGATCGTCGCGCCCTATATCCCGATCCACATGCCCAGAAATACCGGCTCGGGTGTGATCCTTGCCGGGCTGGCGACGGTCTGCGGCATGGCGCTGATCTGGTATATCTGGTGGCTGGCCTTCCTGTCCTTTGTCGCAACGGTCGGCTTTGCGATCTGGCACACATTCGATTACAACCGCGATTACAACATCCCCGCCGACGAGGTCCGGCAGACCGAGGACGAGCGCAGCAGACTTCTGGCGCAGGGGGCCTGAACCATGACCGACGTGACCAACGCCAACCATTATTGGGAAACCGCGCCCCATCACCACGACGAGGGCGGTTCCACGGGCATCGGCTTCTGGGTCTATCTGATGAGCGACTGCCTGATGTTCGCGGTCCTCTTTGCCGCCTATGGTGTGCTGCATGGCAGCTATGCCGCGGGCCCCGGCCCCAGGGACGTGTTCGAGCTGCCTCTGGTCGCGCTGAACACGGCGATGCTGCTGTTTTCGTCGATCACCTATGGCTTTGCCATGCTTGAGATGGCGAAAGGCAACCAGCAGGGCACGCTGCGCTGGTTGGGCGTGACGCTGTTCTTTGGCCTGTGCTTCCTGTCGATCGAGCTGTACGAATTCAGCCACCTGATCCACGAGGGCGCAGGGCCTTGGCGTTCGGCCTTTCTGTCCGCCTTCTTTTCGCTGGTGGGCACGCACGGGCTGCATGTCACCTTTGGCTCGATCTGGCTGGTGACGCTGATGGTGCAGGTGCGCCAGAAGGGGCTGATCCCGGCCAACCGCCGGCGGCTGACATGCCTCAGCCTGTTCTGGCACTTTCTGGATGTCGTCTGGATCGGCGTCTTTACCATTGTCTATCTGCTGGGGAATGTCTGATGACCGCGCGTTCCGAATATCCTGTCCATGACCACGATCACGATGACGGCCACGCGCATGGCAGCTTTCGGTCCTATATGAACGGCTTTGTGCTGTCGGTCATCCTGACAGTGATCCCCTTCGCCGTCGTCATGAGCGGCGGTTTCGAAAGTCGCGGCACCACCATTGCCGTAGTGGTAGCCTGCGCGCTGGTGCAGGTGCTGGTCCACGCGGTGTATTTCCTGCATCTGACCGGCAGCGCCGAAGAGGGCTGGACGATGATGTCCACCATCTTCACCATCATTGTCGTCGCGATCATGATTTCCGGCTCGCTTTGGGTGATGTTCCACCTGAACCAGAACATGATGCCGCAGATGGATCACGAATTGCAGCTTCAGCAACCGGTCGGCCAGTGACCCGGCCCCGCCATCGCGCGGGGCTGCTGATCGTCACCCTGCTGGCTCTGGCGATGGTCGCGGGGCTGGTATCGTTGGGGATATGGCAGGTGCAGCGGCTGCACTGGAAAACCGGTCTGATCGCGCGGGTCGGGGCGCAGCTTGCCGCCGCCCCGGTTCCGGCCCCTGCCCCGCCTGACTGGGCCGTGCTGACCACGGGCCGCGACGAATACCGGCGCGTCACGGTCAGCGGCACGTTCGATCCCGCTGCCGATACTCTGGTCAGGGCTGTCACCGATCTGGGTGGGGGGTATTGGGTGATGACGCCGCTGCGGGTGGATGCGGGCTGGACGGTCTGGGTCAATCGCGGTTTCGTGCCGCAGGATCGCAGCGCGCCCACGGATCGCGGCCAGCCCCGGCAAGCGCAGATCAGCGGGCTGTTGCGCATGTCGCAGCCGGACGGAGCCTTTTTGCGCGCCAACGATCCCGCCCTGGGCCGTTGGTATTCGCGCGATACGCAGGCCATGGCGGATGCGCGGGGGGTTGGCCCGGTGGCCCCCTATTTCATAGATGCCGGCGCAGGCGATCCGGGCGTGCTGCCCGTCGGAGGGCTGACCGTCATCCGGTTCCGCAATCCCCATCTTGGCTATGCGCTGACTTGGTTCGCGATGGCCGCCGGGCTGGCCGTGGCCTGCACCGTCCTGCTGGGCCGGGAATGGCGGCGGCGTTACACGCCGGGGGCCAGGTCATAGGCCGAAACCAGCGCGCGGGCCTTGTCGCGCACCGTATCGGCGCTGTCTCCGGGGCGATAGACGCTGGTGCCCATGCCGAAGGTCGTGACGCCCGCGCGCATGTAATCGCCCATGTTGTCCGGCCCGACACCGCCCACCGCGCCGACCACCGTGCCCGCAGGCAGTACCGCCATCAGCGCGGCGATGCCGCCAGGGCCCATCAGCGTGACGGGAAAGAACTTCAACCCCGAGGCCCCGGCCTCAAGCGCGTCGAATGCCTCGGTCGGGGTCAGGACGCCGGGCATTGTCACCATGCCCCGGCTGGCGGCGTGGCGGATCACATCGGGGCGCATGTTCGGGCTGACCATCAGCCGTCCGCCCGCATCGGCGACCTGATCGACATGCGCCACGCTTAACATCGTACCGCCTCCAATCAGCGCGTGGCTGCCGTGCCGCGCGGCCATGATGCGGATGGATTCGACCGGATCGGGCGAGTTCAGCGGAACCTCCAGCGCCTCGAACCCCTCGTCGATCAGCACGTCGGAAATGGCGGCGGCATCGGTGGGGGTAATTCCGCGCAGGATCGCGATCAGTCCGCGTTTCAGGCCCGGCCATTCAACCCGGCTCATACCCATCCCCAGATCTCGCCAGCGGCGGCCACAAGGCCCTGCCGCGTCGCCTGTTCGGCGTCAGCGGCGTGAATCGTCACGCCCGCCCGCGCCAGTGCCGCCCCATAAAGCGGCCCCAGCCCCGCCTGCCCGACCAGAATGACATCCGTGCCAGACGCGACCTGCCGCCCGGTCTCGGCCCCGATCAGCAGGCCCGACAGCCGTGCAAAACACGCCTGCGCGTCGCGAAAACCCAACAGATTGCCCGCGCGCAGCGGGAAAAGCTGGCCCATGACCGCGCCGGGATCGTCCAGCGCCTCATCGACCGCCGCCAGAAAGCCGGGGGCGTCGGGGAGGATGCGCCCGCCCTCGGGCATGGCGTGGCGCAGGATGCTGTGGCGCGACAACAGATCGAACAGCTCGCCCGTCAGGAAGCTTTGGAAATCGACCACCGCGCCGCCCGCCAGATGCGCCCATTTGCAATGCGTGCCGGGCATGCAGACCAGCCCCTCGGCCCCGCTGCCTGCCGCAAGGCCCAGAAGCTGCGTTTCCTCGCCGCGCATCACATCGGGCCGGGCCGGATCGCGCTGCGCAAGACCGGGCAGGATGCGGATGTCGCGCCCGCCCGTCAGGGTTTCCGGCAGCCGCACCGCCTGCCCCGCAAGCGCCGAGACCGGAGCGGGCAGATCGGCATAGGGGGCCTCGAACCAGCCCTGCCGCGCGCCTGCCATGCCGCAGATCAGCACCGGCAGGCCCTGCCCCTTCGTCCGCGCCAGATGCGCATCCAGCACCGGGGCAAAACCCGCTTCGGCGCAATGCTGCATCCCCTCGGCGCTGCGGCTTTCCGCCGCCACCGTGCCATCACGCCCCATTACCCACAGCCGAAAGCTGCTGGTACCCCAATCGACGGCGACGAAATCCGCGCTCACGTCTTGTCCTTCGCGCTGTCGGCCCGGTTCGACCGGATCGAGGACCACAGCGACAGCCCGATCAGTGCCGCGCCGCCCAGCCCGGTCACGACTTCGGGGATATGGAACAGCGATTGCGCATACATGATCACCGACAGGGCGGTGATCGCATAAAAGGCACCATGTTCCAGATAGCGATAATGGGACAGCGTGCCCTTATCGACCAGCATGATCGTCATCGACCGCACATACATCGCCCCGATCCCGAGGCCGATGGCGATAACGAACAGATGCTGGGTCAGCGCAAAGGCGCCGATCACCCCGTCAAAGCTGAACGAGGCGTCCAGCACCTCAAGATACAGAAAGGCCCCCAGCCCGCCCTGCGCCGCGCCGCGCCTGCTGCGCTGCGAGGATTTGTCCAGCAGCCCCCCCAGCACCTCGACCAGCAGAAAGGTCAGCAGGCCCCAGATCGCGGCGGTGAAAAAGACCTGCCGCTCTGCGCCATGCTGCAATCGCGCAAAGCCCAGCACCAGCAGCAGGACGACCGCCACCTCGACCCCGCGGACAGTGGCGTAATCAGCCATCTTGCGTTCCAGCCAGCGGACCCAGTGCACGTCCTTTTCATGATCGAAGAAAAAGCTGAGCCCGACCATCATCAGGAAGGTGCCGCCAAAGGCCGCGATGGGCAGATGCGCCTCGCGCATGATGCGGGCATATTCCTCGGGATGCGCGGCGGCCAGGACCAGAGCCTGCCACGGCCCGATCTTTGCCGCGATCACCACGATCAGCAGCGGAAAGATCACCCGCATCCCAAAGACGGCGATCACGATCCCCCAGGTCAGAAAGCGGTGCTGCCAGACCGGGCTCATGGATTTCAGCTTGTTCGCGTTGACGATGGCATTGTCGAAGGAAAGCGAGATTTCCAGAACCGCCAGCACCCCGCAAATCACAAAGACGGTCAGCATGCCGCCAAATGTGCCGGAGGTTTGCCAGCCAAGTGCCGCCCCAAGGGCAAGCCCGATGGCCGTCACGATGAAGGCCCAACGGAAATAGTGCAGAAATCCGCGTGCTGTCGCGCCTGCGCCGGAATGATGTGTCCTGTGCTGCATCTGAACTGATCTCGGCGGCTTTGACGCGTTGCGGTGCCGACATCACGAAGCGCCGCCGCATTCGCCAGAGGGGCCCGGTCACCGAACTGTGTCCGTTCGTGACGGACCCGCCCTGTCTAGCAGCATGCCGCTGACGCGCAAGGTGGAACTTGCCAAATGTCGGGTCTGCGGGATGAGTGTGCCGCGTGGACCGGCAGAAGCCTCGCCCTGCCCCGGCCATTTGCGCGACGTCCCGGCCGGATGAATTGCGTCCCGCGATGGCCGGGGGGGCTGTGCGCCCCCCGGACCCCCGGCATATGCCTGCGGCGGCTGGTTGCTGTTGCCCTTGCCCCTGGTGCGCGCGGGGCAGTTGGCTGGCGATGCCACCGGGTTGCGCCCGCCTCATGGTCATTTTCTTCCTTTCCCGGCCATCCGCAGACCGTCAGCGCGCGAAGCGCGCGCCCGGCCGGGCGGCAGCGCGCGGGTCGGGCTTTGCCCGGCCCGCCCCCCTTTTTTGAGGCTGTTGGCGACGACACTGATTGCCGTGACGGGCTGCGAAACCGTTTCCTTGCGGGCAGGTTTTTCCTTGCCCCCGATCCTTGTCCTGGCGGCAGCGCCGGATGATTTGCGTCCCGCGGTGGGGGGGGGGGGGGGGGGGGGCGGGGCCCCCCCCCCCCCCCCCCCACACCCAAACCCACCCAAAGAAACACCACCACAAAACACTAACAACCAAACACCAACACAAAAAAACAACAAAAAAAAAACAAAAAAACCACCACCAAAAAAAAAAGCGACACCCAAAAAAAACCAAATAAAAACAACACACCAAAAAAACAATCAACACACCCCAGCCCACACCGCCCCCACCCCA
>NZ_JBKEBL010000294.1:0-2767 GCF_047973135.1 Paracoccus sp. (in: a-proteobacteria)
AGTGGCACCATCGATCCGTTCCGCCTGTTTCTGGTCTTTAACGAACTGGTCGAGCTTGAGGACACGCCCGGCCTGAACCTGTCGCATATGATCGACCAAAGCCATAATGTCACCGATCCCATCGAAAGCCTGATGGTCAGCGCCTGCGAGATTCAGCGCGCCTTTGTGCAGGCCTCGCTGGTGGATCGCGCTGCGCTGCGCGACTGCCAGCAGGCCAATGACGCGCTGATGGCGGCGGCGACGCTGCGCGCGGCCTTCCGCACCGATGTCGAGCCAATTCTGGCCATGGCCCGTCTGCGGGCGGGCGCGGCCATCGACCCGGTCGCGACCTTCCGCGCCTCGGGCTATCGCGCGAAGGTCGCGGAACTCCGCCCGCAGGCGGCGGGTGGTGGCGGCGGGATCGTGTGACCGGTCAACGGACCGAAAGCGGCACACTGAGGGGGCCATATTCGGGCCAGCGCGTCATTTCCAGCGGGCCGGTGATCGTCAGCCTTTCGCAATTGGGGGTCAGTTGCAGCAAGACCTCGCGCAGCATCATCCGGGCCAGTGGCGCGCCGGGGCACATATGCGGATCACGGCCAGCGGATCGCCCCGCTTGACCGGACAGCCGCCAATCGTGCTGTCACGGGTCGTCGTCCGGGCAAAGCGGCGATAGGGGGTATAAAGGCGCAGCAATTCCTCGATCAAGGCGCGTTCCGCATTCGGGTTCTGGCGCAGCAGGTCCAGATGTTCGGGATGGGTGGCCATATGCCAGGCCAACGAGCACAGGAAATTGCACGGCACCACATGCCCGCCGATCAGGTTCAGCCGGACCATTCCGGCCAGTTCCTCATGCGTATAGGGGCCTCCGTCGGGGTCATGGGCGATCAGCCCCGACACCATGTCGGTTTCCGGGTCACGCGGACGCGCCATGCGGTCAGCGGCCAGGTCGATGGCGAACTGACCGACGCGGCGCGACAGCTTGCCCGCGCGGGGCAGATCCTCGACCTGCACAGCGACGACATAATCATGGCTGAGCCGACTGATCCTGTCCGCTTCGGCCAGATCCAGCCCGACCAGCATGCATAGCGCGCCTTGCGTGAACGGCCCGGCAAAGCGATCGCTAAAATCCGCCTTGGCCAGGTTGGCAAGCAGCGCGTCGAACAGCCGCGTTGCCAGTGCCTCCAGCTCTGGCTCCATCCGCTTCATGCGGTTTTCGTTGAAGAACAGATTCAGCCCCTTGCGATAGCGATCAGCCTCGGGCGGATCCTTTTGCAGCGGCGGCCGTGGCAGATCCTTGCGCGGGCTGGACGGAATCACCGTCATCCGCGTCGCGGCGAAATCCTGAGGTGCGCGCGAGGCGGCGGCGACATCGTCATGGCGCATCAGCGTGATGCACCCGCCCCATTCATCCTGCCACGCCACCGGTGCCAAGGCCCGCAGCCGTTCATGCGTGGCAGGAGGATCTGCCAGCGCGGCGGATCTCGGTGATCGCTGCGGATATAGCCATCGGCTGCAAAGGGCAGGTAGATTGACCAGACGAAGGGCGCACCCAGTTCCTCGAACGCGCTATAGAACGATGTATCGAACCACAGACCCGCGCGGCATGGGAAGCGCCCAGTCCGAGCCCCGATGCCACTGGGGCAGCATCACATTCAGGATCAAACGCGCGCCCGGTCAACGTTTCAAGGATGGGGATCATTCCCTTGATTTGCCGCTGCGTCAGGTCCGGATGGCGGGTGGCCAGTATTTTCGCAGCAATCACCGAGGACCACCACTGATTGACCACCACCGGAATGTCGAAATGGTGGAAAATCTCGTGCGGGGTATCGGCGCTCACAAAGGCACAGGGGGTGCCATCGGCCAGACGGTTGCGCGAGGTCCGGGTCCATTCACGCTGATGCGACAGGGCGGTTGAAGAACATTCAAGAGGCTGATAGGTCAAGACCTTTTCCCGACCAGAGGCAGGCCGGACAGGTCGCAACCATCCGGCCAGCGCGGTAGCGCGCCCAGATCCGTCCAGACCCTCGCCGTCGCCGTGATCCTGCGGCGCAACTCGGGCGCGTCCCAGCCCCACAGGTCGTCATGTGGATCGCGTTGCCAGATCACATGGCCGATGTCATGCCGGGCCAGCGCCTCGGTGACGGCGTCAAAAAAGCCGCAATCGGTCTGGCGCGGCAAAGGGATTGCCAGCCCGATCCTCCAGCCGGTCGCCGGTCGGGATGGTCAGCGCCTGTTGGTCCAGAATCAGCGCGCCCCTTCGGTCCAGCCGCTGATGCACAAACCCGAACCGAAGGGCGCGCCAAGCAGGCAAAAACGTGGACCGGGTAGCGGCGCGGTCGGCCCTTTGGCAGCAGCCCCAGAGCGCAGAATGTGCAGCCATAGTGAAAGGCAAAGGCCGCGCCGGGCACAAGAAAATCGCGCTGTTCCGGCGCCTGTCGCAACAGTTCCACCTCCGCCTGTTCGGGGGCATCGACCGTGCCGACGAAGAGGCTTTTCTGCGTATGCTGGAACGACTGACCCACCGGCTGACCCACAAGTAAACGCAGCCGGCCGGGTGAACCACACCGGAATGGCCATTACCCCTGCGTCTTGTCCATTCCGGCGCGGCGCGGCAGGGCGGGGTAAAGTTCGGGCTTGACGGTGATAAGCTCGGGGCGGGGCGGCTTCTGTTCGGTCAGTTCATAGGCCCTGCGGACAAGCTGGCGGTGGCGCTGGCGGATCATGTGGACGGGGATGCGCAGCAATTCGGCATAGGGTTCGTAATCGAAACAGCCGATAGAGACGC
>NZ_JBKEBL010000257.1:0-9402 GCF_047973135.1 Paracoccus sp. (in: a-proteobacteria)
AGCAGCGGAATATGATCGTCGTAAAGCTGGCAGGGTCGGCCCTTGTCGTCGAATCTGGCGAATGTCAGCGACCGGCTTTCGATATGGGCCGAGTGGCAGCGCGCCAGCGACTGAAAATAGCTTTCGTCGGGGATCCAGCTTTGCCGGAAAAAGCGGTCAAAGCTGGCCCGGCGCGGATCCGTCAGGATGGCCCGCAACGTGCCCGCCGTCAGACACCACCATTGCGAACCCAGATGCGGCAGCAGCCCGTCAGGCAGCTTGCGGCGGATCCGCAGGCGACGTTGCAGCGCCACCGCGCGGTCAAAGAACCAGCGCCGCCGCCGCCAGTCGAAGGGAAAATACAGGGTAAACCGTTCCTCGTTCAGCCCCCCGACAGTCCAGCCCATATCCCCGGCACTGACGCTTTCGATAAAGTCGCGACCGGGATTGTCGTTCAGAAAGGCGATCAAATCCTGAACGGGCCGCAGAGGCAGGCAAGATCCCGATGCCAGAAAGACATGGCTGCAATCCGGCCATTGCCGCAGCAGCATATCGCCCGCCTCTTGCGTGGCCTCCACCAGACTGAAGCCCCCCCATTCACAATGACGGCGGGGGGAAAAGGCGATGCCGTCCAGTTCGGCCAGCGCCGCCCGCATCCGCGCGACATCCGCTGCGGGGGCCTTGCTGTCCACATGGATCATGACACGCGCCCCGCCCGTCGCCCAGATCCGGGCCAGACCGGCGGCGCTGTCCAGATCTGCATGGCACAGCAGGATCACCCCAAGGTGGACAGGCAGGGTGACAGCAGGCGCGGTCATGCCCAGCTTCCCCGCGAGATCAGGCCCAGATCCTCTAGCTGCCGCCAGTCCCGGTATTCGCGCGATTGCGGGCACCACAGCAGATTTTCCTGTTGCAGGCCACGATGATAGGCGCGGTATTCCACACTGTCGGCATAGTGCTGACGGCGCTGCAATTCCTCGGCCGATTTCGCCGCAAAGGTGGACAGGAACTTGGCATGCAGCAGGCAGCCCGATGCCATCTCGCCGCCGGCTTCATCATAGACCAGGTTCAGCGAACGCGGCAAAAGCATATGGGTCGAACTGACATAGGCATAGCGCCAGTTCCATTTGACCAGCGGGATTTTGTTCAGCGCGGGGCCGTCCAGAGGCGTCGCGGCCATGAAGACCCGGACGCGCGGGCCGCCCTGAATCCACAGATTGCCCAGATAATCGTTCTTCGTGATCGCGTAATTGGCCGGATCGAACCAGCGCAAAATCCCGAAGGGATCCTGCCCCTCGGCATAGGGTTGCGCATCCAGCCTGCCCCTTGGGTACATATCCAGCAGCATCGCCGGAAAGGCCCGTCGGCCCGTGTCATCCAGCCAGTCGGTCAGCGCCCGCAGCGGGCGGCTGTCACAATGCGGATAGATCAGAAATTCATCGGGATCGACAGTCAGGCACCAGTGCCCGTGACCATGGCGCAGCAGCAGCCAGCCAATCCAGTCCATCCCGAAACGCGAGACCTTGTAACTGTCATCGGTCCACCACAGCGACACATCCGCCTGCGCCGCCAGATAGTCGCGACTGCCATCCGTGCTGTCATTATCGACAAACAGAAAATGCCGCACGCCAAGATTGCGGTAATAATCAAGGAAATAGGGCAGGCGGATACGCTCGTTCCTCTGGGCGACGAAGGCCAGGATATCGCCGCGGCGGATTTGCCCGACGCGGTTGCTGACCGGTTTCAGCACGCGGCGGCGACGCAATGCGCGGGCGATCAGCCGCTGACGATGAACCCTGCGCCGCAGCCGCAATCTGAGGTCAGTGACGCTCAATCCGCCGCCCCCGGTTAATGTGCGATTGGAAAACTGTGGGCTCGCTCATCTTTTCGTTGCATGTCACAGGAATCAGATAGTCACACACCAACCATTAACCTTCGGGTCCGCAGACCCAGTCCCCGGTCCCCATCAGTCCCAGATCAACCAGTTGTTGCCAGTCACGATAGCGCGTCGAGGATTGGTTCCACAAGACCGGCTCGCCGGTCAGGGCACGGTGATAATGCACATAGGCAGAAGGGTTTGTGAAATGTTGGCGGCGATCCAGTTCTTCTGTAGATTTTTCAATAATTTGCGGCAAAAACTTGCCGTGAAGCAATATGCCGGAAAGGCGCGGGTCGCCCGGACCGTCATACAGGTCGTTCAGATGCGGCGGCAACAGGGAATGGGTCGAATTTACATAGGCATAGCGCCAGTTCCAGCGGATCAGGGGCAGCTTGTTCAGCGTCGGCGACTGTCCCGGCCGGTCGGGAAAAAAGGCCCGCTCGCGCACGCCGCCCTGCACCCACCGGTTGCGTTTTGGCGACATGATCCGGGTTCGGTAAGGACCGGCATCGAACCATGGCAGACGGGCCAGCAACGGCGCATCGTCGGGGGCTTCGGCCTGCCCCAGCCGAGCCTGCGGATAAAGCTCCAGCATCAGCGCGCCAAGGCCGGGGATGGCGCGATCATCCAGATAGCGGGTCAGCGCCCGCAGGTCGCGGCGGTCATGGTCGGGATAGATCAACAATTCGTCTATATCGACCGTCAGGCACCAATGCCCGTGCCCGTGGCGCATCAGCAGCGCGCCGATCCAGTCCATGCCAAAACGCGACCTGCGATAGCCGTCACCGCACAACCATAGCGAAGCGTCCGGTTGATCGCGCACCAATTCGACCGAGCCGTCATCGCTGCCATTATCGACAAACAGGAAATGCGCGACACCAAGCCCACGATAGTGGGCCAGAAACTCGGGCAGGCGCGCGGCCTCGTTCCGCAGCGCCGCAAAGACCAGAATGTCGTCCGGCGCGATATGGCCGGTGCGGTCGGCAACCGGCCTCAGCCGCCGCCGCGCCCGGATCGAGCGCCACAGCAATTCGCGCCGCTTCCAGCGCAGGCGATAGGCGGACCAGACGCGGCGCAGATAACCGCCGTTCTGATCCGGCGCCATCCCCTAGCCCTCGTATTCGCCGTTCTGATGCCAGCGCCATGCATCCCCGATCATCTGCTGCATGGTGGACCGGGCGGGCCGCCAGCCCAGTTCGTCCCTTGCGCGCTGACTGCCGCAAACCAGCTTGACGGCATCGCCGCCCCGACGTGGCCCTTCCTGCATCGGAACCGCTTGGTTGGTGATATGGCGCGTCGCGTCCACGACCTCGCGCACGGAAAAACCGTCGCCCGTGCCCAGACAAAAGACCCGGCTGCCCTTGTCCGCGCGCAGCCATTCCAGCCCCGCGACATGGGCATCAACCAGATCCATGACATGCACATAGTCGCGGATGCAGGTGCCGTCCGGCGTCGGATAGTCGGTTCCGTGGATGGTCAGCGCCGCGCGCTTGCCATCCACCGCGTCCAGGATCAGCGGAATCAGATGTGTCTCGGGGCGATGAAATTCGCCGATCTCGGCATCCGGATCCGCCCCCGCCACGTTGAAATAGCGAAAGATGACATGGCGCAGCCCATAAGCCGCGCCGAAATCGGCCAGCATATCCTCGATCGCGCGCTTGCTGGCACCATAGGCGTTCAGCGGGGCCTGTGGCGCATCCTCGTCCAGCACCTCGCCATCGCGGTCGCCATAGGTCGCGCAGGTCGAACTGAACACGAAATCCTTGCAACCCGCCGCCACCGCCGCCTCGATCAGGTTCAGCGAGCCGCCGACATTGTTGCGCCAGTATTTACCCGGCTCGGCCATCGCCTCGCCAACCTGACTGAAGGCGGCAAAATGCATCACCGCGACCGGCCGGTGTTCTGCAAAGGCAGCATCCAGCGCCCCGCGATCCATCAGATCGGCCTGTACGAAGGGGCCGAATTTCACCGCGTCGCGCCAGCCGGTTGACAGATTGTCCAGTGTCACGGGCATATAGCCTGCGCGCGACAGCGCCTTGCAGGCATGCGACCCTATATACCCGGCACCGCCGGTCACCAGAACCTTATGCACCACGCCCCTACTCCGCCGCGCGTTGCGACGAGGTCAGGTCGTGCAGATATTCGGCAAATTCGTCGTGCAGATCCTCGCGTGCCAGCCCGAAAGCCACCGTCGCTTGCAGGAAGCCCGCTTTCGAGCCGCAGTCGAACCGCTGTCCCCGGAAGCGCAGGCCATAGACGTCGCGGCCCGCCGCGATGTCGTCAGCGATGGCGTCGGTCAACTGGATCTCGCCGCCCGAGCCCTGCTTCAGCTTGTTCAGGTTCTGCATCACGGTCGGCGCAAGGATATAGCGCCCGATCACCGCCAGATTGGACGGGGCCGTCCCCAGAGGCGGCTTTTCGACCATGCCGCGCGCCCGGACGATGGCGCCCATATCCTCGGCCACGTCCAGCACACCATAGGCCGATGCCTTTTCGGGCGGAACCTCCATCGTGGCGACCAGGCTGCCACCGGTTTCGTCATACGCCTCGATCATCTGTTGCAGGCAGGGCGGTTCACCCTTGATGACATCATCGGTCAGGATGACGGCAAATGCCTCGTCATCGGCAAGAAGCCGCCGGGCGCACCAGACGGCATGCCCCAGTCCAAGCGCCTTATGCTGCCGGATATAGGCGATCGCGCCCGAATCCATGTTCGTCGCGCGCAGCGTTTCCAGCAGCGCCGTCTTGCCCGATTTCTTGAGGCTGGATTCCAGTTCATGCGCGTGATCAAAATAATCCTCAAGCGCGCCCTTGCCACGCGAGGTCACGAAAATGAATTCTTCGATGCCTGCCGCCCGCGCCTCGTCAATGGCGTACTGGATCAGCGGCCGGTCAACCAGTGTCATGATTTCCTTGGGAATACTTTTTGTCGCAGGCAAAAAGCGCGTCCCCAGCCCAGCCACCGGAAAGATGGCTTTTGTTACTTTACGACTCATTGTTCCTGCATCCCTCGAATTTATGTCATCCATAGTGCCGATTTGCACAAGGCGATACACACTCGTTAAGATTCAACACAAAACCCCGGACACCTTCCATGAACCTCCGGGAATTCAGTAACCGCACTGCACAGCGCCTCTGCCCGCCATACATCCAGCCAGAGCAGAGTTCAATCGACCCCCATGGCCCGCATCATCTGTTCCAGACGGGGAACATCTTCAGGGTTGTTTAGTTCCCAGAATTGCCGCCCGCGCGCCTGAACTTCGACACACAGGAGCCTGCGCCCATGCTCAAGAAAACGCAACTGTTCCAGCCCTTCCAGCTTTTCCAGCGGCCCTTCGTCCCAGTCGCGATAGGCGTGCAGGGCATCGGGCCGGTAGGCATAGACGCCAACATGATGGAAAACCGGACTGGGCTGGTCATCGTCATACCTGCCTGCCGAGAAAGGGATGACTTCCTTGGAAAAATACAGCGCCTGACGGTCATGTCCGAACACCGCGGTGGTGCCTCCGACGCGCCCGGCCATCCGGTCGGCGATCAGATCGGCGCGCATCCGCCCGGTACAGCGCAGCACCGGCGTCGCGACGCCTGCCGCGCGATCTTGTCGCAGACCGGCAACCAGATCCTCGACGAACCATGCGGGCGTCAGCGGCGCGTCGCCTTGCAGATTGACCACGATTCCGGGCGCAAGCCCCAGATTCGCCACCGCCTCGGCGCAGCGTTCCGTCCCGTTCCGGCAGTTTTCCGATGTCATCACCACTTCGGCACCAAAGCCCGTCGCGTGGTCACGAATGCGCAAGTCGTCCGTCGCGACTATGACCCGATCCACCCCGCCGACCGCCATGGCAGCGTCCCAGCTGCGGCGGATCAGGCTGCGGGATTGACCCGAGGCACCACGCAGACCGACCAGCGGCTTGCCCGGATAACGTGTCGAGGCAAAGCGCGCGGGGATAATGACCACGACCGGCATGTCAGTCCTTCACCAGCAGCACACCCGGCGCATAGGCAATGAAGAACGGATTTTCGAATCCCGGCTTGCCATAGGCCAGCGGCGTGTGATCGTCAAAGCGGACGACCTCGCCGCCCGCGCCGCGCAGCACCGCATCGCCCGCCGCCGTGTCCCATTCCATCGTGCGGCCAAGGCGCGGATACAGATCGGCCTCGCCCGTCGCCACAAGACAGAATTTCAGCGACGACCCGGCGCTGGTCATGTCGCGCGTGGCATAGCGTGCGATATAATCATCCGTTGCCGCGTCGCGATGCGATTTCGAGGCAACCACCATCAGCCCACGATTATCCGGCATCGGATTGACCCCGACCGGCACGGTTTCGCCCGGCTGATCGCCAAATGGGCCCTTTTCCTCGACCGAGCGACCGTCGCCCGTGGTATAAAACAGCCGCCCCCTGGCCGGGGCATAGACCACCCCGCGCACCGGCACACCGTCCTTGACATAGGCGATATTCACCGTGAAATCGCCGCGCCGCTGGATAAATTCCTTGGTGCCGTCCAGCGGATCGACGATCAGAAAGGTCGCGACGGCCTGAGTATGGCTGGCCGATTGTTCCTCGGTCACAAGCGGAATGTCGGGGAAAGCCTTGCGCAATCCGGCGGAAATCAGCGCATCGGCGGCCTCGTCGGCAGCAGTGACCGGCGAATCGTCCGATTTCGCGCGAACATCGAAATCCTCGGCCCCGTAGATTTCCATGATCCTGTGGCCCGCCTCCAGCGCGAGGCGCCGCATCTCGGCTGTCAATCGATCAAATTGCATTGATTTTTCCTTCACATCCGCCGCATGCAGGCCATCGAAACTATTGTCGCAACGGGACCGTTCTTTTATGATCCCTGGGGGAAGGTTACGCAAGAACCCGTTGGCCCTGTGTACAATTTTGCGTTGCATCGCCGCCCAAATGCCACAACACCGGACCAGACAGCCACCCATGTTCACGCCGCGCCGAAACCAGAACCTGTTGCAAGCCGCTGGAACGACGCTTGGGCTGATCTATCACCAGACGGTCTATAACCTGCGGACCGAGCACCGCAACGCGGTGGTGGGGCTGCTGCTGACGATCCTGCAATCTGCCATCCTGATCGCGGCCTTCCTGATGTTCTATATCGTGTTCGGCATCCGGCAATCGCCGATCCGTGGCGATTTTCTGCTGTTCATCATCTCGGGCATCGTGATCTTTACGCTGAACACGCAGACTGTGGGGGCCGTCGCCGGCAGCCATTCGATCGCCAACAATCTGGTGAAACACACGCCCCTGAACGCGGCGGTGCTGATTTCCGCCGCCGCACTTGCGACATTCTACCGGCAGACGATCAGCCTGATCGCGATCCTGTGGGTCTATGACACCACCATTGCGCCCCTGACGGTCCAGAACTGGCAGGGCTGTCTGGCGATGTATCTGCTGGCCTGGTTCAGCGGCGTCTGTATCGGCCTGATTTTCCTTGGCATCCGCCCCTGGTCGCCCAAGACGGCAAAAATTCTGACCACCATCTATCAGCGCGTGAACATGTTCGGATCGGGCAAGATGTTCGTCGCCAATGTCATCCCGAACATGTTGATGCCATGGTTCATCTGGAACCCGCTGTTCCATATCATCGACCAGATGCGGGGCTTCATGTTCATCAACTATACGCCGCTGAAAACGAATCCCTATCATGCGCTGTGGTTCTCGCTTGCCGCCCTGATGGTCGGGCTGCTGATCAACTTTACCACGCGCAAATACGAATCACTCAGTTGGAGCGCGTCTGGCTAGAACGTTCCGTTCGCCCCGCTGCAAGGCGTCAATTTTGACTCTATCTGACGCTTGCGGGCCTGAAAACCATACCTATATACAGCACCGAAGCTTCCGGGCATGTCCGGAGGTCCGTTAATCCAATCCAGGGATCGGGCCAAGGGGGCCGTCAAGGACCCGAGGCCCACATATCGCCGCAAGAAAGGTTAGAATACATGTCCAAAGTAATCGGCATCGACCTCGGCACAACGAATAGCTGCGTCGCGATCATGGACGGCAGCCAGCCGAAGGTCATCGAGAACAGCGAAGGCGCGCGCACCACGCCCTCGATCGTCGGTTTCACCGATGGCGAGCGTCTGGTCGGCCAGCCCGCCAAGCGTCAGGCCGTGACCAACCCCACCAATACCGTTTTTGCCGTCAAGCGCCTGATCGGTCGCCGTCTGACCGACGCCGAGGTGGAAAAGGACAAGAACCTCGTGCCCTATTCCATTGTCGATGGCGGCAATGGCGATGCCTGGGTCGAGGTCAAGGGCGAGAAATATTCCCCCGCGCAGGTCAGCGCGATGATCCTTCAGAAGATGAAGGAAACCGCCGAATCCTATCTGGGCGAGGCGGTGACGCAGGCCGTCATCACGGTTCCCGCCTATTTCAATGACGCGCAGCGTCAGGCCACCAAGGATGCCGGCAAGATCGCGGGGCTGGAGGTTCTGCGCATCATCAACGAACCGACCGCCGCCGCGCTGGCCTATGGTCTGGACAAGAAGGACAGCAAGACCATCGCCGTCTATGACCTTGGCGGCGGCACATTCGACATCACCATCCTTGAAATCGACGACGGCCTGTTCGAGGTGAAATCGACCAACGGGGACACGTTCCTGGGCGGCGAAGACTTCGACATGCGCATCGTCAACTATCTGGCGGATGAGTTCAAAAAGGAACATGGCGTCGATCTGACCAAGGACAAGATGGCCCTGCAGCGCCTGAAGGAAGCCGCAGAAAAGGCCAAGATCGAACTCAGTTCTTCCAGCCAGACCGAGATCAACCAGCCGTTTATCTCGATGGACAAGGATACCGGTGCGCCGCTGCACATGGTCGTCAAGCTGACGCGCGCCAAGCTGGACAGCCTAGTCGGAGATCTGGTCAAGAAGACCATCAAACCCTGTCAGGAAGCCCTGAAGGATGCCGGCGTCAGCAAGGCCGATATCGACGAGGTGATTCTGGTCGGCGGGATGACCCGGATGCCGCTGGTGATCGAGGAAGTCAGCAAATTCTTCGGTAAGGAGCCCCATAAGGGCGTGAACCCTGATGAAGTCGTGGCGCTTGGTGCGGCCGTTCAGGGCGGCGTTTTGCAAGGCGACGTCAAGGATGTGGTCCTGCTGGACGTGACGCCGCTGTCGCTGGGGATCGAAACCCTGGGTGGCGTTTTCACCCGCCTGATCGACCGCAACACCACCATCCCAACCAAGAAAAGTCAGGTCTTCTCAACCGCCGAGGACAATCAGGGCGCGGTGACGATCCGTGTCTTCCAGGGCGAACGCGAGATGGCTGCGGACAACAAACTGCTGGGCCAGTTCAATCTTGAGGACATTCCGCCCGCCCCGCGCGGCATGCCCCAGATCGAGGTGACCTTTGACATCGACGCCAACGGCATCGTCAACGTCGGCGCCAAGGACAAGGCAACCAGCAAGGAACAATCGATCCGCATTCAGGCATCAGGCGGACTGTCGGACTCTGACATCGAACAGATGGTCAAGGAAGCCGAAGCCCCTGCCACCGACGACAACAAGCGGCGTGAACTCGTGGAAACG
>NZ_JBKEBL010000008.1:0-15406 GCF_047973135.1 Paracoccus sp. (in: a-proteobacteria)
AGAGCCTCGGGGCGGTTCAGCCGGATCAGCGCAACCTCATCCTCGATTTCCACGATGATCGTTTCATAAGCCATGTCGGGGCCCTCGTTGCAGTAAGTGACCCACAAGTCCTAGCAGGACCAACCGGCCTAGACCAGCTTTGCGAACCCGTAGCGCCGATCTGCCTGCGCCCTTGCAGGATCCTTGCCGATTGTAGAATAAGGGAAAACCGTCCGGTCAGCCGGCCACAAGGGCAAGAATGACAGGGAATACCTTGGATCAGACAATCGGCGCCGTCGTCGTCACCTATAATCGCCTTGGCAAGTTGCAGGATACGGTGCGGCGTCTTCTGGAACAGAAGGTGGATCACGTGCTGGTGTTTGACAACGCCTCGGACGATGGCACGGCGGAGTGGCTGGCCTCTGTCACCGATCCGCGCCTGATCCGGCATCGCAGCGACGCGAATCTGGGCGGCGCCGGCGGCTTCGAGCAGGGCATGCGGCAGATGACCGAACGCTGCGACCCCGACTGGATCGTGGTCATGGATGACGATGGCCGTCCGGCACATGGTGCGATCCGGGCGTTTCGCGACCTGGCCTGCGACCACGATGCGGTGGGCGCGGCAGTGCTTACCCCGTCAGGCGAGGTATGCGAGATGAACCGCCCCTATCGCAACCCGTTCTGGCACGGCCGCGAATTTCTGCGCACATTGTTCAGGGGCAGGCACGGATTTCACTTGCAGGATTCCGCCTATGCCGTCGATGCGCCGGTGACTGATGTGGACATGGCGTCCTTCGTTGGTCTGTTCCTGTCCCGAGCAGCGATCCGGCGGGCGGGATACCCGGACGGGCGGCTGTTCGTTTATGGCGACGATCAACTTTATACACTGCAAATGCGTCGCAGGGGGCTGCGCATCGCCTTTGCCCCGCCGGTCCGGTTCGAGCACGATACCGACGCGAAACAGGCGGCGGGTGGCGTGGTCCTGCGACCATTGTGGAAGGTCTATTATATGTATCGCAACGCGATGATCGCCTATCGCGTGGCCGCCGGGCCGTGGTTCTGGCCACTGGTTCCGGTGCTGATGATCAAGTGGTGGCGCAAGGCGCGGGACTATGGCGACGATGCGCCGGTTTTCCGCCGGATTCTGCGAATCGCCATGCGCGATGGGCTGCGCGGTCGGCTGGATCGGCACCATGACGAGGTTGTCATCCTGTCGGTGCAGCGGAAATAGGCCCATCGGCGGATTTCGCCCCTTTCTCGCGGTACTTTATTCGCGAACGATTCCAACGGATGCGGCGCGCGCTGGCGGAATGATACGGAAAGCCGGCAAAATACCGTGTTTGAGAATGTGCGACTTTTGGCTAGGCTGGTGCAAAGTCAGTCAGGTTCAATGATCAAAGCCATTCTCGCCTTTTTTGCCACGATCTGCTCGCCCGCGCTTGCGGGCGATCTTGCTGTCATCGGCTCTCAGGCGGGAAATACGGTGTCGATCATCGATCTGGACGATTTCCAGATCCGCGCGCAAACCCGGCTTGAAGGGCTGCCCTCGGCAGTTGCCTATGACCGGCAGAACAGGCGCGCCTATGTGGTTTCCGGTGAGGCCGGGCGGCTGAGCGTGATCGACGAGGACGCCCAGATCCTTGCGGCAAGGGATATGGGTGCCGGTTCCTTTGGTGTCGCTGCCGCGCAGAATGGAGGCTTTTTCCTGACTGATCGGACGGGCGGCAATCTGATGCGGCTGGACAGCGGGCTGACCGTGCTTTGGCGTGCGCGCACCGGGAAATCGCCCACCGGCGTCGCGGTCAGCGAGGACGGCCAGTTCGTCGCCACCGCCGATCACGAGGATCATGGTGTCAGCGTCTTTGACAGCAGCAGCGGACGCCTGCTGCGACGGATCCGGACAACGGGCGACGTACCCTTTTCGCTGACTTTCCATGGCGGCAGACTTTGGGCGACGGACAGGGATTGCGGCTGCATTTCGGTTATGGATCCTGTGTCGGGGCGGCTGCTGGGAACGATCCAGACCAGCGGCCAGCCTTCGGGCGTGGCCTTTGCGCAAGGGCGCGGCTTTGTGACCGATCCGCAGACCGGGACATTGGGCGTATTTGACCCGGACAGCCTTGAATTACTGGGAGAAATTGACGTCGGCAAGCAACCTTACGGCATCTCGGCCCTGCCCGATGACAGCGGCGTGGTCGTCGCAAACCGGGATTCCGACACGATATCGGTGATCGACGCCAGCGGGCTTGACCTGCTGGCAGAAATAAAGGTTCCCGCCGGCCCGCTTGCATTCGGGACGTTCACGGGCCAGAAGCTCGTTCACTAAGCGGTCACAGCAACCGCTCGGCGTGCCACATGACGTGGTCAGCCATGAAGGTTTGCACGAAGAAATAACTGTGATCATAGCCTGGCTGCATGCGGAACCGCCCCGGTTGCCTGCGCGCCATCATCGCATGGGCCAGCGCCTCGGGCTTGAGCAGGTCAAGAAACTGGTCGGCACTGCCCTGATCGACCAGAATTTCGCCGGAAAAGCCGCGTTCAGTCATCAGAACGGTCGAATCATGCGCGCGCCATGCCGCCTGATCGTCACCCAGATAGGCGGTCAATTGCTTGCGGCCCCAGTCTGACGCGGTGGGGTTTGCAATCGGCGCGAAGGCCGAGACGGATTTATAGCGGTCGGGATGAGTCATGGCGATGGTCAGCGCGCCATGCCCACCCATGGAATGCCCTGTGATGCCCATGGCTTCGCGATCAATGGCGAAATTGCGGGTGATCAGGTCGGGCAATTCTTCGACCACGTAATCCCACATGCGGAAATGCGGCTTCCACGGGGTTTGCGTCGCGTTCACATAAAACCCCGCGCCCTGCCCCAGATCATAGGCCTCATCGTCCGCCACATCGTCGCCACGCGGCGAAGTGTCGGGAAAGACCATCGCGATACCTGCTTCGGCACACCATTCCTGGGCACCGGCCTTGGTCATCGCGTTCTCGTGCGTGCAGGTCAGACCGGACAGATACCACAGCACAGGCACATGCCCATGCTGCGCCTCTTCCGGCAGGAACAGGCCAAAGGTCATATCCGTGCCGGTCGCGGTCGATTTGTGGCGATAAACGCCCTGCGTGCCGCCAAAGCTGCGGTTTTCCGAAAGGGTCTCAAGGGCCATACTATCCTCCTGTAAGGTCGTGGAACATCACAAGCGCATCGACGTGCCCGTGCCTTGGATGAAGAAACGCGCCGGGCAGGCGTCCGACAATGCCGAAACCGCTTGTCTGCCACAGATGCACCGCGTCTTCGTTGGTCGAAACCACGAAATTGAACTGCATCGCACGAAAACCCATGCCGCGCGCCCAGTCCTTTGCGTGCCCAATCAGCACGCGCGCCACGCCGCGCCCCCGTGCCTGCGGATCGGTCGCAAAAGAGGCATTTGCCACATGCGACCCGCCCGCCGGACGGTTCGCGCCGATATGGCTGGTGCCCACCACCTGGCCGCCGGATTCAGCGACAAAGGCGGTGAAGGGATGGGCGAACCAGTCATCCAGTGCCTCAGGCCGGGTCACATCACGCGGGATGCAATAGGTTTCCCCCGCGCGATAGACCGGTTTCAGAATCGACCAGATGGCGTCGTAGTCGTTGTCAGTCGCGGGGCGGACGCTAAGGCCGCCACCGTCATTCATTTCAAATCGTCCACACTGTGAATGATCCGACCCAGCAAACCGTAGTCCAGCGCCTCTTGCGTGTTCAGCCAGAAATCGCGCTGTGTGTCCTTTTCGATCCGCTCGACCGGCTGCCCGGTCGCATCGGCAAAGATCTGGTTCAGGCGTTCGCGCATCTGCCGGATCTGTTCGGCCTGAATCATCATGTCAGACGAGGTGCCGCCGATCCCGCCCGAGGGCTGGTGCAGCAGGAACCGCGTATTCGGCAAACAATACCGGTTTTCCCTTTTCGCACCGACAAAAATCAGCGCCCCCGCGCTGGCCACCCAACCCGAGCCGATTGTGCGCACGTTCGGGCGGATGAACTTGATCACATCGTGGATCATGTCGCCCGATTCGACATGCCCGCCGGGCGAGCTGATCAGCATGTTGATCGGATCGTCGCTATCCTCGGCCAAAGCCAGAAGATGCGCAACGGTCCGTTGCGCCAGCTTGTCGTTAATGGTGCCCGCGACGATCACCGTGCGCGACTTGAAATACAGCTTGCCGATCTTGTCGCCTTCGGGAAGGCCCAGCCCCCCATCCTTGTCGCCCTTTTGCGGATGGTCGTCGTCATCGTCATCGTCATCATCGTCGTCCAGCCACTGATGGCGCATCGGCCTGCTCCTATTATTTTTTCATTGCGACGGCGGGACAAGCTGCCCCGCCGCCCTTTTACCTATGCAGCCACTAACGTTCAGTAAAGAACGACCGAGCGGATCGATTCCCCGCTGTGCATAAGGTCGAAGCCCTTGTTGATGTCATCCAGCGGCATGGTGTGGGTGATCATCGGGTCGATCTCGATCTTGCCGTCCATGTACCAATCAACGATCTTGGGTACATCGGTCCGGCCGCGCGCGCCGCCAAAGGCCGTGCCCTTCCAGACCCGCCCGGTCACAAGCTGGAACGGGCGGGTGCTGATTTCGGCCCCGGAGGGGGCAACGCCGATGATCACCGACTGGCCCCAGCCGCGATGCGTGCATTCCAGCGCGTCGCGCATCACTTTGACATTGCCAGTGGCGTCAAAGCTGTAATCCGCGCCGCCGATCTGGTCGAAAGGTGTCTTGGTCAGATTGACGATTTCCTGCACCGTGTTTTCGACATTCTTCGGATTGACGAAATGAGTCATGCCAAAGCGTTCGGCCATTTCCTTCTTGTCGTCGTTCAGATCGACGCCGATGATCATGTCGGCACCGGCAAGGCGAAGGCCCTGAATCACGTTCAGCCCGATCCCGCCCAGACCAAAGACCACGGCCTTTGCGCCGATTTCCACCTTGGCGGTGTTGATCACCGCGCCGATCCCGGTGGTCACGCCGCAACCGATATAGCAGATCTTGTCAAAGGGTGCGTCCTCGCGGACCTTGGCCACCGCGATTTCAGGCAGCACCGTGTAATTCGAGAAGGTTGAGCAGCCCATATAGTGATGGATCGGCGTGCCGTCAGTCAGGCTGAAGCGGCTGGTCCCGTCGGGCATCAGCCCCTGACCCTGCGTCGTGCGGATCGCCGTGCAGAGATTGGTCTTGCCAGACAGGCAGGACGCGCATTGGCGGCATTCCGGCGTGTAAAGCGGAATCACGTGATCGCCCGGCTTGACCGAGGTGACGCCGGGGCCGACCTCAACCACAACGCCCGCACCCTCGTGGCCCAGGATTGCGGGAAAAATCCCCTCGGGATCCGCGCCCGAGCGGGTAAATTCGTCAGTGTGGCAGATGCCCGTCGCCTTGATTTCGACCAGAACCTCGCCCGCCTTGGGCCCTTCGAGGTTGACATCCATGACTTCCAGCGGCTTGCCAGCCTCCATGACCACAGCGGCACGGGTTTTCATCGGCTCTCTCCTCTTATTCCTTTGGGGCGCGCCTCCGCAGCCGCCCCAACCCTGTGGGTATCTGCCCATCCCGCAGCGGCCACGTCAAGCGCACAGGGCAAATTCGCGCCCAGTCTGGTCACGATGCCGGGGTCGAGCTGACTCCGACCTTGGCGGGGCGAAGCAGGCGGTCATGCAGGTGAAAACCGTTTTCCATGATCTGAATGATCTCGCCCGCTACAGTGCCGGGAACCGCTGCCTCGAACATCGCCTCGTGGACCGCCGGATCGAATTTGTCGCCGGGCGCGGGGGTAATGACCGAGATGCCGTGCTTGCCAAAAACATTCGACAATTCGCGCAGGGTCAGTTCCACGCCCTCGATCAGCGCAGCGGCGGCGGCACGTTGTTCTTCGCTTGCGGCATCCAGAGCGCGGGTCAGCGCATCGTGAACGGGCAGCAGATCGCGGGCCAGCCGCGAACCGCCATATTGTTCCGCGTCACGACGTTCCTTGTCGGCGCGCTTGCGGGCGTTTTCCGCATCGGCCAATGCGCGCATCCACTTGTCGCGAAATTCGTCGCGCTCTACCTCAAGTCGCGCAATCTCGGTCGCGGGATCGGCCAGAGGGTCGTCGATAATGTCTTCGGTCGGCTCTTCGTTCTGCTCGGTCATCTTTCATTCATCCTTTCCGGCCGGACAGCACCCGTCCGACCAGCTGCGCGGTATAATCGACAATCGGCACGATCCGGCCATAGTTCAGCCGGGTCGGACCGATGACGCCCACCGCGCCTACAATCTTCCGGTCGGCATTCATATAGGGTGAAACCACCAAAGCGGAACCCGAAAGTGAAAAAAGCTTGTTTTCGGAGCCAATGAAAATGCGTACACCTTCGCCTTTTTCGGCCAATTCAAGGAATTCAACGATGTCGCGCTTGCGTTCCAGATCATCAAGCAGCACGCGGATCCGGTCCAGATCAGCGGCCTCGCTTTCCAGAAGATTTGCCCTGCCCCGTACAATCAAGCGAGGATCAGACGCCTCACCATTCCACAGCGCAAGGCCCGATTCGACCAGTTCAGCGGCCAAGCGGTCCAGTTCATTTCGGCGATTGGCGATCTCTCGGCCGATATGGGTGCGCAGCTCGGCCAGGGTTCGCCCTTCGGCCATGGCGTTCAGAAAATTGCCCGCCTCGCGCATGGATGACGGGGTTTGGCCGGGTGGCGGGACAAAGACGCGGTTTTCGACATGACCATCCGCAAAGACCAGCACCACCAGCGCCCGATCAGGCCCGAGACTGACAAACTCGATGTGGCGGATCGGTGCCTCATGTTTGGGCATCAACACCAGCGAGGCACCATGCGTGATAGAACTGAGCGCCGTGCTGACCCTGTCCAGCAGAACACCGGTGTCGGGATCGTCCTTGCCGACCGTCTGTTCAATAGCGGCGCGGTCAGTGGGCGCGACGGTATCCACCTCCATCACACCATCGACAAACAACCGCAGCCCCGCCTGTGTGGGCACACGCCCCGCCGAGACATGCGGGCTGTCCAGAAGCCCAAGCAATTCCAGATCCTGCATTACGTTGCGGACCGTGGCGGCGCTGAGTTTTTCCGACAGGGCGCGGGACAGTGTGCGCGAACCCACAGGCTCGCCCGTGTCCAGATAGGCCTCGACCACGCGGCGGAACACCTCGCGCGAGCGGTCATTCAGTTCGGATAGCAGGGTTGCGTGGCTCATTTCCTGTGCGGGCTTGCGTGACACGGGCGCGGACCTGTATTTGGCAGCCAATCTTCATCGAAAGGAATACCCATGCGCCCTTCTGGCCGGACTCTAAGCCAAATGCGCCCGATTTCAATCGAAACCGGCGTGATGCGCCACGCCGAGGGATCGTGCCTGATCCGCTGCGGCAACACGCATGTCCTGTGCAGCGCCTCGATCGAGGAAAATCCCCCGCGTTTCCTGAAGGGCACGGGCCTTGGCTGGGTCACGGCGGAATACGGCATGCTGCCGCGTGCGACGAATACGCGCAACCGGCGCGAGGCGGCCCAAGGCAAGCAATCGGGCCGCACGCAGGAAATCCAGCGGCTGATCGGGCGCAGTCTGCGCGCGGGCGTTGACCGGGTGGGTCTGGGTGAACGGCAGATCACCATTGATTGCGACGTGATTCAGGCCGACGGCGGCACGCGCTGCGCCTCGATCACCGGTGGCTGGGTCGCGCTGCGGCTGGCGGTCAACAAGCTGCTAAAAGCGGGTGTTCTGGTCCGTGACCCCATCGTCGATCACGTCGCCGCCGTCAGTTGCGGCATCTAGGCGGGCCAGCCACTTCTTGATCTGGACTATGCCGAGGACAGCGAAGCCGGGACCGACGGTAACTTTGTGATGACCGGCAGGGGCCGTCTGATCGAAGTGCAGATGTCAGCCGAAGGCGCGACCTTTTCCCGCGACGAAATGGGTCGCCTGCTGGACTTGGCCGAGGCGGGCATGACAGAGCTGGTAGCCGCGCAGAAGGCAGCGGTTTCATGAGAAAATTCAAAGACAAGCGCCTTCTGGTCGCAACGCATAACGCCGGTAAGCTGGCCGAGATGCAGGCGCTGCTGGCCCCCTATGGCGTCGAGGTGATGGGCGCGGCAGATGCAGGACTCGCGGAGCCGGTTGAAACAGAAAACAGTTATCTTGGAAATGCCCGAATCAAGGCGCGTGCTGCGGTCGAGGCAACGGGCCTGCCCGCCCTGTCGGATGACAGCGGCATCAGTGTCGATGCACTGGACGGCGCGCCGGGGGTGTATACTGCGGATTGGGCGGAAACGGGTAATGGCCGCGATTTCGGCATGGCGATGGAACGGACCTGGCGCGAACTTGAGGACCGTTCCGCCCCCCTGCCCCGGACCGCGCAGTTCCGCTGCACCCTGGTTCTGATGTGGCCTGACGGACATGACGAAGTATTCGAGGGCGTGCTTCCCGGACAGGTTGTCTGGCCTCCGCGCGGGGCCGAGGGGCACGGCTATGATCCGATCTTCATGCCCGACGGGTACGACCTGACACTGGGCGATATGCCTGCCGAAATGAAGAACCGGCTGAGCCATCGTGCGCTGGCGGTCGAAAAACTGATCGAGGGATGTTTTGCGTAGGATTTCTACAGGTTCCCCATTTGAGGCCAGCTTTGGATACAGCCGCGCCATCGTCAAGGGCGGGTGGTGCTTCATTTCGGGTGTAACCGGATATGACTATGATACGATGGTGATGCCCGGTGATGTTGCGGATCAGGCAAGGAATTGTTTTAAGACCATTTTTTCTGTTCTTGACGAGGCGGGATTCGCACCCGGCGATATTGTTCGGGTGCAATATACGGTGATCGACGCCACACTGATCGAGGCTGCCGCGCCGGCTGTTGCTGAGGCGATGGGCGAAATCCGGCCCGCGGCAACAATGGTGATCGCCGGATTGATCCGGCCCGAGATGAAGATCGAGATCGAAGTTACCGCGATGCGCGAATGACCACCAGGACATGTGAGCAGGCTGAACACCGAACTGGCCACGACCTGACACAGGATTGGCGAGAAGGCGGGTTTGGGCTGTATGTGCACTGGCCCTTTTGCGCGGCCAAATGCCCCTATTGCGACTTTAACAGCCATGTCGCAGAACAGATTGATCAGCCGCGATGGGCGGCTGCGCTGTCATCCGAAATCGCCCGGCTGGCGGCAGAACTGCCGTCGCGTCATCTGGACAGCATCTTTTTTGGAGGCGGCACCCCTTCGCTGATGCTGCCGGAAACGGTAGATGCCGTGATTCGGGCGGCACGGGCGGGATGGGGGTTTCGCAACGACATCGAAATTACGTTGGAGGCCAACCCGACCAGCGTGGAACAAGGCCGCTTTCGCGCCTATGCCGAGGCCGGGGTTAACCGGCTTTCGATGGGCGTGCAGGCGCTGAACGACGCCGATCTGCGGCGGCTGGGGCGTATGCACTCGGTCGCCGAAGCGCGGGCAGCATTTGACGTTGCGCAAGGTTGCTTTCAGCGCGTCAGCTTTGATCTGATCTATGCGCGGCAAGGCCAGACCCGTGACGATTGGCGGGCCGAATTGCACGAGGCGCTGGCCATGGCGGTTGATCACCTGTCGCTGTATCAACTGACTATCGAGCCCGGAACGGCCTTTGGTGCGCGGGCAGCCGCAGGCAAGCTGCGCGATTTGCCGGATGAGGATGTATCTGCGGATATGTATCTGGAAACACAGGATATTTGTGGGAAATTCGGCTTGCAAGGCTATGAGATTTCAAACCATGCGCGGGCGGGATCGGAAAGCCGCCACAATCTGGTCTATTGGCGGCAAGGCGATTGGGCGGCTGTCGGCCCCGGTGCCCATGGACGCGCCAGCCTTGCTGCCGGTCGCGTGGCGACCGAGGCTCTGCGCGCGCCGGGCGCCTGGCTTCGCGCGGTAGAAACCGCCGGATCGGGCGAGATGGAGCGCGTGACCCTTGGCCGGGAAGATCGGGCGCTGGAATATCTGTTGATGGCAATGCGCCTGTCCGAAGGGCTGGACATGAATCGATTTCAGCATTTGGCGGGTCATCCGCTGGATCCCGAAGCGGTGTCGCGGCTGGCAGACTGGGGCATGGTTCAGCAAGGTAACGGACGGCTGCGCGCGACAACGGCAGGTCGCCCTGTGTTGAACGCCATACTGCGGGAACTGGCAGCCTGAAATGCGCGCATTCTGGTATGTAATCGGTGTGCTGTCGCTTGCTTTTGGGGTGATTGGAATCGCGCTTCCGGTCGTGCCAACCGTGCCGTTCCTCCTGCTGGCTGCGTGGGCATTTTCGCGATCATCTCCGCACCTGCGGCAGAAGATTCTGGATCATCCGACCTATGGCCCTCCGGTTCGCGCCTGGCAGGAACGTGGTGTCGTCGGTCGAATGGCCAAGCTGTGGGCGATTCTTGCGATGACCGGCGGTGTTGGAATTTCCGTCTGGCTGGGGCTGCCGACCTGGATTATCTGGTCGCAGTCCGTTATCTGCGCCTTGATCGGGATTTTTCTGGTTACACGACCGGAATCATAGTGTTGTAGTTAGCCGACGCAGATTCTCTATATATAGGATAGGGCACAGTATCAGGCAGTTCCGCCGAGTATCTGGCACAATTTATCGAGTTGATCGAGATCGCGATAGGCAATTGTCAGTCGTCCGCCATCCACACCCGCATGATCTATGATAACTTTCATCCGCAAATGCGCCGAAAGATCGGATTCAAGCGCGCGAGTGTCGGCGTCTTTTTCAGACTTTCGTGGCTGGGATTTATCTCGCCTGATTTCAGGCTGCATCTGCTTACGGACCATATCCTCGGTTTCGCGGACCGACAAGCCTTTTTCCATGACCCGCCGCGCCAGTTGGGCTGCGTTCGGCGCGGTGATCAAGGCACGCGCGTGTCCGGCACTAAGGCGACCCTCTTTCACCAGATCCTGCACGGGATCGGGAAGATTCAGGAGGCGCAGAAGATTGGCGATATGGCTGCGGCTTTTGTTCAGCGCCTCAGCGAGCTTTTCCTGCGTATGACCAAACCGATCCATCAATTGTCGAAAAGAGGCGGCTTCTTCGATGGCGTTCAAATCCGCACGTTGGATATTTTCGATAATCGCGACTTCCAGTACCTCGGTGTCTGAGAGGTCGCGCACGATGACCGGCAGTTCGTGCAACTGTGCCATCTGAGCAGCACGCCAGCGGCGTTCCCCCGCGACGATCTGATAAAGGCCTGAATCGGTTGGATGCGGGCGAACGATTAGCGGCTGAAGAACACCACGACTTTTCAACGACTCTGCAAGTTCCCTTAGCGCGTCTGGCTCAAAGTTGCGGCGGGGCTGATCGGGATTTGCGGTCAACTGCTCGATCGCGATCATGGTTCGATCACGGGTTGCCGTTGGAGTTGGCGAGGCGAGATCCACATCGGCCATCAGGGCCGAGAGACCACGGCCCAAGCCACGCTTTGCGATTTTGCTGTCGTTCATCAGGCGGCCTTTGTGACAAGTTTCAGACGAGCGGCAAACTCGGCCGCAAAGCTACTATAGGCGATGCTGCCTTTGGAGCCGGGATCGTAATCAAGAACGGGCATCGCATGAGACGGTGCTTCGGACACCCTGACATTGCGCGGAATCACGGTCGGATAAACCAGCTCACCCAAGGTCGCGCGGGCATCTGCCTCGACCTGCTGAGACAGGTTGTTGCGATAATCGGACATGGTCAGAAGCACGCCGTTGATGCGCAGATCAGGATTAGCGGTCTGACGGACCTGCCGCACGGTCGTCAAAAGCTGGGACAACCCTTCAAGGGCGTAAAATTCGGCCTGTAAGGGAACCAGAACACTGTCGGCGGCGACCATCGCGTTAACCGTCAAAAGCCCTAGAGCCGGAGGGCAGTCAATGAGGACAATGGTATCGCGTATAGTCTCGGACAGCTTTTGCCGCAGGAGCCGCGTCCGGTTGGTCATTTGCGACAGATCGACATCAGCCGATGCAAGATCCGGCGTCGCCGGAACGATCCGCAAGTTTGGAATCGCGCTGTCGGCAGCCACCTCGTCCAGCGTTTCTGGACCGGAAAGAAGGTCGTAAACCGTGCGTGATCGACGGTCAGGGTCAATCCCGAGGCCGGTCGACGCATTGCCCTGCGGGTCGAGATCAATCAAAACAGTCGGATAGCCCGCCCTCGCAAGCGCGGCACCAAGGTTGATCGCGGTCGTCGTCTTACCGACTCCGCCTTTTTGGTTTGCAATTGCCACAATGCTGTGGTCAGTCATGCGAGACCCCGCTTATCTTGAGAATTGCCGCGCCGAATTCAGTTGCACTGGGATAGACTTTAGCGTCGAACTTCCAATGCCGCCTGGCTTCTTCAAGTTCTTCCTGCCACTGTTTACCCTTCATCAACCAAGCCTGCCCATCGTCGCCTAAATGCTGTACCAGATATGGCATAAGGCGAGGCATGGGGGCAAGCGCACGAACACTGATATATGTGGCATTAAGGGGTTTAATGTCCTCGATTCTGGCCGAAATGACAGAAACTTGTGGCAGATTCAATTCCCTGATAGCCGTTCGAAGAAAGGCGGATTTACGCTTGTCGCTTTCTACAAAAATAAATTTGACTGGCGCGTCACTGCATACGATTGCTGTTACGATACCGGGCAGCCCCCCACCGCTGCCTAGATCGGCCCAAAGACCTGATCTCGGCATTGCAAGCCTCGCGATCTGTAGACTGTCGTCGATATGTCGTTGCCGGATCGCATTGACTGTCGACGGCGCGATAAGATTTATGCGCGGGTTCCAACGCTTGATCAATGATTCGTAATCCTCAAGTCGCTGCGTTGTTTCACGTGAAACATCCGTATTCATGTTCCGCTGCGCGCCTGGTTGCGAATTACGGCGACAAGCAGCGTAAGTGCCGCCGGGGTCATCCCTTCTATCCTCGCCGCAATCGCAAGGGTTGGCGGGCGCGCATTCTGAAGCTTCATCCGCAACTCTGCAGACAGACCGGAAATTTGACAGTAGTCCAAATCGGCGGGAATGCGAATAGCCTCATCTGCGCGAAGCGCTTGCACATCACGGTCTTGGCGAGCCACATAGAGGTGATACAGTGCGTCATTCTCAAGCTGTACCAACGTATTTTTCGGGATGTCACACAGAAACGGCGCAATTTGCATTAGTTTATCACGAGAGACATCGGAAACCCCCAACAACGCGAATATCGACCGTCGTTGCCCGTCTTGCCTGACCACCAAGCCTAGCTTTTGTAATTCTGTCGGCGAGAATAATAAGGATTCCGCAGTCCGTCGCGCAGAATCGTAGCGTTCCTGCCTTTGCACGAAGAACTCTCGCCGCCTTGACCCAACGCAGCCCACCGAGATCCCAAGTGGCGTAAGCCGTTGATCAGCATTGTCCGCTCGTAAGGTCAACCGAAACTCTGCACGCGACGTGAACATTCGATACGGCTCGGTAACGCCTCGCGACACCAAGTCGTCAATCATCACGCCAATATAACTTTTGGTCCGGCTGAATTCGACTGCATCCCGGCCAAATGCAGAAAGCGCAGCGTTAAGCCCCGCGACCAGCCCCTGCGCCCCCGCTTCTTCGTATCCTGTGGTGCCATTGATCTGACCTGCAAGGAAAAGACCTTCGGCATTTTTTACCTTCAGCGTGGGTTCTAATGCGCGCGGATCAACGTAATCATATTCAACTGCATAGCCAGGCTGCGTGATGACCGCCTTCTCAAGGCCGATAATCGAATGGACATAATCAGTCTGAATATCCGCCGGTAACGATGTCGAGATGCCGTTGGGATAAACAGTAGGGTCGCTAATACCCTCAGGCTCAAGGAAAATCTGATGGGAATCCTTGTCGGCAAAGCGCACTATCTTATCCTCGATGGATGGGCAGTAGCGCGGCCCCCGGCCTGAAATACCGCCTCCATACATTGCTGAGCGATGTAAATTGTCTTGAATGATCTGATGCGTACGATGATTGGTGTGCGTAATCGCGCAGGAAATCTGGGACAGAGCCGGCATTTTACTCAGGTAGGAAAACATCTCCGGATTATCGTCTCCTGGTTGTTTTTCCAGACAACCCCAGTCTATCGTCCGGCCATCCAGGCGTGGCGGCGTACCAGTTTTCAGGCGGCCCAACGGCAGATTATAGCGCAACAAAGATTTCGCCAAACGATTCGAAGCCTGATCCCCCCACCTGCCCGCAGGCCGCTGGCTATCGCCTATATGAATTACCCCGTTCAGAAAAGTTCCAGTTGTCAGAACAACTGCTTTGGCGACAACCTCGGCCCCGTCAGATAGCCTGATCCCTGTCACTTTACGGTCGTCCCCGCACAGTTCCGTAACTTCACTATAGATCAACGTCAGATTTGGCATTTCCGAGAGGAACTTGAAAGCTGTCTGCCGGTAAACAGCCCGATCCATCTGCGCCCTCGGGCCCTGTACCGCCGGGCCTTTTCGCCGATTTAGTAACCGAAACTGAATGCCGGACAGATCTGCAATCCGACCCATCAGGCCATCAAGTGCATCTATTTCCCGAACAAGATGGCCCTTTCCCAGGCCGCCAATCGCCGGATTACACGACAACGTTCCGATGTCGTCTTTTCTCATCGTAACCAAAGCCGTCGCAGCGCCCATGCGCGCTGAAGCTGCTGCCGCCTCGATACCCGCGTGGCCGCCCCCAATCACAATAACGTCGAAATGTTTCACGTGAAACACTCCCTATTTTCCGATGCAAAAAGAGCTAAAGATGACATCCAGATACTCCTCCGCACCTATTTTGCCAAGCAGCCTATCCAAGGATAGCGCTGCGCGTCGAATGGATTCAGCCACCAATTCTACTGGTAAGTCCTGAATATCCGTTAACGCCGCCCGAGCCTCTACCAGTGCTGTCATCTGACGTTCATGACTGACAACACTCGCCCCGGCGATACGTTCAGAAAGCAGCGCATAAAGCCTGATAAGTAAACCATCAATCCCCTCACCCGTCAGCGCTGAAACAGCGCCTTCCGAGGGTCCACATAAATCGGATTTACTGCGCACCACTATATCTCCATCGCGCCACAACGCATCGTCACGACCGCCCGTCTCCGATAGATGCACTCTTATATCTGCACCTTCCGCGCGTTGCCGAGCACGTGAAACACCTAGCCCCTCAACCCTGTCCACAGTCTCGCGCAGTCCGGCAGTATCAAGAAACGTCACCGCCAAACCTTTAAGATCAATTCTCAGCTCTATGACATCACGTGTTGTGCCCGCCACATCAGAAACCAGCGCCACATCACGACGCGCTATTCTGTTGATTAAACTTGATTTTCCGGCATTTGGGGGTCCAATTACCGCAATCTCGAACCCCCGGCGCAACCGTTCTGCGGCCGGAAATCCCCCCACCTCTCGATCAATCTCATGATTTAAGCCCGC
>NZ_JBKEBL010000268.1:0-2469 GCF_047973135.1 Paracoccus sp. (in: a-proteobacteria)
CGCGCCGGCGGGGGGCGGTGCGCCCCCCGGACCCCCCGCCGGGACTACCCCCGCCACCCGCAGACCGACTGCGCGGGATGCCCGCGCCCGGCCGGGCGGCAGCTACGGGTCGGGATTTTCCCGACCCGCGCCCCCTTGCGCCACACCTGAACGGGATGCTTGTGCGGCGGCTCTTTACCTTTCCCTCACCCTGCCCGATCACGCGGGAATGAGCATCTGGGTCACGCTGTCGAACATCCCCCTGCCCGAGCTGCTGGCCTTTGTCGCCGGTGGGCTGGTGTTGAATTTCGCGCCGGGGCAGGATGTGTTTTTCGCCAGCGCCTGCGGCATTCAGGGCGGGCCGCGCGCGGGGGCACTGGCGGGGTTCGGGGTCGGGCTGGGGGTGCTGCTGCATCTGGTCATGGCGACGGTCGGGCTGGGAGCGTTGGTGGCGGCGCATCCGGGCGCGTTGCTGGCGATCAAATATGCGGGGGCGGGGTATCTGCTGTGGCTGGCGTGGAAAAGCTGGCATGCAGGGCCGCTGGATCCCTCGGAGCGAGGCAGTGTGCAGCCCCGGACGATCATCCGGCGCGGCTTTCTGTCAAACGCGCTGAACCCCAAGCCGGTGCTGTTCCTGCTGGCCTTTCTGCCGCAATTCACCAACCCCGCTTATGGCCCGGTCTGGCATCAGATCCTTGGCCTCGGCCTGATCTTTGCCTTTACCGGCACGCTGGTGACGATGGGTTACGGTGTTGTAGCGGGCCTTGCCGGGCAGGTTCTGGGGCGGCGGATGCGGGTGGTGAACCGGGTTGCGGCGATCTTGTTCGCGGCCCTGGCCATTCGCCTTGTCGTGAAATGAGCTTTGTCTACGCCCCGCCGTCTGATCCTCTCCGGATCCTGCATGCCGATCACGAAATCCTTGTGGCCGACAAGCCCTCGGGGCTGCTGTCCGTTCCGGGCCGGGGCGAGGATAAGGCCGATTGCCTGATCGCAAGGCTGCGAGGGCCCTTTCCGACGGTGCTGCTGGTGCATCGGATGGATCTGGACACGTCGGGCGTGATGGTCTTTGCCCTGACGCCCCATGCGCAGCGCCACCTGTCGAAACAGTTCGAGGAACGGCGGACGAAGAAAACCTATCTGGCCCGCATCGCCGGACATCTGGAACCGAAAACCGGGCGTGTCGATCTGCCGCTGATCGTGGACTGGCCGAACCGCCCGCGCCAGAAGGTCGATCACGATCAGGGCCGCCCTGCGCAGACTGACTGGCGGGTGGTGAAAACCGGCGGGGACGAGACCCGCATCCGCCTGTACCCGCTGACCGGGCGCAGCCATCAGTTGCGCGTGCATATGGCCGAGATCGGGCACCCGATCCTTGGCGATCCGCTGTATGCGACGGGCGCGGCAGCGGATCATCCGCGCCTGATGCTGCATGCCGAAAGCCTGCGCATCAAGCATCCCGAAAGCGGGGTGCAGATGACATTCAGCTCGCCCGCGCCGTTCTGATCGGGTGGCCCCGGTGAATGACCGTCCCTGACCGCCGGATCCTGCGGCGGTCGCAGGGGCAGGTCTGGCCCGTAAGCAAGCCCGACGCGCGGAGGGCCAGCCCCCCGTGCCCTTGGGCGACCGCTTCGTCACCGGTCCGCGCCAAAGGGCTGTTCGATGTGCCTGCTGCGCCATAAAGCGCACAGCACAGCCGCCGAAAGTTCCCCCTTCGGTGGTCCGTTGGCCCTGTGTCCGGGACGGATGGCACGGGGAACGTGCCGACGGTAGACAAGGACCGATTCCCTGGACCGTTGGTATAGAACTGACGGAGGCCAATTTGATCATCAAATTGGCGCAGCATCAGCGTAAAATCAAATGGCTATAGCCAGACAACGTAATCCTCTTCACGCGTCTGGCTATATGAACCGGCTATCGCTGACCCCAGGCGATTGCGCGCCTGATTCCGCGACGGGTCTACCGTCCGGCCACTGACTTACATCCGCCGGATCACTCGGCCGGAACGGCCTCGGACTCCTCGACCGCCATGATCGGGTGGGGCAGGTGGATCAGCATTTCCCTGGGGCAAACCTGAAGGAAGTTGCCCTTCTCTTCGTCCCAGTTCTGCAAGATGTCATCCGCGCGGCGGGACATGGTTTCCTTCAGATGCTGCTCGAACACGTCTTTCAGCTGCGTCTCCCAGTGGTCCTGCGTTACCGGGCACAGAACCAGCGTTTCGGCGTTGATGTAATCGCGTGCCACGCCCTGAGGATCGTAAAGATAGGCCATCCCGCCGGTCATGCCCGCGCCGACAGTCGCACCGATCCGGCCAAGGATCACCGCGACGCCGCCGGTCATGTATTCACAGCCAGTGCTGCCGCAGCCCTCGATCACCACCTTCGCGCCGCTGTTGCGCACCGCGAAACGGTCGCCTGCGCGGCCTGCCGCGAACAGATAGCCATCGGTTGCGCCATACAGGACAGTGTTGCCGATGATGGTGTTCTCGGTCGC
>NZ_JBKEBL010000231.1:0-2796 GCF_047973135.1 Paracoccus sp. (in: a-proteobacteria)
GACTTTGCCGATGAACTGATCGGCGCCCGTTTCGTGATCGACAATCCCAACGCCACCTCAAGCTGCGGCTGCGGGACGTCGTTTTCGATCTGACCGCCGGACGACGTCAGACCAGCACAATATCCGACGCGATGCTTTCCGAGGTCAGGTCGCGCCCGGCAAGGAACAGGCTGTCCCCGTCGCCGAAATCGATGATCACGCCGCGTTCGGTCTGGCGCATGTTGGTGTCGATGAAAAGCTGCACGTCCGAGGGATCGTCGATCAGCCCGTCCAGATGAATCTTGTCGGTCCCAGCCTGATAGCCGCGAATCGTGTCGGCACCGCAGCCTTCCTCGAACAGGAAAACATCCGCGCCACCGCCACCCGCCAGAATGTCGTTGCCCGCGCCCCCGTCCAGCGTGTCGGCATGGGAACCCCCGTTCAGCGAATCGTTGCCGTCGCCGCCTGACAGCCAGTCCTTTCCGGCCTGCCCTTTCAGCATATCCGCGCCGTCCTGCCCGCGCAGCGTGTCGTTGCCGCGATGCCCGGAAAGCCCGTCATTGCCGGCTCCGCCTTCCAGCAGATCATTGCCCTGCCCGCCCAGCAGCCGGTCCCGGCCACCGCCGCCCATCAGCGAATCACTGCCATTGCCGCCGGTCAGCCGGTCGGCCCCGCGCTGCCCCATCAGCACATCGTTGCCGTCATCGCCCGACAGGCTGTCATTTCCGCCGCCGCCCTCGCACCAGTCATCGCCAGCCAGCCCCTGCGCCCTGTCCGCGCCCCGGCCCAGTTGAAAATCGTCATTGCGATCCGTGCCATTGCCCGAATGCCGCCGTTCCTCGCCATCGAAACCCTGACGCCATTCGTCGCGATCAGGCCCCTTGGGCGCGGGTTCGGGTGCGGGCCGGTCGTCGGACGAGAATTGCCGCTTTCCGTCAATCTGCACCTTGCCATCGGTCACGGCGAAATTCTGGGTCGCCATCAATACCTTGAAATCGCGCCCGTCCACATTCAGCTTGCCGACCTTGAGGCCGATCCCGATCAGGGAAAAATCCGGGTTGTAGATATTGGCGGCGTGGCCCGGACTGTTCAGCAGCATCTGGTGCAGTTCCCCGATCTCGTCGCGCAGGCCGTTTTGGCCCGATACGCCGATATAACCGATATTTTCCGCCGTTCCCCAGTTACCCTGCAAATCCAGCCCTGCAGTGACCATCCTGTCCTTGGACGAGGATCCGTTGACACCGGTATGCGAAAAGACGTCGGCATCCAGCATCCAGAGGCTATGCGCATCCGATGAATCGTTCAGCGACTTTTCGATCTGAAGGGTGGACAGTCCGCGTTCGGCGCGCGACTGATTGACGAGGCTGACAAAATAACGTTCGTTCTTGTTGGCTTTGGACATGTTGGTCCTCCGGTATTCAAATAGCGTTCATTGCCCGCATCATGCAGGCATTTTTCTGACATAAAATCTGAAAATTCCTAAAATGCGCTTAAGCGCGCTCAGGGATCTGCCATGCCCCTGCCGGACCGGTCAAGCCCGCCAGCAGCCAGCCGCCGAGCAAACCAGTACGAAATCGCGACAACGCGCCGCAGCCCTTTTTCCGCAGCGGCGAAATCCGCCTAAAACGGGAAATGCTGGTGCGGATCCTCGATCGTCAGCCAGCGCAACGTGGTGAAGGCGTCAACCGCCGCCTTGCCACCGAACCGGCCATAACCCGAATCCTTGACCCCGCCAAAGGGCATCTGCGCCTCGTCGCCCACGGTCGGGCCGTTGATATGGCAGATGCCGCTGTCGATCTGGTCGGCCACCCGCAGGGCGCGGGTGACGTCGCTGCCATAAACCGCCGCCGACAGGCCATAGGCGGTATCGTTGGCCACCCGAATCGCCTCGGCATCGTCCGTGACGCGGATGATCGGCTTGACCGGGCCAAAGCTTTCCTCGGCATAGATGGTCATGTCGGCGGTGACATTGTCGATCAGCGTCGCCTGCATGATGGTGCCTTCGCGCGTGCCCCCGGCAACGATCCTGCCGCCCTTGGCGGTCGCGTCGGCGATGATCCGGTCCATCTTTTCCGCCGCTGCGGGCGTGACCAGCGCGCCCAGCACCACCTGCCCGCGCGGATCGCCCGCCGGAAGGGCCGCGGCCTTGGCGGCAAGGGCAGAGACAAAAGCGTCGGCGATGCCTTCTTGCACGATGATCCGCTCGGTTGACATGCAAATCTGGCCCTGATTCATGAAAGCCCCGAAAGCCGCACCATTCACCGCCGCGCCAATATCGGCATCGTCCAGCACGATCATCGGTGCCTTGCCGCCCAGTTCCAGCAGCACCGGCTTCAGCCCGGCTGCGGCTTTTTGCGCGATGATCCGGCCCACTGCGGTCGAGCCGGTGAAATTCACATGCCGCACCTCGGGCGCGGCGATCAGCGCATCGACAACCTCGGCGGCATCCTCGGGGGCATTGGTAACGACATTCATCACGCCATCGGGAAAGCCCGCCGCGCGGAAGGCCTCGCCAATGGCCAGATGCGTCGCGGGGCACAGTTCCGAGGCTTTCAGGATCGCCGTGTTGCCGCAGGCGATGGGCATGGCAACGGCACGCGTGCCAAGGATCACCGGCGCGTTCCAGGGCGCAATACCTAGGCAGACCCCCAGCGGCCGGCGCTGCGACAGGGCCAGCGTGCCGGGCTGGTTCGAGGGGATCACCTCGCCCGAGATCTGCGTGGTCATCGCCGCCGCCTCGCGCAGCATCCCGGCAGCCAGCATGCAGTTGAACCCGGCCCATGGCCCGGTCGCTCCGGTTTCCGCGATCATGGTCGC
>NZ_JBKEBL010000334.1:0-19985 GCF_047973135.1 Paracoccus sp. (in: a-proteobacteria)
TACCAGGCCGATATGCAAAACTCTCAGTCGTCAAACGACCAAACCGCCCGCATATCCCTTCATCATACTATAATGTCAAAAAGCAACAGAAACAAAATCACGGAAGATGCGCCAATCTCCTGACGCCCCTACCGGTCATCCATTCCCGATTTTCGATGAAAAGCAACTGCAAGCTGCCCTCCAAGCCCGTCCAGCGTTCCCGCCGTCTCGGTGAAGCGGTATCTACGGACCAACAACCAACTCCGCAAGGGAAAAATTCCGCGTGACGTTAACTTTTCATTCAAGTCGTTGAATTTAAACAAATGTCTTTGGCGTGCCTTCGGCGCGAATCCTCTGGCTGATACGGTTTGGCAGCGCTGGAAGGCCGTGCAATACCCTGATTTGAGACAAAGCCAGCCAGAATCGGGGGGCAAGCCGGGTGGAATCGGGGGCCATGGCATCGATTCCTGCACCCGGATCAACGAAAGCGGGCAAGAGAAAAAGCCGCGACCCTGACGGGACGCGGCTTTCGAAAACAGCATACTGGCTGAGGATCAGCGCTTGGAGAACTGGAAGCTGCGGCGGGCCTTGGCCTTACCGTATTTCTTCCGTTCGACCACACGGCTGTCGCGGGTCAGGAAGCCCGCTGCCTTCAGCGCAGCGCGCAGGGCGGGTTCATGCAGTTGCAGCGCCTGGCTGATGCCGTGCTTGACCGCGCCGGCCTGACCCGACAGGCCGCCGCCCTTGACGGTCGCCTGCACATCGTACTGACCGGCAACGCCAGCCACGTCAAAGGGCTGACGCAGGATCATCTGCAGCACCGGACGGGCGAAATATTCGTTGATATCCTTGCCGTTCACGATGACCTTGCCGGAACCCGGCTTGACCCAGACGCGGGCGACCGCGTCCTTGCGCTTGCCGGTCGCATAGGAACGGCCAAGGCTGTCGCGCTGAGCTTCGCGCCGGATCAAGGTTTCGGCGGCAACCGGCGCAGCGGCCTCGGTGCCGGACACGACCGACTTGAGATCGTCGAGGGTTTTAATGTCTTCGGCCATAATCACGCGCTCCGGGTGTTCTTGGCGTTCAGGACCTTGACGTCCAGAACTTCGGGCTGCTGTGCCTCATGCGGGTGGGCGGCACCGGCATAGACGCGCAGATGGGTCATCTGCTGCTTGCCCAGCTTGTTGCGGCTGATCATGCGTTCGACCGCCTTGATCACCACACGCTCGGGATGCGCGCCTTCCAGCACCTGGCGCGCGGTGCGGTGCTTGATGCCGCCCGGATGGCCGGTATGCCAGTAGTATTTCTTGTCATCGCGCTTGTTGCCGGTCATCTGCACCTTGTCGGCGTTGATGATGATGACATTGTCGCCCATATCCATATGCGGGGTATAGGTCGGCTTGTGCTTGCCGCGCAGGCGATTGGCGACGATCGTAGCAAGACGGCCCAGAACGACGCCCTCGGCGTCAATCAGGATCCACTTCTTCTCGATCTCCGCGGGTTTCGCGGTGTAGGTTTTCATCTGTCGTCCCTTCAGGGTCGGAAAAATTCGAGATGGCGGTGTATCCGGGATCCTGTGCCATCCGTCAAGGCCAGGACGGAACGAATTATCACGCCAAAACAAAGCGGTAATAAATGGGTATTCAAATACCACATTATAAGCTGCGGTTATTCCGGTCTTTTGGCGGAATCGAATAGGTCATCGAACAGCGTGCGACAGGCTGACCGGTGCCGTCGGAAAAGATCAGCGCCTCGGCCACGGCCAGCGTCCGCCCCAGCTTGAGAATGCGGCATTCGGCGATCAGGTCATGACCCGCGGCGGGTTTGCGCATGAAATCGATCGAGGCGTTTGTCGTCACCGCCAGCGCCACGGGGCCGATGCGCGACAGGATTGCGCAATAGACGGCAAGATCGGCCAGTCCGAACATCGCCGGGCCGCTGACCGTGCCGCCGGGGCGCAGGCTTTCATCGCCGACCAGAAGACGCGCGGTCAGCAGGTCGGGACCGGCCTGCTCTACCCGGTAGCGGGTTCCGACCTGCGTAAATTCGCGTGCCAGAAAATCGTTCAGGCTGTCGGCATTCATGGCAATCGTCATTTCAACCCTCGCACCAGTTTACCCAGTTGGCGGGGAAACGGGCGAAAGATCAAGTCCGGCGCGCGACGAGCAGGTGAGGGGGAAAGCGCCGGGGCACCCCATTGAGGGGTGCCCCGGCGCTGGAGGGCTGACGCCCTCCGGTCTGCAATGGCGCGGCTGGTGTTCAGGATTGACGCAGGGCCAGCACCAGCGCGGTGAAATCCTCGCCGCGTTTCTCGAAATTCGGGTATTGATCGAAACTGGCAGCCGCCGGAGCCAGAAGGACGGTATCGCCCGGCTGCGCCTCGGCAGCAGCGGCCCGGACGGCCTGTTCCATCGTTTCCGAGATTTCGCAGGGTGTCTGGCCGATTTCAAGCGCGAAATCACGGGCAGAATGGCCAATCAGATAGGCCTTGGCGACCCGGTTCAGAAAGGGGGCCAGCGCAGCGATGCCGCCATCCTTCCCGAGGCCCCCGGCAATCCAGCGGATCCGGTCGAATGCCTGCAACGCTTTGGCCGCTGCATCCACATTGGTGGCCTTGGAATCGTTGACATAGCGAACGCCGCCGATCTCGGCGACAAGCTGGCTGCGATGGGGAAGCCCGGCGAAGCTGTAGAAAGCGGCCTCGATCTCTCGGGGGGGCAGGCCCACGGCGCGGCAGGCGGCATAGGCGGCGCAGGCGTTCTGGTGATTATGCGCGCCGGGCAGTCCCTTGATACCGCGCAGGTCGATGGACGCCGCCTGCCGGCCCTTGCGATATTCGGCCAGAAACCCCTTGCGCGCAAAGACCGACCATGCCGCCGTGTCAAGCTTGTGCCCCGCAGACACGCGGATCACCCGGTCATCGGAAGGCGCGACCGAAAGCTGATTGGCGAGATAGAGGCCCTCGGTCTCGTCCACGCCGATCACCGCACGGTCAGGCCCGCCCTCGGCGAACAGCCTGCGTTTGGCCGCGAAATAGCCACCAGGGCCTTCGTGACGATCCAGATGATCGGGCGAAAGGTTGGTGAACACGGCAATATCGGGGGTCAGCGCGCGGGCCAGATCCGTCTGATAGCTGGACAGTTCAAGCACCACGACCTCGCCATCCTGAGCGGGGTTCAGCGACAGGACGCCGGTGCCGATATTGCCGCCCATCTGCGTCGGCCGGCCCGCCTCTTGCAGGATGTGGTGGATCAGCGCCGTGGTGGTGGATTTCCCGTTCGAGCCGGTGACGGCAATCACCTTGGGCATACGATCGAACCCGTTCCAGTCCGCCGTCGCGTAACTGCGGAAGAACAGGCCGATGTCATTATCGACCGGCACGCCAAGCGCATAAGCCTTGGCGATGACCGGATGCGGCTTCGGGTAAAGATGCGGAATGCCGGGAGAGGTGATCAGCGCGGCAACGCCCTGCCACGCATCGTCACGGGTCAGATCGACGATCCGCATCCCCTCGGCTTCTGCCGCTGCGCGGGTGTCGTTGCCATCATCCCATGCGATGACATTGGCCCCACCCGCAGCAAGGGCGGCAGCGGTTGCCTTGCCCGAGCGGCCGAGGCCGAGCACGGCGATGGTCTGGTTTTCGACGCCTTGGACGGGGATCATCGCTTAGCCGAATATTGAGATGCGATAGTCGGGATCAACGTAAGCCGCAAATGCAAAAACTATCATGAGAAAGCCAATCAACACCGCCAACACTCCGCCAATAAGCGAGCCGAACGCGGCGAATGTACCTTTGTTTCGCAGTGCTTCATCTTCCAAAAAGAGAACAGCCACACCCATCACCTGAACAAAGGCCGCCACATAACAGAGTATTCCAAGAACAATTGCTGACTTGTACACAACGTGCCCCATCGTCCAATGTTGGAAAAGGTCGGCCTGGGTGAACAAACCTCCATGCTTCTGATCAAAAACCACTGCAACACCCACAAAACCAATAGAAAGAAATATCATGAAGGCGGAACGCGACAGACGCGCCACCGCATCATCAAATCTCTTGAAAAACTCACATATCGGCTTCGATAGTTTCATTTCAGTTACCTCAACTTCAGCGTCGCCAGCCCGATCAACGCCAGAATCAGCGAAATGATCCAGAAGCGGATGACGATCTGCGGCTCTTTCCAACCCAGTTTCTCGAAATGGTGGTGGATCGGGGCCATCAGGAACACCCGCTTGCCGGTGCGCTTGAAATACAGCACCTGAATGATGACCGACAGCGCCTCGACCACGAACAAGCCCCCGACGATGGCCAGCACGATCTCGTGCTTGGTCACGACCGCAATGGCCCCAAGCGCGCCGCCAAGCGCCAGTGAGCCGGTGTCGCCCATGAACACCGCCGCCGGGGGGGCGTTGTACCATAGAAAACCCAGTCCTCCGCCAATCAGCGCAGCGACAAAGATCAGGATCTCGCCCGCGCCGGGAACCTGATGGACCCCCAGATAGGTCGAAAAATCGACCCGGCCCACGGTATAGGCGATCACCCCCAGCGTGCCCGCCGCGATCATCACCGGCATGATCGCCAGCCCGTCCAGACCGTCGGTCAGGTTGACCGCGTTCGCGGCCCCTACGATCACCAGCATGGCGAAGGGCACGAAAAAGATGCCCAGATTGATCAGCGCGTCCTTGAATACCGGCATGGCAAGCTGCCCGGTCAGCCCCTCGGGGTGCAGATACATCGCCCAGCCCGACGCGACCAGCGCCAACGCCAGACCCAGACCCATGCGGATCCGGCCCGGCACGCCCCTGGTGTTGTGCTTGCTGACCTTGGCGTAATCGTCGGCAAAGCCGATCGCCGCATAACCCGCCGTGACCAGCAGCACGATCCAGACATAGCCATTGTCCAGCCGCGCCCATAGCAGCGTGGACACGAACAGCGCCGACAGGATCAGCAGCCCGCCCATGGTCGGTGTTCCGGCCTTGACGAAATGCCCCTCGGGGCCGTCATCGCGGATCGGCTGGCCCTTTTTCTGGGTCCGCCGCAAATAGTTGATCAGCGGCCTGCCGAAGATGAAGCCAAAGATCAGCGCGGTGAAAAAGGCCGCGCCTGCCCGGAAAGTGATATACCGGAACAGGTTGAAGAGGTCGCCCCCTTCCGAGAAGCTGCTCAGCCAATAGAGCATTCGTTTTCCCTTCTTCTTCGGGGCGGGCTATGCTGGTTTTCGCAGCGCCTCGACCACGGTCGAGATTTTCGACGACTTGGACCCTTTGACCAGCACGATGTCGCCGGGCGCGACCAGATCACCCGCACCGGCGGCAAGTTCGGCCGCGCTTTCGCACCAGTGCCCGCGCTTTTCCGGCGGCAGCGCGTCGAACAGGTGACGCATCCGGGGGCCTGCGGCATGGACCAGATCGACGGCCCGCATCGACGGATCATCGGCCACGGCACGGTGCAGGGCGATTTCATCGGAGCCAAGCTCCAGCATGTCGCCCAGAATCGCGACGCGCCTGCCGCCCTGCAACCCCGCCAGCGTCGCAAGCCCCGCAGCCAGCGACGCCGGATTGGCGTTGAATGCGTCGTCGATCAGGCGGATGCCGCGCAGTTCCTCGACCGCGCCGCGCCCTGTCGGGGGCAGCCAGTCACCCATCCGCCGCGCCGCCTGCTCCACATCGGCCCCCGCTGCCGACAGTGCGGCAAGTACTCCTGCGGCGTTCATCGCGAAATGCGTGCCGGTACTGTTCAGGGTGAAATCGACCGTCTGCCCGGTGATCCGGGCGCGACAGCTCAGGTGGCCATCCTGTGGACTGGCCTTGACCAGCCGGGCCATGCCGTCGCGGCCAAAGCCGATGACAATGGCCCCCGCCGCATCGGCGCAGTCGCGCAGGATCGGCGTGACCGGCAAATCCTCGGGGATGATGGCGGTGCCGATGGGCTGAAGCCCTTGAAAAATCGCTCCCTTTTCGCGGGCAATGCCGTCGATGGCGCCGAAAGCCTCTAGATGGGCGGGGGCGACGGTGGTGATCATGGCGACATGCGGACAGGCCATGCGCGACAGGGGCGCGATTTCGCCCGGATGGTTCATCCCGATCTCGACGATGGCGAAATCCGTGTCGGCGGGCATCCGCGCCAACGTCAGCGGCACGCCCCAATGGTTGTTATAGCTGGCCTCGGCGGCGTGGATGCGCCCCTGCCCCGCCAACGCCACCCGCGCCATGTCCTTGGTCGAGGTCTTGCCGACCGAGCCTGTGATCGCGATCACCTTGCCCGCCATGCGCGCCCGCGCCGCACGGCCCAATGTCTCCAGTGCAGGCAGAACCTCGGGGACGATCAGCAACGGCGCATCTACGGAAACGCCATCAGGAAGGCGGCTGACCAGCGCGGCTGCTGCCCCCTTGTCCAGCGCCTGCGCAACGAAATCATGCCCGTCACGCGCATCCGTCAGCGCCACGAACAGATCGCCCGGCGCGATCATGCGCGTGTCGATGGACACGCCCGAGGCCACCCAGTCGCCCTGCGCCCGTCCGCCCGTCGCGGCGGCAGCATCTGCTGCGGTCCAAAGCGTCATATTCTGCCATCCAGAGCGGCAACGGCGACCGAGGCCTGTTCCGCGTCGTCAAAGGGATAAACGTCCTGTCCGACAATCTGCCCGGTCTCGTGCCCCTTGCCCGCGATCAACAGCGCATCGCCCGCTTGCAGCGCATCGACGCCGCGCAGGATCGCCTCGGCCCGGTCGCCGATCTCGGTCGCATCGGGACCGGCCCCCTGCATCACGGCGGCGCGAATCGCGGCCGGATCCTCGGTCCGGGGGTTGTCGTCGGTCACAATCACCACATCCGCGAATTGCCGCGTGGCCTCGCCCATCAGCGGGCGTTTGCCGCGATCACGATCGCCGCCCGCGCCCATGACAACGACGACCCGGCCCATGACATGCGGCCTCAGCGATTGCAGCGCGGCGATCAGCGCGCCGGGCTTGTGCGCATAATCGACAAAGACCGTCGCGCCATTGTCGCGCTGCGCGACAAGCTGCATCCGCCCGCGCACGGTGTGCAGGTCGGGCATGACCTGAATGACATGTTCGGCGGAATCGCCCGTTGCCATGACCAGCCCCATCGCGGCCAGCACGTTTTCCGCCTGAAACCCGCCAATCAGCGCCAGCCTGACCATATGTGCCTGCCCCATCACCGAAAAGCGCAGATCCTGCCCGGTCGAATCGTAGCGCTGGCCCAGAATGCGCAGCATTGCGTCCTTGTGCGTGCCAATGGTGGTCAGCGCCAGACCGCGATCCGTGGCGATGTCGGCCATCTGGCGGCCACGTTCGCTGTCGATATTGATGACGGCGGCCTCTCCGTCCTCAAGGATGCGGTTGAACAACAGCGCCTTGGCCGCGAAATATTCATCAAACCCGGCGTGATAGTCCAGATGATCCTGGCTGAAATTGGTAAACGCCCCCGCCTCGACCCGGACACCGTCCAGCCGCCGCTGCACCAGACCATGGCTGGAGGCCTCCATTGCGGCATAGGTCACGCCCGCCTCCGCCGCTTCGGACAGGACGCGGTGCAGGGTCACGGGTTCGGGGGTGGTATGGGCCAGCCGGGCTTGGAAATCGCCCTCGACCCCCATCGTGCCAAGGCTGATCGCCTTGTGACCCAGAGCTTGCCAGATCTGGCGGGTAAAATTCGCCACCGAGGTCTTGCCCGACGTCCCCGTCACGGCAACGACGTGGTCGGGCTGACGTTCGAACCACAGCGAGGCGGCCCCGGCCAGCGCGGCGCGCGGATCCTCGGCCACGGCTATGGCCCCGTCCCATGCCGCCAGCGCATCGGCGGCCATCTCGGCCCCGGCGCGGTCGGTCAGCACCGCGACGGCATCCATGCGCAGGGCATAGGGGATAAATTCGGCCCCGTGCATCGCCGTTCCCGGCAAGGCCGCGAACAGATGGCCCGGCTTGACCATCCGGCTATCGACCGAAATGCCCGTGATACCGGGATCGCGCCCGTCTTTTGCTCTCAGTCCAAGCTGCGACAGCTTTTTCACCGCCTGCCTCACCGTTCCGTCGTCATTTGTTCGAGACGAGCTTTATCCCATCGTCCGCGCCGGGTTCAACACGCGCCAGAAAGCGCGGCGCGATAGTCGGCAGCTTTTCATCGCTTTTCGCGTGCAGGCCCAGCAGGGGCGCAAGCCTGCGCACCAGCTCGGCGGCTACGGGCACCGCCGTCATGCCCGCCGTCCGGCTTTCGCCGCCGCCATTCCGGACCGAGGGTTCATCCAGCGTGACGATCAGCACATATTTCGGATCGCTGGCCGGAAACATCGAGGCAAAGGTCGCGACCACCCGGTCCTTGTAATATCCGCCGCCCGGACGCGGCTTGTCGGCGGTGCCGGTCTTTCCCGCGATCTCGTATCCCGGAACCTCGGCCTGCTTGGCAGTGCCGCGCGTCACCACCTGCCGCAGCATGCTGATCGCCATCTCGGCAGCGCGGGGCGACAGCACCTGTTCACCCTCGGGCCGCTTGCGCCCGTGTATCAGCGTAGGTTGCACCCGCTTGCCATGGTTCGCGATGGTCGCATAGGCCGTGGCCAGATGAACCGGGCTGGCGGCAAGGCCATGGCCAAAGGCCACCGTCGCCGATGTCACGGCAGGCCAGCGCGCGGGTACCAGCGGCTGTCCGGTCGGTGCCTCGACCATCTCGACCGAGGTGGGCGCGAACAGGCCCAGCCTTGCAAGAAAATCCTTCTGCCGGTCCACGCCCAGCATCTGCGCGATCCGCACCGTCCCCACGTTAGAGGATTTCACGATCACATCCGTCGCGCTAAGCTGCCTGCCGTAATTATGAAAATCATGGATCAGATATTTGCCGATCTTCATCGGGCTGGAGGAATTGATGCCGCTGTTCGGATTGATCAGCTTCAGATCCAGCGCCTGAGCGACCGGAAAAATCTTGAAGGTTGATCCAAGCTCGTACTGGCCCTGAAGTGCGCGGTTGAACAGCGGACTGTCCGAGGGGTCGCCCTTCAACAGCGGGCGCGGGCGGTCATTTGGATCGAAATCCGGCAGGCTGGCCATCGCCACGATCTCGCCGGTATCGACCTCCATCAGCACGCCGGTCGCGCCCTTCGCGCTCATGATCGTCATGCCGGATTGCAGCACCTCTTCCATCGCTGACTGCACGGTCAGGTCGATAGACAGGACCAGAGGCGCGCCGTTATTGGCTGGATCGCGCAGCCAGCCGTCAAAGTTCTTCTCAACCCCGGCGACGCCCAGAACCTCGGCACTGCTGACGCCCTCATTCCCGAAGCCCGAGCCGCCAAGGATATGCGACGCGACATGCCCGTTGGGATAGACCCGCATCTCGCGCGGGCCAAACAGCAAGCCCGGCTCGCCCAGATCGTGCACGGCCTGCATCTGCTCGGGGCTGATCTTGCGCTTGATCCACAGGAAGGTACGCTGTCCGGTGAAATCTTTTTCCAGACGTGCAAGATCCAGATCAGGAAAGATTTTCGCCAGCCCGCGCGCCGCACGGATCGGGTCGATCATCTGCTGGGGATGGGCGTAAAGCGAATGGGTCAGAAGGTTGGTCGCCATCACCCGCCCGCGCCGGTCCGTGATGTCAGCCCGCTGCGACAGGATCTGCGAGGACAGCACCTGCGCGCGCGGTTCCGTCGGCTGGGACGAGGCAAGCGCGCCCATCCGCACCCCCACCGTCACGAAGGCGAGGATAAAGCAGGTCGCGATGAGGATCAGCCGCCCCTCGGCACGGCTGCGGGCCGAATCCTCGATGGCGTCACGGCGCCGCTGCCGGTTCTCGGCCTCGATCTCGGCGGGATTTTCGCCGCGCTCGCGGGCGCGAAGGATGCGGGCCAGAGGGCGCAAGGGGGTGCGGATCATGGCTTTTGCTCCTGAAGGGGGGGCTCATCCGTGGCGGGTGCAGAAGGCTTGGCGTAATCGACATGCCCAAGATCGACAAACTGCCCCGATTCGGCGGGGACAAGCTGTAAACGTTCAAAATTCAGATCGACCAGCTCGCGCAGACGCTCGGGGCGATTGAGATAGGCCCATTCGGCCCGCAACACACCCAGATCCTCGCGCAGGCCGGCGATCTCGCGCTGAATGCGGCCCATTTCGCTGATCGCCGCCTGAGTGCGATAGTTTTCCTGATAGGCCCAGAAGGCCAGCCCCATCACGGCCATGATGCAAAGCAGCCAGAAGATTGAACGCATCAGTGGCCCCCTTTCGCGGGCAGGCGCGGCATGGCCAGCACTGCCTCGTCCGGCAAGGCGGCGGGCGCATCGGTGCGCACCGCCACCCGCAGCAGGGCGGATCGCGCGCGCGGATTGTCCCGCATTTCATCGGGGTCCGGCCCGATGGCGCGGCGGAATGGCAGGGTAAAGGCGGCGGGCGCGCTGTCCTGAACCGGCGCATAGCGGTTGCCGCCGCCCCCGCTGCCTGCCCGCGCCTGCATGAAACGCTTTACGATCCGATCCTCAAGCGAATGAAAGCTGACCACGGCCAGCTTGCCGCCGGGTTTCAGCGCCCGTTCGGCGGCGGCCAGCCCATCGACCAGTTGCCGGAATTCGTCATTCACCCAAATGCGGATCGCCTGAAAGCTGCGGGTCGCCGCATGGCTTTGCCCCGGCTTGGCACGCGGCAGGCAAGAGGCCACGACCTCGGCCAGCTCTGCCGTCCGGTTCAGCGGGCGGGCGGCAATGATGGCGCGCGCGATACGGCGCGCGGCGCGTTCTTCGCCGTAATGATACAGCACATCGGCCAGCAGGGCCTCATCCGCCGCGTTCAGCAAATCCGCCGCCGACGGCCCGTCATCGCCCATCCGCATGTCCAGAGGCCCGTCGCGCAGAAAGGAAAAGCCGCGCTCGGCCTGATCCAGTTGCATCGAACTGACACCCAGATCCAGCACCACGCCGTCCAGCGCCTGCCCGGCCAGCGAATCGAGCTCCGAGAATGTGCCCTGCACCAGCCGCAGCTTGTCATCATATTCCCCGGCCCATGCCTTTGCCATCGCAAAGACCGACGGATCGCGATCGACGCCGATCACCGCATCCGCACCCGCGTCCAGCAGGCCACGGCTATACCCACCCGCCCCGAATGTGCCGTCCAGCCACAGGCCCGTCACGGGTTCGACCGCCCTGAGAAGCGGCTTCAGCAGGACCGGAATATGTGGCGCGGCCATAGGTCAGCCCTCGCCTTCGGTGCCCAGAAAGCTGCGCGGATCGAAGCCAGGCCCCTTCGAGGCCTCGTATTCGTACAATTCCTCGACATCCGCAGGGGGCGAATCGGGCAGATAGGCCTTGATATAATCGCCCGAGGCCGCAAACATGATCTCGGTCCCATTCTCGAATCCCAGCTTTTCCCGCAGCTTCAGCGGCAGGACCAGCCGCCCCTCGCGGTCGATTTCAAGATCGACGGATTGCCCGTTCATCAACTGTTCCAGCCAGCGCCGTTCCTTGCTGCCGCGCGTCAGGCGATCGATCTGTTCGTCGATTTCCTCGATGGCATCAATTGTATAAAGTTCAACCCAGTTCCACCACTCGGGGCCATAGACCGCAACCAACTGAGTGCGACCGGTGTTGGATGTGGAAAATGCGGGGTCGCAGGCGTCGAACTGTTTGCGCATGCGGGCGGGAACGGAAATCCGCCCCTTGCCATCAACCTTGACGGTCTCTGTGCCTCTGAACTTGCGCGCCACCCTGTATCCGCCCTTGCCTCACTTGCTTCCGGTCGCCCGAAATGGAAAGGGCGGATCAGGCCGCTGCCACTGCCCGATCCGCCGCCCTCGTTCCCATAGTCTGGGATCCCCTTTTCCGGGGATGTCCGCCCTGTCGCGCGCCACCTTGGGGGAAGGTGCTGCTCGCACGCGCGGGCGGATCGTTGTGTGAAAACGGGTGCCTGTATGAAGCTGCTTCGCCTTCGGGTTCTTGACGCCCTTAACTGCCCGCTTTCGCGAGTCCCTTGTGCCATGGGAATTTACGGGAAGCAATGGATTTCTACGCCATCCGGCCAGTTATTTCCTACATAAATCAGGGCAGAATCGCAGGATCCTCGGGACAATCAACCCCTGGATCGCAATTTTTAGTAATCAAATTTGTAATATATACCAGATATAGTATTGTCGTTGCGGTGGCGTAAAATCCCGGAACCTTACGGCAACCTTGCAGAAAAATCTGCGTTTTAGGTAAAAATACCTACAAAACCGCAGGATTCACGGCGAATCACACGCGCAGGATGGTGGGGCAGGATGGCGGGAAAGGCGTCGCATTCATCGCTTTCCCTGAAATTCCCATTGCCGTCCCGACGCGGGTTTCAGCCCATTCCGCCCTGAACCAGCCGATCCGCCAGACGGGCATAGGCCTGCGCGGTCGCGCCATCCCCAAGGGCAACGGGTTGGCCCGAATCTCCGGCAAGGCGGACTTCCAGTTCCAGCGGCAGCTCACCCAGGAAGGGCAGGCCCATCGCCTGCGCCTCGGCCGCTACGCCACCATGCCCGAACAGATGCGCCTCATGGCCGCATTGCGGGCAGACATAGGTAGACATGTTCTCGATCAGCCCCAGCACCGGGGTTTTCAGCTTGCCGAACATGTCGATGGCACGGCGCGCATCCAGCAGCGCCACGTCTTGCGGGGTCGAAACGATGATCGCGCCGGTGACGGGTGCGCGCTGGCACAGGCTAAGCTGAACGTCGCCCGTTCCCGGCGGCAGGTCGATCAGCAGCACGTCCAGTTCGCCCCAGTTGACCTGTTGCAGCATCTGCTGGATCGCGCCCATCAGCATCGGACCGCGCCAGACCACCGCCTCGCCTTCTTTCAGCATCAGGCCGATGGACATCATGGTGACTCCATGTGCGCGCAGAGGCTCGATCCGCTGGCCATCGGGGCTGGCAGGCCGGCCCGAGACGCCCATCATCCGCGGTTGCGAGGGGCCATATATATCGGCGTCCAGCATTCCGACCCTGCGCCCCGCCCGCGCCAGCGCCACGGCCAGATTCGACGTCACCGTCGATTTGCCCACACCGCCCTTGCCAGAGCCTATGGCAATGATGTGCCGCACGCCGGGAATCGGCTGCGGGCCGGCCTGCGGTGTCGGATGGCCGCCAATCTTCAGCGAGGGGGGCGGTGCGGCGGCGGCGGTCATCACTATATTCACCCTGTCGATTCCGGGCAGCGCCAGCAGGCGCCGACGCGCCTCGGCCTCGACGGGAGCCAGCGCGCGGGCGGCATCCGCGCCCGCCACCTCAAGCACGAAACTGACGGTCGCATCGTCCACCTTCAGCGCGCGCACCAGATCGGCATTTTCCAGCGTTCCACCCCCCGGAAGAACAATGTCATGGATTTCCCTAAGGACAACTTTTCGGTCTACGGACATGTGATCGGCCTTGCTGCTTGCTCGGGCAACAGGATGCTGCATCTGCGCAGCACGGGCAACCACCCCGATCAACCGCGATGCGGACATTGCTAAGCGCCTTTAATGCAACGGATTTCGCATTTGCAGCGTTAGCGATAACATGGTGTAACGTTTGTCTTTTGATCACAGTTTTGGCAGTCGGTTGCGAATATGCACCTGCCCAGTCATGCGCTTGCTGCATGGCAGCATTCGCGAAAGGAGTATTGTGCAGGCGCAGCATTTGCCCCATCTTTGTGTCATCGAAGCGCCGGGCCATCCGGGCAAGACGCAAGATGAATACATGAAAGGAATACGAAATGGCCACCACCGTGAAAGCACACAACGCCGCAGTTACCGGCTTTCGTGCCCGGGTGCTGAACGCCATTGAGCGCATGCAGGAAAACCGTGCCCGCCGGGTGGTCTATCGTCAGACCCTGCGTGAGCTGAACGGCCTGAGCAATCGCGAACTGAACGATCTCGGCATCAGCCGGGCAATGATCACCCGTCTGGCCCACGAAGCGGCCTATGGTGTGAAGTAAGAATTCGCTTTCCCGGCCTACTCCTCCCTGAGCCGGGATCCTGCGACGCCCTCCTCTCCTCCTCCCCGGAGGGCGTCGCAAAAGGTTAGCACCGTGGCCCTCTCCTCCTCCCTGGGCCTTCGGATGCCAGCGGCGGCCCCGCTCCTCCTCCCCAGGGGTCGCCGCGAACATATAGCCGCCCTGTTTGCGGCGAATCGAAACGACGGGCATCCCTCCTCCCGCCTGTCGTCTGCGGTGCCCCTAACCTCCTCCCAGGCTGGCACCGCATCCCATAGCCGCCTCGTCTGCGGCAAGCAGTTGCGACGGACCTCCCTTCCTCCCGGTCCATCGCATGCGGTGCGGGCTTCTCCTCCTCCCTGCCTTCACCGCAGCCTATACGCGGCCCCTCCTCCTCCCTGGGCCAGCGTTGAGCGGCGGTGCCCCTCTCCTCCTCCCTGGGCACCGCCGCGATTTTTATCCGGCACCCCTTTCTGACAGCCCCGAACGCGGTTATGGCGTGGCATGCTCAGCTATCAGCACGCCTATCACGCGGGGAATCTGGCCGATCTGCACAAGCACGCGCTGCTTGCGACGGCGCTTGATTACCTGACCCGCAAGGACAAGCCGTTATCCTATCTGGAAACCCATGCCGGGCGCGGGCTTTACTGGCTGAACAGCGCAGAGGCCCGGAAAACCGGAGAGGCGCAGGCGGGCATCGCCCGCGCCCTGTCGCGGAACTGGCTACCCGCGGATCATCCGCTGCTGCGGGCGCTGTCGGCCCTGCGTCAGACGCATGGCCCGGATGCCTATCCCGGATCGCCGCTGATCGCGCGGCATTTCCTGCGTCCGGACGACCGCGCCTTCCTGGCCGAGCTGCACCCCGCCGAACATGCCGCATTGCGGCAAACGGCCGGGTTCGCCAGCATTCACCAACGGGACGGTTTCGCGATGGCGCAGGCACTCTGCCCGCCGACGCCCCGCCGCGGCCTGCTGCTGATCGACCCAAGTTATGAGGTCAAGGCCGACTACGCCGCGATCCCGCGCCAGATCGGCCAGATCGCCCGAAAGTGGAATGTCGGCGTGATCGCGCTGTGGTATCCGGTTCTGACCGACCGGCGCCATCAGCCGATGATCGACACCCTTTGCGCCGACCACGGCGATGCACTGCTGTCCGAGGTCGCCTTTCCACCGGTCCGCGCCGGGCATTCCATGATCGGATCGGGCATGTTCATTCTGAATCCGCCCTGGGGACTGGCCGACGAGGCCGCGCGTCTTGGCGACCTTTTCGCCAGTCAGAAATGAGGGGATTCCCCCCCCCGCCCCCTTGTGGCATGATCGCGCAAATCTAAAAAAGCAGCCCGTCATGTCGCAGCGTTTCACGATCAGTTCCACCATCTTCCTTGCTCTCGCCTTCGTTCTGGGCCTGTATTTCGCCTTTGCCGCCGTGCAGGGTCCGTCGGGCATCCTGCGCCGCGTCCAGATCGAGGCCGAGACGGAAGAGTTGATCAAGGAACGCGAAACGCTGCGTGCGCAGGTGGATGAGATGCAGAATCTGACCCGTCGGCTGTCGGACGAGTATCTGGATCTTGACCTTCTGGACGAACGCGCGCGCAGCGTTCTGGGCCTGATCCGCTCCGACGAAATCATCATCCGTTAGCGATTCAGCCCCTCTCCGTTTCCCGGATTGCACCCCCTCACGTGATGCGCTACGGATAGTTTAACGCTGAACTATCCCGAACCAGCACTCAGGAGGATTGCCCGCATGGCAAGGAAACCCGCAGCCAAAAAGCAGGCGGCGTCCAATACATCCAAGGACGAATTGCTAAAATACTACCGCGACATGCTGCTGATCCGTCGCTTTGAGGAAAAGGCCGGTCAGCTTTACGGCATGGGCCTGATCGGGGGGTTCTGCCACCTGTATATCGGTCAGGAAGCCGTCGTCGTCGGACTGGAAGCCACCACCAAAGAGGGCGACAAGCGCATCACCTCTTATCGCGACCACGGGCACATGCTGGCCTGCGGCATGGAGGCGCGGGGCGTCATGGCCGAACTGACCGGCCGCGAGGGGGGCTATTCGCGCGGCAAGGGCGGCTCGATGCACATGTTCAGCCGCGAAAAGCATTTCTATGGCGGCCATGGCATCGTGGCGGCGCAGGTTCCGCTGGGGGCCGGGCTGGCCTTTGCCGACAAATACATGGGCAATGACAATGTTACCTTCGCCTATTTCGGCGACGGCGCGGCCAACCAGGGGCAGGTTTATGAAACCTACAACATGGCCGAACTGTGGGAACTGCCCGTCATCTTCGTGATCGAGAACAACCAGTACGCCATGGGAACCAGCGTCAAGCGTTCGACCAAATCGACCACGCTGTTCGGGCGCGGCGAGGCGTTCGGCATCCCCGGCGAGCAGGTCGATGGCATGGACGTTCTGGCCGTCAAGGCGGCAGGCGAAAAGGCCGTGGCGCATTGCCGCGCGGGCAAGGGGCCATACATCCTTGAGGTGATGACCTATCGCTATCGCGGGCATTCCATGTCCGACCCGGCTAAATACCGCACCCGCGAAGAGGTGCAGAAGATGCGCGACGAACGCGACGCCATCGAACATGTCCGCGAATTGCTGCTGCAAGGCAAGCACGCCTCTGAGGATGACCTGAAGGCGATCGACAAGGAGATCAAAGAAATCGTCAACGATTCTGCGGAATTTGCCAAGGAAAGCCCGGAACCCGCTCTGGCCGAGCTGTGGACCGATATCTACGCCGAAGAGAACGCCTGAGGGAGGGCAAGACGAATGGCAACCGAAATCCTGATGCCCGCCCTGTCGCCGACCATGGAGGAAGGCACCCTGGCGAAATGGCTGAAAAAAGAAGGCGACGCGGTCAAATCCGGCGACATCATCGCCGAGATCGAAACCGACAAGGCCACCATGGAATTCGAGGCCGTGGATGAAGGCATCCTTGGCAAGATTCTTGTGGCCGAAGGCAGCGAGGGCGTAAAGGTCAACACCCCGATCGCCGTGCTGGTCGAAGAGGGCGAAAGCGCCGATAACATCCCGGCGGCGGCACCCGCCGCAGCCGCCCCGGCCCAGACGGTCGCTGCGGCCCCCGCTGCCGCGCCCGAACCTGCGACGCCCGCCGCCAATGCCAGCCCCGACTGGCCGGAAGGCACCAAGATGAAGACCATGACCGTACGCGAAGCCCTTCGCGAGGCCATGGAAGAGGAAATGACTCGCGACGAGACCGTGTTCCTCATGGGCGAGGAAGTGGGTGAATATCAGGGCGCATACAAGATCAGCCAGGGCCTGCTGGACAAGTTCGGCCCGCGCCGCGTCGTCGATACCCCGATCAGCGAAATCGGCTTTGCCGGTATCGGCACCGGGGCCGCGCTGGCCGGTCTGCGCCCGATCGTCGAATTCATGACCTTCAACTTCGCCATGCAGGCGATCGACCACATCATCAACTCGGCCGCCAAGACGCTGTACATGTCAGGCGGGCAGATGGGTGCGGCGATGGTGTTCCGTGGCCCGAACGGTGCCGCCGCCCGAGTCGGTGCACAGCACAGCCAGGACTATGCCGCATGGTACGCGGCCATCCCCGGCCTCAAGGTCGTGATGCCCTACAGCGCGGCGGATGCGAAGGGCCTGCTGAAACAGGCGATCCGCGACCCGAACCCGGTGATCTTCCTTGAGAACGAAATCCTCTATGGCCGCAGCTTCGAGGTGCCGGATATGGATGATTTCACCATCCCCTTTGGCAAGGCCCGCATCGCGCGGCCGGGCAAGGACGTCACCCTCGTCAGCTTTGGCATCGGCATGGCGCATGCGCTTGACGCCGCCGAGGCACTGGCCGGCGAAGGCATCGACGCCGAGGTGATCGACCTGCGCACCCTGCGCCCGCTCGACTATGGCACGGTGATCGAATCGGTGAAAAAAACCAATCGCCTGGTCACGGTCGAGGAAGGTTTCCCGGTGGGCAGCATCGGCAACCACCTTTCTGCCTATGTCATGGAAAACGCCTTCGATTATCTGGACGCCCCGGTGATCAACTGCACCGGCAAGGACGTGCCCATGCCCTATGCCGCCAATCTGGAAAAACACGCGCTGATCACCGTGCCCGAGATCGTCGAGGCGGTGAAAAAAGTGACCTACCGCTAAGGAGAACGCGACATGCCGACAGAAATCCTGATGCCCGCGCTTTCTCCGACCATGGAGGAAGGCACGCTGGCCAAATGGCTGGTGAAAGAGGGCGATACCGTTTCCTCGGGCGACATTCTGGCCGAAATCGAAACCGACAAGGCCACGATGGAATTCGAGGCCGTCGATGAAGGCGTCGTGGGCAAGATCCTCGTGGCCGAAGGTTCGGCGGGCGTGAAGGTGAACACCCCCATCGCCGTCCTTCTGGAAGAGGGCGAAAGCGCAGCCGACATAGGCAGTGCACCCGCCCCAAAAGCCGCCGCAGCCCCCGCAGCCAAATCCGGGGCAGCACCCGCCGCCGCGCCCGCTGCTGCTGCTGCGGCCCCTGCCCCTGCCCCGACTGCGCCACGGACCGCCGATGGCGGGCGCATCTTCGCCTCGCCTCTGGCCCGCCGCATTGCCGCAGAAAAGGGCATCGACCTTGCCGGGATCACGGGCTCGGGTCCGCGTGGCCGGATCGTCAAGGCCGATCTGGACAGTGCAAAGCCCGGTGCCGCGCCCGCCGCTGCTGCGGCCCCGAAAGCCGCCGCACCTGTGGCCGCCGCGCCGACCGGTCCTTCGGCGGAAACGATCCTCAAGATGTACGCGGATCGCGAAACTGTCGAGGTCGCGCTGGACGGCATGCGCCGCACCATCGCCGCCCGTCTCGGCGAGGCCAAGCAGACCATCCCGCATTTCTATCTGCGCCGTTCCGCCAAACTGGACGAGCTGATGAAATTCCGCGCCATGCTGAACAAGCAGCTTGAGGCGCGGGGTATCAAGCTGTCGGTCAACGACTTTGTCATCAAGGCTTGTGCCCTTGCCCTGCAAGAGGTGCCGGACGCGAATGCAGTCTGGGCAGGCGACCGGATCCTGAAGCTGAAACCCTCGGATGTCGCGGTCGCCGTGGCGGTCGATGGCGGGCTGTTTACTCCGGTCCTGAAGGACGCGCAGCAAAAGACGCTGTCCGCCCTGTCCGCCGAGATGAAGGATCTCGCCAACCGCGCCAAGACCAAGAAGCTGGCCCCGCATGAATATCAGGGCGGCAGCTTCGCGATTTCGAACCTTGGCATGTTCGGGATCGAGAATTTCGACGCGGTCATCAACCCGCCGCATGGCGCAATCCTTGCCGTCGGCTCGGGTATCCAGACCCCGGTGGTCGAGAATGGCGAAGTGGTGATCCGCAACGTCATGTCGATGACCCTGTCGGTCGATCACCGCGTCATCGACGGCGCCTTGGGGGCACAACTGCTTCAGTCCATCGTCACTCATCTGGAAAACCCGATGGGCATGCTGGCCTGATCCACGCCGCAAGGGGGCCTGGCAGCCCCCTTGCACCCGCTCATGCGGATCGTCTGAACACCTGAACGGTCAGGGCTGGCCTTACAAAAGGAAATCCCTTGCTGTCAACGCATCAACATCCATCACCATGATCGCAAAGTCGGGAATAGTGTCGCCGTCGATGTCGCCGCGAACCAGTATGTTATCTCCGCGCTCCACGAACCAAACCGAATGTGGCGCAGGCTTGTTGCTGAATTCAAACGCCTGATTTCCGCGCGCACGCGTGTTCCGCATTTACGACACCAAGAGCGAGCCCGGCATAGGCATATCCCCACGCATCCAACTGGGAATATTAGGCAATACGATCACCGGCCTCGGAATGGGCCTTGAGAATGGATAAGCGAGCGGCGGTCAATGGCTTTGGCATGATACTTCCTTACTTGCTATCAGGTTCAAATATTGTGGCGCAGTCCCAAAACGCCCGGGCCTGCGCAGACAAAGTTTTCCAATCTTTCAAATGACTGCGGCGATAGTGCAGTTTCATGTCAGCAAGAGGGATATCAATGAAATGCTCACAGATCGGAAAAGGCCTCTCACCTTCCTTGACACAAATAATCACATCGGTGATTCCGTCCGGATCGTCGGTCTTGA